>JBHIAB010000057.1:0-16685 GCA_046758385.1 Methylomirabilia bacterium | reverse complement strand
GGGCGCGAGGTCAGAGAGTTCATCGAAAAGGACCTGGGGCCCGAGGGGCTCGAGCGATCGGTCCTTGTCGTCGCCACCTCCGACGCCCCGCCT
Organism: Methylomirabilia bacterium; assembly: GCA_046758385.1. Lineage (GTDB taxonomy): Bacteria > Methylomirabilota > Methylomirabilia > Rokubacteriales > CSP1-6 > JBHIAB01. Next base: position 16,592 of record JBHIAB010000057.1, on the reverse strand, counting down.
CAGATCCGGCGCCAAGCGGTGTTCACGGCCACGGCCATCGCCGAGCAGTTCCGGGACGAGGGCCGGACCGTGCTCTTGATGATGGACTCGATAACGCGGTTCGCAGCGGCCCAGCGCGAGGTCGGGCTGGCCGTGGGTGAACCCCCCACCACCCGAGGATACCCGCCGTCGGTCTTCGCCCTCCTCCCCAAGCTCCTCGAGCGCGCAGGCACGTGCGCCGGCCCAGGGTCTATCACCGGGCTCTACACGATCCTGGTGGAAGGGGACGATCAGAATGAACCGGTGGCCGACGCCGTGCGGTCGATCCTCGATGGCCACATCGTCCTCTCCCGGTCCCTGGCTTCCCAGGGCCACTTCCCGGCCATCGACGTCCTGGGGAGCGTGAGCCGCTGCATGATCGACATCGTGACGGCCGAGCACCGAGGCCTTGCCCAGTCTGTGAGAGCGCTCATCGCCGCCCACCGGGAGGTAGAGCCTCTCCTGGCCCTCGGGGCGTATCGAGCGGGCGGGATGCCGGTGGCCGACCAGGCCATCGCCCGCTGGGATCTCATCCTCGATTTCCTGACCCAGGCCGTGACTGACCGGACCACTTTTGACGACACCGCGGCCCGGCTAGCAACCCTCGTCAGGGAGCCCGGGTCCGAGAGCACGGCATGAGCACACCATTCACCGCGCTCCTCAAGGTCAGACGCGCCCTGGAGCGCGACGCCGAGTTGGCCATCGCCCAGGCTCGTCACTCGGTGACCCAGCTTCAGTCCTCCTTGGAGCTGCTCGCCGGCCTCAGGGAGCGGTGGATCGAATCGGCCGTGAGCGGCGGCCCAGGCTTCGAGGGAGCCGGGGGTCAGATCACGGCGATCCATGCAACCGAGGCCGCCGTGAAGGAGGCTCTCATCCAGGCCCAAGCGGCGCTGGACGAGGCTCGGTCAATCTGGACCCAGCGTAATCGAGACCGGCGGCTTGCGGAAGAGATGGAGGCCCGGGCGCTCGAGGAACTCCGCCAGAATCGCGAGCGTCGCGAACAAGCTACCGCTGACGACCTGGCAGCCATCCTCAGGCTTCGCGCCGCTCGAGACGAATCCATCACCCTCACCCATCCCTTGCTGCAGGACTTCAAGGAGCCCACACCGTGATACCGATTGGACTTGACCTCATCCCGCCGCCGGCCGACCCGACGACCGCCATGCCAGAGCATTCCGGAGGGGGGAGTCCCGAACAGTTCCCCGACCCTGAACAGCTCATGGCGTTGCTCCTGCCAGAAGCGATTCCTACTTCGCCGGACCCCGGACCGCCACCAGAGGGCCCGATCACCCCGGGGGGGGCTCCGGACCCCCAGGCGCTCGTGCTTCTAGCCCCTTCTCTTCCCGTCCCTGGCGCGCCAGCACCGGAGCTGCTGCAAGTCCCTGGGGCGCCAGCACCGGAGCTGGTGCAAGTCCCTGGGGCGCCAGCACCGGAGCTGGTGCAAGCAAACGGGGCCGCCCAGGCGACTCCCGAACCTCCGGTGCTCCTGGCCAGGACTCTTCCTGATCCGGCTCCCGCCGTACCGGCTCCGAATCAGGCGCAAGAAGGCGCTGCCCCCGACCCCTTCTCCCGGAGCCTAGCGCCTCGCATCGGGAGCGAGACCAAGCTTGCCCCCTCCGCCGCGAATCCTGGCGAAGGTTCTGCCGGCGTCCCCTCTCACCCCGTCGTTCGCCAATCCACGGAGGCGCGACAGGCTCCCTTGAGTCCGAGCCCGACCAAGGAGCCGTCCGTGGTCGAGCTTCGGCATGAGAGGCCCGCAGGGGTGACGCCGGTTGACGGTCGAGGGTCGATTCAGCAGCGGAGCGATCCGGGAGCCAACGGAGCTCCAAACTTCCTTCCACAGGAGAGGGGCTCGACGACACCGGATGGTCGCGGTCAGGCTGCCGACGTACAACCGCCGGAAGATCTCCTTGCCCTCCGGCGAGGGATGCCTGAGGGCCAGCCGGCTTTCTCGACCATGACCAAGGAGGGCAGCCCTGCCGCGGGCACCACGCCCGAACTGAGGACGCTCCCCGCCAGGGAGACGCCGCCCGCTGTCGTGGACCAACTCGTCCGGACCGCGACAATCCTGAGACAGGACGGGCGCACAGAGATGCACGTGCGCCTGGAGCCGCCGACCCTCGGGTGGGTGCGCGTGAGCGTGAGGGCGAGCGGGGGCAGCCTGGCACTGAGCATCAATGCCGAACGCTCAGAGACCCAGGCGCTCCTGAGCCAGGCGATCCCAGACCTCCAGCAGGCCCTGGCAAGCCATGGGCTTGACGTGGCCTCACTGATCGTTCGCCTCGATCTTGCGCTGGCGAGGGACCGCGGCACTCCCGAGCGCACCACCGACCGGTCCCAGCGCGGTGAGTCGCGCGAGCGGACTCGATCCCGCTCCCGTACCTCGGCACCGGACCCCCTCTCACGGGTGGACTTGATCGTCTAGGAGGAATCTATGGGTATTCTCCCGATTCTCGGCGCCGTGCTTCCGCCAGTGATCAATCTGGTGAAGAGCGCCACCACCAAGAAACAGAGTGTTCTTCAGAAGGACGACTTCCTCAAGCTGCTGGTGGCTCAGCTTCGCTACCAGAACCCGTTGAGCCCAACCTCAAGCGACCAGTTCATCAGCCAGTCGGCGACCTTCTCCAGCCTCGAGGCCCTCAAGGAGATCCAGAAGTCCGTGGCCACCGTCGCGGCTGGAGCCTCGCACCTCACGGGAGTCTCGGGGCTCATCGGGAAGAAAGTGACCGGACTGAGCGCAACATTCGACTTCGCCGGGCAGCCCGTGCAGTTGCCGTACACACTCCCCAACCCTGCCGCCCAGGTCGTGGTCGAGGTCACCGACAGCAGCGGGGCCCTCGTGAAACGCTTCAACGCGAGCAAGCAGGCCGCCGGCCCCCAGGTGATCACCTTCGACGGGCTGGGAACGGGAAGCCTCCCGCTGCCAGCAGGAAAGTACAGCTACCGCGTGCTGGCCACCAGCGCCCTCGGAGGCCAGCCCACGCCGATCGCCGCAATCGCCGGCACCGTGACCGGCGTCACGCTGCAAGGCGGCGTTCCCATGGTGTTACTCGGCACGATCAAAACGGCTGTCTCTAATCTCAGGTCAATCTCCAACTGAGAAGACCCTGAAGAAGGAGGAATCCGCATGAGCGTTCTCACGACCGGCGTCACCGGCCTCCGGACCCACCAGCAAGCCATCGACGTCATCGGGGCCAACATCGCCAACATCAACACCCCGGGTTACAAGGGGGCGAAGCCGCTCTTCTCCGACCTCTTGAGCCAGACCTTGCGCGGAGAGACGGTCCCGTTCGGCGTCGCCGGTGGGACCAACGCCCAGCAGATCGGTCTCGGGGTGCAGCTGGGCGCGATCCAGATCGGTTTCAACCAGGCGGCGGTCGACACCACCGGCAACCCGACCGACCTCGCCATCCAGGGCAGCGGGCTCTTCATCCTCAAGGACAACAACGGCGCGCTGCACTACTCGCGCGCCGGGAACTTCACCACCGACGCCACCGGCATCCTCGTGGATACGATCACAGGGTTCAGAGTCCAGGGCGCCAACGGCGACATCACCATCCAGGGCCAGACGGTCCCAGGCACGGCCACCACGACGAACGTCTTCAGCGGCAACCTCGATGCCGGGGTGGCCGATGGGACCACCCACGTGGCGACCTTTACCGTGAACGACTCGCTCGGCGCCGCTCACGTCCTGACCATCACCTTCACGAAGAACTTCGGCGCGGCCGCCGGTCAGTGGGACTTTACCGTCACCGAAACCGACGCCAACATTGCGAGCTTGGCCGGCGCCAGCGGAAGCGTCACGTTCGATGCTCTGGGGGCCATCACCGCCGGCGCCACGGCGCCCCTTACCATCAACTACGCGGCCGCTGCCGGCGTGACCACGCCCCAGGTCGTTACCCTGGACTTCGGCTCGGCCACCAACACCAGAGCGGTGACCGGGTTCGCCGGAGCCTCAACCCTCTACCTCTCGAGCCAGGACGGCAACCGTTCGGGAACGCTCCAGTCCGTCACCGTGGGGACCAACGGCACCGTCTCGGGCTTCTACGACAACGGCACCAGGCAGACCCTCGACACCATCCAGCTCGCGACCTTCGCCAACTCCGGCGGGCTGATCCGCGAGGGGACCAACCTGTTCCGCACGTCGGGGAACTCAGGCATTCCCAATGTCGGCACCCCTGCCACCGGCGGGCGTGGCGCCCTCATCGCCGGAGCACTCGAGCAGTCCAACGTGGACCTCTCGGAACAGTTCAGCAATCTGATTTCCACCCAGCGCGGCTTCGAGGCCAGCGCCAGGTTGATCCGGACCGGCGACGAGCTGCTGCAGACCGTCGTCAACCTCAAGCAGTAACCTCATGGTCACCCTGACCGCCGTCAACGGAGCCCGGTTTTCCGTCCGCGCCGAGCTGGTCCAGTCCATCAAGGACCAGCCGGCCACCACCGTGGTGCTGGCAACCGGCCTCACGCTCGTAGTCAGGGAGACGCCCGCGACGGTACGGGAGCTCGTGAAGACAGCGCGCGAGCTCGAAGGGAGACGAGATGGAGGCACCACGCAAGGGCAAAAAAGGACCGACCGACATCCAACCAGCTGAGCCGCCGGCCGCGAACAAGAGATTCGGCAAGTCGTTGGCGGTCGCCGCGGTGCTCCTCCTCATAGTGGGAAGCGGCACCGTGGGCTGGTGGTGGCGGAGCGGGCACGCGACGACGAGCGAGGAGTACGTGGCGCCCACAGCGGACCAGACCTGGCGACTGGGTTCCATAGTGGTCAACATCGCCAAGACCAACGGCCGACGCTACCTGAAGACGACGATCGAACTGGGCCTCGCGGAGGGAACCCGCAAGAAGACCCTTGAGGAGATCCGTTCCGTTCTCCGAGACGCGAGTCTCGGGGTGTTGGCCACTGCCCCGCTGGACGAGCTGCTGGACGCCGAGAGGCGAGAGGATCTCAAGGAGCGGCTCCTGGAGCGCCTCAACGACGCTGCCGGGGCGCCTGTCCTGACCCACGTCCTTCTCACCGAGTTCATCGTCCAATGAAGCCGCAGGAGATCCTGAGCCAAGAGGAGATCGACGCCCTCCTCAACGCGGTCCACAGTGGGGAGGTCGGGGTTTCTGGCGCCGCGCCGTCGCCGACTTCGGAGCGGCCCGCACTCCGCTACAGCTTCCGCCGACCGAGCCGGATCTCCAAAGATCAGCTCCGCACGCTCCAGGTCCTCCACGACGATTTCGTCAAGCTCTTCAGCGCCTCCCTCTCGGGAATCCTGCGGTCGGTCGTGGACCTCGAGGTGGAGGCCGTGGAGCAGATCGCCTACGCCGAGTACACCATGGCCATTGCGACGCCCGCCTGTGCCTTCATCTTCAACATGGAGCCACTCAAGGGCGGGGCGGTGCTCGAGCTGAACTCTCAGATGGCCTTCGCGATGATCGACCGGCTCCTCGGAGGGAGCGGCGCCCACCGAGGGACAGTCCGGGAGTTCACCGAGATCGAGCGCGCCGTGATCGAGCGGATCGGGCTCCGGGCCATGGTGGACCTCCAGCAGTCATGGCAGCAGGTCGGCGCCTTCGTGATGCGGATCTTGAACTTGGAAACCAACCCCCAATTCCTTCAGATTACCTCCCCCAACGAAGTGGTGGTGGTGGCCAGCTTCCGACTCAAGATGGGAGAGGTCACCGCCGGGATGACCATCGCCTACCCCTATCTCCTGCTCGAGCCGCTAATCCCGCGGTTCGGCGCGCAGCGGTGGCTCTCCAGCTTGAACATCGACCAAGACCCCGAAGCCCGCACCCACATCACCACGGAGGTCCTCGAGACCAGGCTCCCCGTTCGCGTCGTCCTCGGGCGGGCCACCCTCAGGGTCAGGGACCTGCTTGAGCTTGGCCAAGGCTCCTTGATCTCCCTGGACACCGGACCCGACATTCCGGCGACTGTGGAGATCGGTGAGCTGGCCAAGTTCAAGGGGAAGCCGGGAGTGAGCCGCAATCGTCTCGCGCTCGCGATCACGAGCCGCGTGAGCGAAAGGAATGGAATCCGATGAGCAAAAAGTCCTCCGCGCCGGCCGTTATGCCACCTGACCTTTCCACCGAGGAGACGATCCGCGTGTACTCGGAGACATTGTTCGCCGGCGCCTCGGCGGCGCTCTCCACCCTCCTCAACCGCACCATCACCATCGATCTCGACCCCCAGCCCGTGGAAGGCATCGACGGGCTCGCGGAACGGTTGCCCACCCCCTGGGCGGTCGCCGAGGCTCGCTTCGCCCGAGGCTACATCGGCGCCCACACGTTGGTCATGCCGCGCGGCGAGGCAGCCATGCTGGCACAGCTCATGCTCGGCGGGGAGTCCACCGGTGAGCTGCCGATCCTGACCTCGGAGCACGAAGAGGTGCTTCGCGACATGCTCAATCAGATGATGAGCTCGGCCAGTTCCTCGCTCAAGGCGCTGCTCGACCGTCCCGTCGCCTTCGGCTCGGTGGATTTGAAATTCATCGAAGCCGGCGATCCCTGGGCTCCTCCGCAGGTGCACTCGCTGGTCATGGCCCGGCTGCTGGTGGACGGAACCCCGCGAGCCTCGCTGGCGCTCACGATCCCGACAACGATCGCCACGGAGCTGGGGACGAACCCGGACCCAGCCGAGAAGCTCGAGAAGGTGGTAGCCCAACCGGGAGGCCCCACGCCCGGACTCGACATGATCCTGGACATCATGCTCCCCGTCACGGTGGAGTTGGGGCGCACCAAGATGTTGATCCGAGACATCCTCGCCCTCAGCCCCGGGTCCGTCCTAGAGCTGGAGAAGCTGGCGGGGGAGCCCGTGGACCTCCTGGTCAACGACCGGCTCATCGGCAAGGGCGAAGTGGTCATCATCGACGAGAACTTCGGCGTGCGGCTCACACAGATCAGCCGCGCCGCCGAGCGGATCCAGAGCCTCCGATGAGCGTGCGGGCATCGGTCATCCTGGCCGCGATCCTGCTGGCCCCGCTCTCCGGGGCCTGGGCGGCCGAGATGGGGGACGGGCCGACGATTGCCAGGCCTGCGGCAGGGGAGGGACCGTCGCTCACCGCCTCCCTCTGGAGGCTCGGGGTCGCCTGCCTCGTGGTGGCCGGCCTCCTCTACGGCGGCTCGCGGCTCATCCGCCGGCTCCCGCTAGCCCGGTACCTGCCAGGCGGCGACGGTTCGATCCAGATCGAGGGCCGAACCATCCTCGGCCCTAGCCAGTCGCTCTGCCTCGTCCGCGCGGGGCCCTGGACCGTCCTCATCGGTGTGACCAGCGGGCGCATCGTGCCGCTCCATGCTTGGGCGCAAACAGAAGCTCCGGCCAGTTCCCAGCGGCCCCGCGAGATCGACAAGGGAGAGCGGTCCTTCCCCTCACAGCTCCGATTGCTCCAGGACCGCCTTGGAGGGGGACGTCGATGAGGCGAGGCGTGTACCTTGCGGTCGCCTCCTTCGCCCTGAGCTTGGTCGCGGCGACAGCTGTCCAGGCCCAGGGCCTAGCGCTGCCGCGGATCCCGCTGACGTCCATCGACCCCAGCAACCCGACGGAAGTCTCGAAGCTGCTCGAGCTGGTGGCGCTCCTGACGGTGCTGGCCCTGGCGCCGTCGATCCTGGTCCTCCTGACCTCGTTCACCCGCGTGCTCATCGTCCTCTCCTTTCTGCGCCATGCCGTCGGCACTCCGCAGATGCCACCCAACCAGCTCGTCATTGGGCTGTCGCTGTTCCTCACCGCCTTCATCATGGCTCCCGTCGGGCAGGAGATTCACCAGAACGCCCTGGCCCCCTACATGGCCCGCGAGGTGGGCCCGGAGCTCGCGCTCGAACGAGGCCTCAAGCCGGTCCGGGCCTTCATGCTCCGGCAGACCCGCGAGCATGACCTGGCCCTCATGGTGGACCTCTCCCGGACCCCACGCCCAAACGTCCAGGCGGACGTGCCGATCCATGTTCTGATCCCGGCCTTCGTCATCTCCGAGCTTCGCACGGCGTTTCAGCTCTCCTTCATCATCTTCGTCCCGTTCCTGGTCATCGACATGGTCGTGGGCAGCGTGCTCATGTCGATGGGCATGATGATGCTCCCTCCCATGCTGGTCTCCATGCCCATCAAGATCCTGCTCTTCGTGCTGGCCGACGGCTGGCAGCTGGTGATCCGTTCGCTCATCACCAGCTTCCAATGAGGAAATAGCTGATGACGCCCGACGTGACCATTGACCTCGCCCGCCAAGCCCTCTGGACAGCCCTGCTCCTGGCGGGACCGATCCTCATGGCCGGGCTCGCGGCCGGGCTCATGGTCGCCATCTTCCAGGCGGTGACCCAGATCCAAGAGATTACACTCACCTTTCTGCCGAAGCTGATGGCCGCGGTTCTCATCATGATGGTCCTGGGTCCCTGGATGCTCCGGGTGATTGTCGAGTTCACCCGGGGGCTCCTGGGTGGGGCCTGGAGGTTCGCCGGATGAAGCTGCCTCAGCGCCCTCTGCGACGACCTGTAGTGCTCCGTTTGGCAAATAGCTTGAGAGAAGGGAGAGGGAGAGAGGCTGGACGCCATCGGGAGGAGGGGGGCCGAGGGACGGTGCTAGGAATGCGTCACCGTAAGCGCGTTCGGGGATACCCAGGGTGGATCCCGTACCCATTTCCCCCGGAGCCAGCCGCATGAGTGTTCCGTTCGGCCTCTGGCCGCTGGACTTCCGCCAGGTTGAGTGGTTCTTCCTGGCCGCGGCGCGCCTCGCGGGTCTCCTGGCCCTGGCTCCCCCCTTCAACCATCAGCGCGTGCCGCTCCTGGCGCGCGTCGGGCTTGGCTTCGCGCTCGCCGGTCTCGCCTGGTCCGCCATCGCGGCGGCTCCGCCTCCTCCGGCGGCCGGCGCGATCGCCTTGGGCCTCCGCGCCGTCGGTGAACTCACCGTGGGGCTCTTGATGGGGTTCATCGGGCAGCTCTTCGCCGCCGCGGCCACCTTCGCCGGGGAGCTCGTGGGGACGCAGATGGGGTTCGGCCTGGCCAGGGTGATCGATCCAAGCCAAGGGTCGCAGGTCACCATCGTGACCCACCTCTTCGATCTTCTGGTCCTCCTCCTCTTCCTCACGCTCAATGGCCACCTCATCGTGATCACCGCGGTGGTGGAGAGCTTTCGCCTGATCCCGCTCGCCACCTGGTCGCTCAACCCCACAATTCTGGAGTCCCTGTTCCCCCTGGTCGGCCGGATCTTCAGGCTGGGCCTGGCCCTGGCGGCGCCGACCGTGGGCGCCGTGTTCCTCAGCAACCTGGTCCTGGTGTTCATTGCCCGAAGCATCCCGCAGATCAACATCCTCCTCGTCGGGTTCCCGCTGATGATCACGGTGGGACTCTTGGTCCTCCTCCTCAACTTTGACCTGACCGGAGCCCTCCTCGCCGGAGAAGTCAACCAGCTCGAGGGGCATTTCGTGGATCTCTTGCGGAGCCTCGCCCATGGCGGATGACCTCGAACGCACCGAAGCCCCGACGCCTAGGCGGCTCGAAGAAGCCCGGAAGAAGGGGCAGATCGCCAAGAGCACCGAGCTCAACTCGGCACTGTTGATCCTCGGGGCCGCCGGGTTCCTCACCTGGGCCGGCCCGGAATGGGGTCGCCGGCTGACCGATCTCATCCCCACCCTCCTGGTCCGCATCCAGCTCCGGGGGTGGCACCCCGCCGCGATTCACGACTTCGGCCGAGAGGTCGTCGGCCTCTTCCTGGGGATTGTCCTCCCCCCGATGATCGTCCTCGCCGTCGTGGCCGTAGGAGTCAACATCCTCCAGGTCGGCTTTCTCTTCACCACCAAACCTCTCGAGCCCAAGTTGGCGAAACTCAACCCGATCAACGGGCTCAAGCGGCTCTTCGGCACCCAGGCCCTGTTCAACCTCCTCAAGGCGCCAGTCAAACTGGCCATGATCGGGGGCGTGGCCTTTCTCACGATCGAGCCCAGAATCCCGGAGCTCATCTCGCTCACCGCGCGCGATCCCCGCGTGGCTGTCGGGCTGATCGTGTCCCTCGTCCTCACCCTCTTCTGGCGTGTCGGGATCGCCTACCTCGTTCTGGCCGTCCTGGACTACGCCTATCAGCACCGGTCCCAGCTCCGAAGCCTCCGCATGAGCCGGCACGAGATCAAGGACGAGATGCGCCAGGCAGAGGGCGACCCTCACACGCGAGCCCGCTCCCGGAGCCTGCACCGCCAGTACGCCAGGCGGCGGATGATGGGAGAGGTCCCCAAGGCAGACGTGGTCGTCACCAACCCGGTCCATGTCGCCGTCGCGCTCAAGTATGAGCGGGCCATGATGCGCGCTCCCAAGGTTGTGGCCAAGGGAGCCCGCCTCATCGCCCAGCAGATCAAAGAGCGCGCTCGCGCCGTCGGCGTCCCGGTAGTGGAGCACCCGCCGCTGGCCCAGGCGCTCTACAAATCGGTCCCTCTCGGGGGGGAGATCCCAGCCTCGCTCTACCGCGCCGTGGCCGAGGTGCTGGCCTACGTCTTCATGCTGAGTCAGCGCCAGGGGAGGACGGCCTCATGAGCCCCGCACGGCCGGCCACCAAAGCCGGCGGCGCAGCGACCCGCCCGGCCTCCACCATGTCCGACCTCGCGTTGGGCGGCGCGATCCTGGGGATCCTGACGGTGATGGTGATCCCCCTGCCCACTGTCCTGCTGGACTTCCTGCTCAGCACGAACCTCTCGATCTCGCTCCTGACGCTCCTCGTGGCCATGTACGTCTTGAGACCCGTGGAGTTCTCCTCCTTCCCTTCCCTGCTGCTAGTTCTCACACTCCTCCGCCTCTCCCTCAATGTGGCCTCCACGCGGCTCATCCTCCTTCGCGGTCACGAGGGCCCGGAGGCCGCTGGACAGGTGATCAGGGCCTTCGGCCAGGTCGTCGTGGGTGGCAACTACGTGGTGGGGTTGGTCGTCTTCCTCATCCTCGTGATCATCCAGTTCGTCGTCATCACCAAGGGCGCCGGCCGGATTGCCGAGGTGGCAGCCCGCTTCACCCTGGATGCCATGCCGGGCAAGCAAATGTCCATCGACGCCGACCTCAATGCCGGGTTGATCTCCGAAGTCGACGCCCGTCGGCGCCGCGAGACGATCTCTCGGGAGGCCGACTTCTACGGGGCCATGGACGGCGCCTCCAAGTTCGTCCGAGGCGATGCGGTGGCCGGGGTCATCATCACGGGCATCAACATCGTGGGCGGCCTGGCTACGGGGATCTTCCAACGGGGCGTGGGGCTCGTTGAAGCATTGCAAACATACACGATCCTCACCATCGGTGACGGCCTCATCACTCAGCTCCCCGCGCTGATTGTCTCCACGGCGGCCGGCATCGTGGTGAGCCGCGCCGCGGCGGCTTCAGAGCTCTCCACAGACCTCGTCGGTCAGCTCACCCTGCGTCCCCGCGCGCTCGTGATCACCGCCGGGGTCGTCGCAAGCTTGGCCCTGGTCCCTGGTCTCCCCACGCTGCCGTTTCTCTTCATCGCCGGTGTGTTCGGGGCCGCGACCTACTTGCTGCGAGGCAGGGCCGCCCGCCGGGGAACGCCAGAGCCAGAACCGGCGGAGCGGGCTCCAGCGGCTCGCGAGAAAGAGGACAACGTCGTTCCCCTCGATCTTTTGAGCCTCGAGGTCGGCTACAACTTGATCCCGCTGGTGGACACAGCCCAGGTCGGCGAGTTGCTCGATCGAATCAAGGCGCTCAGAAAGCAGTTCTCGCTCGATCTCGGCTTCCTCGTCCCACCGGTCCGAGTCAGGGACAACCTGGAACTCCGCCCCAACAGCTACCTCGTCCGGCTCAAGGGGCTCGAGGTCGCCCGCGGGGAGCTGGCTCCAGACCGACTCCTCGCGATCGATCCCGGGACGGCGAGCCGCCCCCTGGACGGAATCGAGACCCGGGAGCCCACCTTCGGTGTTCCGGCGCTCTGGATCCTTCCAGGGCTCAAAGACGAGGCCCGTGCCCTCGGGTACACCGTGGTCGACCCCGGCACGGTCGTCGCCACTCACCTTTCCGAAACCATCCGTCGTCACGGCCCGGCCCTCCTGACCCGACAGGCCGTTCAGGAACTCCTGGACCAGGTGAAAGCGAACCAGCCAGCCGCGCTCGAGGGGTTGATCCCGGCCCTCCTCCCGCTTGGCACCGTGCACAAGGTGCTCCAGCTGCTTCTCGCCGAAGAAGTCTCGATTCGAGACCTTCCCACGATCCTCGAGGCCCTGGCAGACTATGCGCCCCATTCGAAGGACCCCGTCGTCTTGACGGAGTGGGTACGGGGCAGCATCCAGAGCACCGTGGTCCGCCCCTACCTCGGGCCCAACAAGACCTTGCACCCACTGCTTCTCAGGCCGGACGTGGAGCGGGTGCTTCGAGTGGGACTCCAGCGGGCGGAGAGCGCTGGGGGGTTGATCGTCGACCCCCAGGTGGCGGAAGGTCTCCGCGGCGGGGTGGCCCGAGCCCTCGAGCAGAGCCCGCCCACCGAGGGAAAACCATGCCTGCTCTGCACCCAGGACCTCCGCCCCCACGTGCGGAGGCTGCTTGAGCGCTCGTTCCCGCACCTCGGGGTCCTTTCCTTCGGCGAGATCCCATCCACCGTGACGCTTCAATCCAGCTTCCCCGTGGAGGTCGAGCATGCTGCTTAAGCGCTTCGAAGCTGCCAGTGTCGCCGAGGCCTTGGCGGCCGTCCGGCGTGAGCTCGGGGAAAATGCGGTCCTCCTTCACACCAAGACGCTGGCGCCGTCCGGCGTGAGCCGCCTCTTCGGCCGGTCTCGCGTCGAGGTCCTCGCCGCGACGGACGACTCCCTGGAGCAGGCCGTGGCGGCGCAACCGAAGCGCGCCCTGCGGGAACCCGCCCTCAGGTTCACGAAGCCTCCGGCGCGACCGAATGGATCCGAGTTGCGGACCAGGAGATGGGAACCGCGACCAATGGCATGGCAGGCCGGACGCGCGAAGGCCGAGCCCCAGCCGGCCACCGGGACCCAAGGACCCCTCACCGCACCCGCCGCTCGCATGAGCAAGGAAGACCGCATTCGTGCGACGGTTCGCGACGTCGCAGAGTCGTCGGCTGAATCGGGACTCCGTGGGAACGACCAGACCACCCGCCCGCGAGAGAGTGACGATGGTGCGCGAACTCCTGGGGGTGGGCGCTTCCCGATTCGGCTCCAGGCCGTCTACCACCGCCTCTGCGAGCAAGATGTCCCCGACGCGATGGCTCAGGCACTCCTCAAGGGACTGTTAGGCAACGGGCACCCGCTCAAGGGTGCCGAGCCGATGACGGTCACGGCCCGGCGGCTTCTGGCTGACAATTTGACCGTGGTCCCGGCGCGATGGGCCGCAGAGCGGGACCGGGCCCGGCGGATCGCGTTCATTGGCCCGACAGGCGCTGGAAAAACCACGACGCTCGTGAAGGTGGCGGCGCGAGCCCACCTCACCCACCACCTGCCAGTGGCCCTGCTGACCATGGATACCTACCGGATTGGAGCGATCCCCCAGCTCGAGGCGTACGCCGAGCTGCTCCAAGTGCCCCTCAAGGTGGCAGCACGGCCGGAAGAGATGGCGCAAGCCCTCAGCGAGCTGGACGACCGGGATTTGATCTTCATCGATACCATGGGGCGGAGCCCCCTGGAGCACTCCATGCAGGAGCTCGTCCCGTTCCTCGAAGCGGCTCGGGCTGACGAGGTGCATCTTGTCCTCTCTGTGACCACGCGGACCGTCGACCTCCTCCGCGCTACCGACACCTTTGCCCGGCTCCGCCCCAACCGGCTCTGCTTCACCAAGCTCGACGAGACCGCCCACTACGGCGGAATCCTCACCGTCAGCCACCAGACCGGGCTTCCCTTGACCTGGCTCGGAATCGGCCAGGAGGTCCCGGACGACTTGGAGGAGGCCGAGGCGGAGCGGATCGTCGCGTGCATTGTCTCGGGAGCGCTCCTATGAGCGACCAGGCCCAACAGTTGAGAGCCCGGCTCCGGCGAGGGTCGTGTCGGACGATCGCTGTCACCTCGGGAAAGGGTGGGGTCGGAAAGTCGAGCCTGGCTGCCAACCTGGCTCTGGTGCTGGCCCGGCAGGGGTATCGCGTCCTCCTGCTGGATGGAGACCTGGGGCTGGCGAACCTGTCAATCATCCTGAATCTCGTGCCGCGGCAGGATCTCGAGGACGTTGTGCGAGGACGGTGTCGCCTCGAAGACACGTTGCTCTCCGGTCCCCACGGCCTTCGCCTGATCCCGGCCGCCTCCGGGGTGCCGAGTCTCGTGGAGATGGGCCCCGAGGAACGCGGGAAGCTCGTGGAAGCACTGGGACGGCTCGGCGAAGGCGCCGACTTCCTGCTGATCGATACCGGAGCCGGAATTTTCTCCACCGTGACCACGCTGATTGGGATGGCCGAGCGCGCCTTGGTCGTTACCACCCACGAGCCCACCGCTTTGTCCGATACCTATAGCCTGATCAAGGTCTGCCGCCATCGCGCCCGCCACGCGAGGCTCGAGCTCTTGGTGAACATGACGCGAAGCTTAGCCCAGGGGCGTGAGACCCACCTGCGTCTGGCGCGCCTGACGGAGCGGTTCCTCGCCTATTCGCTCCCACTCGCAGGCGTCATTCCCTGGGACGACTCGGTGGGGAAAGCCGTCGTCCTCCAGCAGCCCCTGACGGAGGTCTTCCCGTATTCACCGGCCACCCAAACGGTGGTGGCCCTGGCCCGAACCCTTCCAGTCACCACAGAAGAGAGCGATGGGAAAGCGCCATCTGGCTCGCTGGCCGTTCCGGTTTCCTGACACCAAGGCTCAGCCCCTGGATGTGGAGGCCACCTGGCGGCGCTTCCGGGCGACAGGAGATCCGAAGCTCCGGGAGGCTCTGGTAGCCCGCTACATCCACCTGGTCCGTTATATGGCTAGCCGTGTGGCGAGCTCGCTGCCCCCCAAGGTGGAAACCGACGACATCATCTCGGCCGGGGTGGTAGGCTTCCTGGCTGCGATCGAGAGCTTCGAGCCAAGCCGGGGCACCGACTTCGGCGTCTACGCCCTGACCCGGATTCGAGGGGCGATCGTAGACTTCATTCGTGAGCTCGACCCCGTCGGACGAGTGACACGGCGGCGCCTCAATCAGGTCGAGCGCACGCTCGCCGCCCTCGAGCAGGAGCTGTCGCGGCCCCCCACCGATGAGGAGGCCGCCACGCGCATGGGGATCCCGCTGGAGAACTACCAGCACCTCCGAAACGAGGCGGCGACGGCCGTTACCTTCTCGCTCGACAGCATCGAGACCGACGGGGAAGACGAGGGCGATCCGGTGCGCCGGGCCAAGATCGCGGACGAGTCCTTCGCTGGTCCCCTGACGAGCCTGATGGAAAAAGATGACCGTCAGATGCTGGCCGCCCAGGTAGCGTCCCTCTCGCCCTCCGAGCAGCTGGTGCTCCATCTCCACTATGTCGAGCAGCTGAACTTCCGCGAGATCGCGATGGTGATGGAAGTGTCCGAGTCCCGGGCAACTCAGCTTCACTCGGCCGCTCTTCTCCACCTCCGGTCTCGGATTCGGGCTGGGCGAGAGGCCCGGGCCGCTTCGGCGAGGGCCTCATGAGGCGCCGCATTGCCATCGTCTTCCTCCTGGTATTCGCCACGGGGTGCGCCACGGTGCGCCATGACGAGCGGATGGCGCCCCGGCGACCAAGCTCCCCAACGGGCCGGTCACTGGTGGTCGGAATCGGCCTCGACAGGGCGAACCGCCCCACGGTACGGGCCCTCGCGCGGGGACTCGCAAGAGAGCTGGATGACTTGTGGGGATCCGTATTCGAGGCCGGGGCCTTTGCCGAGCAGACAGCGCAGGCCGGCTCACCGATCCCCCTCGACTATCTGGAACGGGTAGGCGCGGGGGCGGCGTTGAAGCCCGAAGTTGTCGAATGGCTCAAGCGGACCCATGCCATCCAGTCGCTCATCTTCCTCGACGTCCGCCTCTTTGACCAGGAGTGGGGGCCTTACACCAGGCGGACACGCATCAAACTGGTGGCCTGGGCTCTCGACTTGAACCAGCTGGCCGTGACGTGGCGGGCCATCTCGGCCCCGGAAGTGGAGGGCGAGAGCGGCCGGAGCTTCCAGCTAGCTTCCGAAGCGGCCGTCAAGGGCCTGGTCCGAGCACTCAAGGGCGAGGCTCCACCTCGGTGGCCAACCAGGATTTTGAAGAGGAGGTAGCGGGATGACACCAATTGCCCCGGTGTCCGGTCAGAATCCAGATCGTCAGCAGCAATCCGCTCCAGGCCTACCAAGAAAAAAGCGGTCACGCGCAAAGCGGCCACCAGACTCGAATGACTCCGACCTCGCAGAGCTGGGCGACAAGACGCCAGACGATCCCGGTGAGAGTCCCGAGGTCAGTGAGCCGACCGATGAGAAGCCCCAAGATGAGCAGACAGATTCCCACACGATCGACCTGCTCGCCTAACACGCCCCGCAGCTGGCTCCGACTCAGCCGGCCAACGTGGCGGCGCGCTCCGGCATATCACGAACGGATCAACGTGGACCGCTCAGAGCGCGGGCTTTGCCCGCGCAACCCTCTTGGGGGGAGGTTCGGAAGGGGGGCAGCGCCCCCCTCCGAGATAAGAAATGAGAGAGCCGACGGCCCCCCTCCCGTCGGAGGAGCCG
>JBHIAB010000056.1:0-16807 GCA_046758385.1 Methylomirabilia bacterium | reverse complement strand
CTCTGGATTGGCGTCGTGCATCCCCTGTGCCAGCGGGAAAAAACCTTTGACGCTCGAAGCCTCTTCGGGAGCGAGCTCTCAGCCCTCGAGACCTGGGGGCAGCTCACCGCAAATTTTGCAGGCGATCCAAATCAGCTACGGCGGCTGAACGGCATGGGGCAGCACCAGCCATTATTGGAGCCGCGCGGATGCGTTGTACGTGCATGGAGCAGCTCGCTCGCAATTCGCGGAGTTAGACATGTCAAACGGTGTCATCTCCTTGATCTGCAATTTTTGCCGCCGAGACGCGTGGCAGGCTTCATCGGCGACGCGTTCTTCGAGATATGACGCAGGGATAGCTCCCTGGCACGAGGAGTGCTTCGCGCTGCCGGGTTGAGAGTGCCGGAAGACGGATGCGGATGCACGCACGGGGCTCGCGCAGATGGGCCGTGCGGCGGTCGATTCGAACGAGGGGGCGTCAGCCGTGAGCAGCGAGCAGAGTTCGAATTTCCTCGAGACCACAGACCTCGAGGCACTTGCGAGGCGAGCCCGGGCCTTGGAAACTCTCGGCCTGTTCAACGAGGCGCTGGCGGAGTGGCGCCAGGCCCTTCGCATTGATCCGAACTACCTTCCCGCGTGGGAGGGGTCCGCTCGGGTTCTCAGACGGCTCCGAGGCGGGATGCGCGGCGAGTGAGAAGCCCCGTGACGGTGTCCCGTCTCGATCCTGCGAATTCGGGAGCCGAGTTCGCTCAAGGGCGACGGGGGCCGGGCTCTCCTCGACCGGCTCTCATAGAGCAGGAGGCGATCTCGCTCCATCTCAGGGTTCTCGGGGATTATCTTGGGGCCCGACCCCTGGGGAGCGATGCGCTGTCTCAGGCTCGGCGGTACATTGTCAATACGGTGAAGCGCCTCGGCTTCTCGCCAGAGATCCAAGCTTTTGCGACGAACGCTCCGCTGAACCCGCATGGCCGACTGTCCACCGGGGACGGACGATTGATCCCCTGCCGGCCCGCGATCGGCTCCCGCTCGAGCCCAGGCACGCTGCGCGGTGTCCCGCGGGGGCTGTCCTCTGCGGAGCGACCGGAGCAGCCGTCGAAGCTCGAGTCCCCCTTCACGTTTGCGCTCTCACCGCTCGGCTTCGGGAACGAAGCTGAAGTGGTCGGGGCAGCCGCTCGGCAGGGGGCCGCGGCCGCCCTCCTCTACCGCGAAGAGGTCCCCGAGCTGTACTCTGCGGTGATTGTGGGCCGCCCCGCGGCAGTACCCTGCGTCACGATCCGCCCGGCTGACGCGCGCCAGCTCGAGCAGAACGCCCCGGAGCTGGAGTTGAACGTCCAGGCCGCGCCGACCGCCGTCCTCGGGGAGAACATCATGGTCGAGCTCGGCAAAGGTGGGCGGATCCTCCTCTTGCTGGCTCACTATGACACCCGTCCTGGCACGCCCGGCGCGTACCGCAGTGCCTCGGGTGTTGCCGCGTTGCTGGCGTTGCTGGCTCGCCTGCGGGGATGGCGAGGGCACCGGATTCTGGTTGGGTTCCTCGCGGGGGAGGAGATCGGGGCCGCTGGCTCCCGCCACTGCCGGGAGGTGCTGGAGGCCGTGGGACTCCTCCGATATGTTCGAGGCGTGGTGTACGTGTCGGGACTGGGCTCCCGGGCGCTCGCGGCCGTGCCGGGGCCCTCCTCGGCTCGCTCGAGCCTGGTCGAGCTCGCCGCCCGGTGCGCCGCCGAGGAGGGTGTGCTTTCTCTCTCGTACTGGGGCTCAGCCGCCGAACCACCCGTTCCAACGGGACCCTGGAGGTGCCCGGTGGTCGCGTTGACAGGGCCACCGGTGGCTGTGCAGCACACGTCATTGGACCGGCCCGACCTCGTGCGCCCCCGCCTGGTGGCTAGAGCGGTGGGAGTCCTTGAGCACCTGGCAGGGGGCTGGTGAGGGACGCCATACCGGGAGCCGCGAGCCCGTGAACCGGCGGCGAGCGTCGAAATCAGAGGGCTTCGACCGGGTGAGGGCAGGAAGCTCGCGCACGCCGAGGAAGCGGCCCTCTCGGAGTTCCTTTCGCGTTGAACTTCGCGTGCTCCGGGAGAGCCCCCGGGCGTTCCTCCTCGTGGCCGTCGCGGGGAAGGCCATCGTCGGGATAGCGCTGGCTGAGGTGCATCACAATCAGGGCAGGCGAGTCGGAACCGTTTACCTGCTGGCGTCCTTCGTCGAGGAGCGGATAGTGAATCGGGGCTTGCGATTGGCGTTGCTGTCCCGGCTACAGCGCGAACTCAAAGCCCTCGGCATCGAGGAGATTGAAGTGCTTGGAACTCACGACAACGACTTCCTCGCGTCCCTGGAAAAAGCCGGCTACCGGCTGGAGAGGCAGGGCGGCGGCCCTCTCGACCAGGGCGGGCGCATCCGCCGCCGGCTCGCGAAGTCACCCGGCCGGGGCTCGCGCCCCTGGGGGGGCGCTTCGCCTCTGGCCTGAGCGGATCAAGGGTGGTAAAGTAAATGGCCCCGGGGTGGATCCGCTTGATTTCAAAAGGATTTGGAATCATCTCCAGGCCCGCCGGGCGAGGCACTGTCATCTTCGACCAGGAGGATGTCGTCGAGGGCTCGTTCGAGTCGCTCCGGCAGGGACAGGTGGTCGAGTACACGCGCGTGAAGACTCCCAAGGGGTGGAGGGCGACGCACGTGCGGGTGGTCCGCACGCCTCCTGAGGGCTCCTGACGGTGTTTCGCCCCGCTCAAGAACGGTCGCTGCTCGGATACGTCCCGCTCCGTCTCGTTCTCTCCGTCTTCATCCTGTTCGCCCTCTTGCTTGCTATGGCTGTCGCTGTCGGGATGCAGTACGAGCGGCACGCGCTGATGAGCGCGGGGGACGCCCGGACGGCCGAACGGGTGGCGCAGGGCGTCGTAGTTGGCCTGACGTGGCCGGACCTGCTGACGGTGTTTGGCATCCTCCTGCTCCTCGCAGCAGCAGCGATCCTCATCTTCACCACCTTCCAGAACTACCGAGCCATCACGCAAACCTTCGAGCGCGTCAAGACCCTCATGCGCAACATCCTTCAAAGCATCCCCAGCGGGGTCCTGACCCTCGATGCTCAGAGCATGGTGACCTCGCTGAACAGTGCCGCCGAACGCCTGCTGGGCCTTCGGGCCGCGATGGTGGTCGGGCGGCCGGTTGACGACTTGCTCCGAACCGCACCGGATCTCGGCGCCTGGATCCGCTCGGCGCTCGCCGGAGAGCGGCTGCTTCAAGAGGCCGACTTCCCCCTGATTGGGGACGGGGGCCGGCGGGTGACACTGCGGGCGTCGGCCTCCGAGCTTCGAGACGAGTCCGGACGCTCGGACGGCCTGGTGATCCTGCTCCGGGACATCACCGAGGTGAGCCGGCTGGAGCTGCAGCTCAGGCGGGCGGACAAACTCGCCGCGCTGGGCACGCTGGCGGCGGGGGTGGCGCATGAGGTCAAGAACCCGCTGCACTCGTTGACTTTGAACCTCCATCTCCTGGAGAAGGAGTTTGCCGCCTCCGAGCACTCAGCCGGGGAGGCCAAGGGCTACCTCGACATCCTTCGCTCCGAAGTTCAGCGGATTCATCGGATTGTGGAGAACTTCCTCCGGTTCTCCAGGCCCTCGGTCCCTGAGGTCAAGCCGCTGGATTTGAACGCGCTTGTCGAGCGGGTCCTGAGCCTGGTGGCGTTCGAGGCTGCCGACCGCGGGGTGACGATCGAGACCCACTTCGACTCGGCGCTGGGATCTGTCTCTGGCGACGAGGGGCAGCTCGCGCAGGTTTTCCTCAACCTGGCGATCAACGCGCTTCAGGCGATGCCGTCTGGTGGAACGCTGACGGTGACGACTGAGCGGCAGAACGGATGGGCCGAAGTGGCCGTGAAGGATACCGGCGGGGGAATCCGGGAAGAGCTCCTTCCCCATGTCTTTGACCCGTACTTTACGACGCGGCCGGGCGGGGTCGGGTTGGGGCTGGCAATCGCCCACCGGATTGTGGAGGGCCACCAGGGGACGATCGACGTGGAGAGCAAGGTCGGCGCGGGGACCGGCATCGTCGTCTCGCTCCCGCTGACGTGGCGGCCCTCCCCAGCAGGCAACGAGCGCTGATGCAGGCGAACGTCCTGGTCGTCGACGACGAGCCAAACATCCGGACAGCCCTGGCGAAGATCCTCGACAAGGCCGGCCACGCGGTCACCACTGCCGAGAGTGGGGATCAGGCCCTCAGCCTGCTCCACGAGAGCCAGTTCCATCTGGTGCTCACCGACCTCAAGATGGTCGGGCCCGACGGCATGGAGGTCCTTCGAGCCGTGAGGCAGCACCAACCTGACGCCGAGGTCGTCCTGCTGACCGCCTACGGGACGATCGAGAGCGCCGTGGAGGCGATAAAGATCGGGGCGTACGACTACCTGACCAAACCGGCAGATGCCGAGCGGCTCGTCCATATCACGGCGAAAGCGCTCGAGCATAGGGCTCTCCGCGAGGAGGTTCGGCAACTGCGCGAACAGGTCGCCGTGGAGAAGGCCTTCGAGCACATCGTTGGCCGAAGCCTCCAGATGCGGCAGATTTACGAACAGGTTCGCCAGATCGCCCCCACCCTCGCGACAGTGCTGCTAAGCGGCGAGTCCGGAACGGGAAAGGAGCTGGTGGCCCGCGCGATCCATAACCGCAGCCCGCGGAAGACGGGCCCGTTCGTGACGCTGAACTGCGGGGCCCTCCCCGAGACCCTCCTGGAATCGGAGCTGTTCGGGTACGAGCGCGGGGCCTTCACGGGCGCCCTCACCAGCAAGGTCGGCCGGATCGAGCAGGCCGACGGTGGGACGCTGCTCCTCGACGAGGTCGGCGAGATGAGTCCCAAGACGCAGATCGACTTCCTGCGGGTTTTGCAGGAGCGGGAGTTCCGCCGGCTCGGGGGGACCCGCCCGATCACGGTGGACGTCCGTTTCGTCGCGGCGACCAACAAGAATCTGGAGGAGGCCGTGAAGGCGGGGAGGTTCCGGGAAGACCTCTTCTACCGCCTGGCCGTCATCCCTCTGACGCTGCCCCCCCTCCGCGACCGGACAGAGGACATCCCCCTGCTCGCGACGGCCTTCCTCCGGGAGCTCTGTGGCCGGTACCAGCGTCCCGAGAAGTCCTTCTCGCCCTCAGCGCTTCAGGTCCTTCGCGAGTACACATGGCCCGGGAACGTGCGTGAACTGCGCAATCTCGTGGAGCGGCTGGTGGTGACGGTCCAGAGCCGGGTCATCCGCCCGGTGCACCTGCCGTCCACCATCCTGACCGGCGAGCGGCCGGAACGGAGCATCACGATCCCCCTCGGGATCCCGCTCCACGTCGTGGAGAAGCAGCTCATCCGCAGGACCCTCACCGAGATCACCTCGCACCGAGAGCGGGCAGCCAAGATCCTGGGCATCAGCCCGCGCGCGCTTCACTACAAGATTCGGCGGTACCGGATCGAGTAGGGCCCTCTAAGAGAGCCCTCACCTGCACGCTCAGAAACTGGAAAGTCGGTTAGGGGCTCGAGTCGCCTCGCCTCTTTAGGGCCTCGCGCTTCTCCCCGCTACAGGTCTCCGGCAGTGCCAGCTGCAAATCTTGCGGTCGATGCCTCCAGCCGGCAGGCTGGTTACCGTGGGATACCCGGTGCACGCCGTGTAACTCTGCAGAAACATTTCCTGCCCGGCCACCGGCACGTAAATTGCGTTGGACTCGAACACAGGAGGTCATTTCGACATCGCTCTCATCGTTCGAACATTCCGATCGCTCCCCAGGCAGGAGGTTAAACTGCTCGATTGCCTGGGGAGCGTAGCACGGGGCATGGTCCGGGCCTTCCGGCGGGGACCGGTCGTGATTTGCCGGCAGGATGACGAGCCGGAGTGGATCCTCTGGATAGGAGATCGGGGCTGTGAGTCAGATTTCCGATGCCTCCCGCTCCCCGAGGACCTGCTCGAGTCGTTCGAGCAGAGTCTCGCAGAATGCTCGCCGCCGCTGGCGCTGGGGTTGCTCGACGAGTTTTACCACTTTCCTCCCCGGCCGTATCAGGTGTGGAGCCTGGAAGTTCGCGTAGAGCCGGAGGGCGAATTTGACGCCCTCAAGAAGCTTTTTGACTTCTCGCGCCTGGCGCGTCGAGACCGCCACGTCGCAGGCATGTCCGTGTATCGCGGGGACGCGCACCCGGGTGTCTTCATGGGGTTTCTCGGCCTTACGCCGGGGCTCACGCCGACCAAGCTTGTGCCGAGTGGCGTGGCAGGGTTCAGTGTCACTGAGCAACGCGAAGGGAGTGTCGTCTGGCGCCCGCTCACGGTCGCATACCAGGTGGGACGCCTCGGGACCGGCGAGAGCGTGACTGGTGGAAGCGATGAAGCCTCCAGCGCTCCGTTCTGGGCCCGCTCCGGCGTGTTTCCGACGCGTTCGTGGGCGTCGGCGCAATCGGAGAGCGCACAGCGGGAGGAGAGTGCTCCAAAAGAAGGTGACCGGGGCCTCATCGGTCCGAGGCCGCTCGGGGGCGTGCCGGACGAGCACCATGGGGTGATGCCGGGGTCTTCTGTGAAGGGCGTACCTGAGTCATAGTGGAAGGAGACCTTGAACACCGTCATCTATGTCGTGACATGTGGGTTGTGTGGCCAGAGCTGGCAGATGAGAGCTGCCACCGAAGGGCAGGCGGTCCAGTGCATCTATTGCGGGAACGAGGGGCTGTTGCGCGTGGGACCCAATTCGGACGGGGCTCAGCGGGTGGAGGTGTGGCTTCAGTGCGCCCAGGCGCGTTGACTGTCCGCCCCAGGTCGAGCAGTAACCTTACTCTGCGCTGAACCAGGCGATGGGGTTTCACTTCGGATCCGAGCGAACCAGGGAGCTGATGCCAGCTCTCACCCCCACGATCACCGCCGGGGAGTATGTTTCTACGCTCTTCCGCGTGATCCCGACGCTCGCCGCGCGCCCGGAACTGAAGTGCCAGCGCTATCGAGTGGGCCTTCTCTACCTCTGGGCCGCCTCGCCGGGGCAAGCGGTCCAGGTCTTCTCTGACCTTGTTCGGCGGCGACCGAATGATCAGACTGCCCACCGTCTGCTGGGGATTGCCCAGCTTCGGCAGGGGAACCCCCAGGCCGCGGTGAAGCACCTGGAGATCGCGCTGGGGCTCTTGAAGCGCGAAGCGACTGTCCAGGTTGGACTATACGGCACCCTCTACATTCAGTGCGAGGAAGCGCTGCTGCGCCTGGTGCTCATGCCGTTGTACATCAGCATGGGTCAGGTGCGGAGGGCGTACTTTTTGATGCGAGAAGGGCAGACACTGTGATCGCGCCTGTGAGTGACAATGCCTGTTCTCCTTGAAGGTCTCCTTCTGCTATCTGACCCGCGAACGGCCCGATGCTTCCATCCAGCCATCCAAGGGAGGCGCTCCGTTCCTCAAGCCGGCCGACCAGCGGCAGCGAGCTTCTAGGGCGCGCGGGGCGTCCCGTCTCTGGCTGACCATCATCGGGCAATCGCGGGGGAGCTCACCGCCTGGGAACTGACGAAAAGACCACGCAAAATGCCAAGGACCGACTGTTATTCCGTCCGCAACTGGTTCTTCGTCCTGGCAATTTCCTCGTCGTAGAATTCCCGGAACGTGTAAAGAAACTTCAGGGTCTGCTCACGCAGGCGCCGGGTCAGCACCGCTTCTGAAAGCTCGAGATCAGCGGGTTTCTGCCAGACAGTCGTCTCGGCGCCAGCGGTCTCAAACCACGGGCTGGGTCGGCCGGCAATCTTTCGCATGCCGATGGTGTCTAGCGCCATCTGCATGAGGCCGCCGTACACAAAGTTTTTCGGCAGATGTGGTCCCGGCTGAGCCAAATCGAAGTTATAGAAGTCCACGGCCAGAACGAGCAATCCAGCGGGGTTGAGGCGGCTGACGATCTGCCCGAGGACTGCGATTGGATCTTCCAAGTGCTCCATACAGTCAAAATTGCTGATGATGTCGAATCTGTCTCCGGTCGGGTTCAGGGCATCGGCGATTGCCACCGCCAATCCGCGTTGCGAGTAGCGCCAACCGGCCAGAACTGTTCCCTCTCCGAGCACGTCCACGTGGGTTACGAGGAGCCCTGAACGCGCCATCGCGATACAATCCCTCCCGACTCCAGCCCCCCAGTCCGCGAAGCTTCTGGCGTCGACTCTCCGGGCCAGTGCCACCAACACCGCCGTTCGGGTGGGCAGATGCCGAAGCCGGAGATGGGCCCCCATCAGGTCCTGGAAGAATTGTCGCGAGTTGGCATAAAACTGGGCGGGGTTGTCATGAAAAGACAAGAATTGAGGTTCAACGTGAGCATTTGGTCCGTCCTGTCGGCCGGCAAGGTAATCGCTGGTCTCAAGCGCAACGTCCGCCTGAGGATCGTCAAGGCGATATCGGAGCAGTGCGAGAATCTCTTCTTGGCGCGGTACATTC
The DNA here is from genome assembly GCA_046758385.1 of Methylomirabilia bacterium. Lineage (GTDB taxonomy): Bacteria > Methylomirabilota > Methylomirabilia > Rokubacteriales > CSP1-6 > JBHIAB01. The sequence continues at coordinate 8,434 of JBHIAB010000056.1, read as the reverse complement.
AAGACCTCTTCCGGTCGTATCATTCCGCCCTCCGTTTTCCGTGAGGTCAAGCCTGAGAGCCTGCCACTCACCCGAGAGCACTGGAAGGGACGACCGCCCAAAAGACCACGGTGCTCAGATCCTTCTTTCGGCGTGCTCTTCGGCGGCGGGGGCTGCGTCGGCGCGGCCCACCTCGCCGGACCTGACGATGGCCACTTTAACCAGCGGTGGTGCAATCAACTGATTGACAATGGTCGAGGCCAGGACGCCATTGACGAAGATCGCGGCCACCCCAGCCATGCGGGGGTCCTGCTCCACCAGCAGGGCCAATCCCACGGTAACCCCAGCCTTCGCCAACAGGCCCAGCCCCAGGTACTTCCTCACCGCTGGCGGCGCCCCCGACAGCGTCGCCCCCAAGGTCGCTCCGGAGAACTTCCCGGCCATCCGACCGGCCACGATGAGTAAGGCCAACACCCCTCCCGAGGCGAAGAGAGACAGGTCGAGCTTGGTTCCCACTAGGGTGAAAAAGAGGGCGTAGAGGAGCTCCTCCAGATCGTACACCACGGAGAAGAGCTGCTGGGAGTCCTCGAGCCTGTTGACCACCACGAACCCGAGGGCCATGGTGGCCAGGAGGTAGGAAAGGTGCAGCATCTCGGCGACGCCGAGGCAGAGGAGGATGGCCCCAAGGACCACAACGAGCAGCTCTGATCGCCTGCGAGTGTGCTGGGAGAGGGAGATGAGGCCCAGCGCGATGCCGCCCCCGAGCAGCAGAGAGAAGCCGATTTCGCCAGTAGCGCCGAGGAGCAACTGCACCCATGAGGCACCGTCACCCAAGAGGAAGGAAATCACGGCGAGCGCCACGGCAGTCGCCATAATAGCCAGGGCATCGTCCAAGGCCACCACACTGAGCAGGATGGTCGTGAGGGGCCCGCGGGAGCGGTACTCGCGGATTACCGCCAGGGTACCCGCGGGCGCTGTGGCCAAGGAGATTGCCCCACCCGTGATGCCGATGGTAAAGAAGACCATAAGTCCGCCGTCGCCTACGCCCGAGGTGATGAGCCAGGGTCCAAGGAGGAATATGAGCACAGTGACCCCAACCCACGCCCCCATTCCCTCGAAGAGGGTGACGAAGGTGATGTCGCGCCCGAAGCGAGCGAGGCTCGGGAGGTGGAGGCTGCCTCCGATCAGGTACGCGATGACCCCAAGGGCCAAGGGAGTGATGATGGCGGTGGCATCGGTGAGCAGTTCCTTGGGGAGCAGAGGGAACACCGATGGGCTGAGGAGCATCCCGATTGCCAGATAGCCTGTGATCATCGGGACGCCGATCCGTCGAGCGATCACGGCCCCAACAAACCCAATGCTCACCAATGCGGCCAGCGCCAAATTCAGATTGATGATCTCCATCAGGAGAACTCCGCGAGGCTCTGAACTATGGGGTTCCGTTTAGCGAGGCTCAGGGCCAATGCAAGAGCAAGCGGCATACGGATTCTCCTTTCCGATCTTGAGAACGCTTTGTCTTTCGCAACAGTGCGTAGGAATTAGCGTTTTGCATTCCCCATGCCAGCAGCAGAAACCCCGACTGTCCTCGGCTCTGTCGCCGGACGGTACGCCCTCAGAGCGTGGGGTCGTTCCCTCGTCTGCAAATCCTGCAGCTCATCGAAATGGATCCGGTGAACCCTGCGGGCCGCCCGAGCCGGATGTGTTGTCGCAGGCACAGAGTTGAAAGTGAAGAAGGCAGAGCCCCTATGTGAAGAAATCTCCACGGGCGAGCCCAGGAAGGCACATGAGCCAACTCCCGACCTGCTGAGTTGGACACCTGGGGAAGCGGTATGGGCTTGATCTGCAATCTTTGCGGTCCGGACGGCCGCGAAAACTCACCGACGACCCATTGTTCGAAATGTGACGCGGGGATAGCTTCTTGGCACGCCAGGTGCTCCCCAGAGAGACGGACCACTGCCGCAAGAGAGACTCGGGGGCGGAACTGCGGTCGAAGGGTCGCCAGGCAGTAGCCGGGATCGGGGCGGCGAAGGCGCAGCAGTGGCGGAGGCTCTGGCGAGATGCCCCAATGGTGGTGCATCATAAGAGTGTCGGAGTTGACAGGTGCGGGAACCGCTCGGGGGGCCCGTGTCGGGCCTCCCCTGCCGGTTCCTGCAAATTCAGGAAGGTTTCATGTCAAAGCATATCGTCTTCTCCGAAGGTCGGATCCGCCTGTGCGGGATTCTCGATGGGTCCCTGGCGATGGAAGTTGTCAATCGCCTTCGCGATCAGGGCAACCGCGAGATCGTCCTGGACTTCTCGGAGGTCGAAGGGTTTGAAGCATTCGGTGTCGAAGTGCTGCTCCGGCAACTGCGAGATCCAGGGCGGCCAGGCAGCAGGGTGCGCTGCTGCGGTCTCCCGCCGTGCCTGGCGGAACGCGTGCGGGAGGCGGGGATCGCCGTGGCGCTCTCCCCGCGGCATCAGGCCCCATGACGTCAAGGCGAGGGCCGGCACCGCGCTGCCCGGGTTGGGGTTGCCCTCGGAGGATGCAGTCTTGTCCCTCTCGCTCTAATGTGCCGGAAAGCCCTCGGCCTTGGGCTAGGGGCGGCTTTGGTTTGCAAAACACTTCCATCCGACACTGAACGGAAAAGTGCGGTTGACACGAAGGAGCGCGCGATCGTTGAAGCCCGGTGACGAACACCGTTCAGGGAAACTAAGACGTGGTGCGGTACTCGGCGGCTGCGCTGCGGTGACGTTCGTGATTCTCGCCCTCTTGAGGGACAATTTGTCTCTCGGGAGCGCCATCGCCGCCGTTGCGGTGATTCTGTTCTACTTCCTTTTGGGGTACTTCCGTTAGTTCGTTAGGGGACCGTTAAAACGTGCACGCTCCCGCGGAAGCAAAGCAAGAGAAACAGGGTGTGCAACCCCAGCTGGGAATTGAGGGAGGGCCCCCTTCCACTCCCTTGCCTGAGTTCGGCGGCCATCGAGCCGTTGTCGGGTGTTCGATGTCCTACGGAGGCCCCTAGGGTTCGCTCGACCCATCAGAGTGGCAGGATGCCAGACCGCAGACCCGTGTCGAACGGTCGGCCCCGGCGAGGGTTCACCGGGTTGTGGAAGTCGAAGCGGAAACCGTCGGCGAGACACCGTAACCTCACGGCCTTCATCGACGAAGGCTCGGAAATCGAGGGGAAGTACACCTTCAGCGGCACGGTGCTACTCAACGGCAAGTTCCAGGGCGAGATCGTCTGTAACGACGCGCTGATCATCGGCGAGCGCGGCATCGTCAACGCGAGCATCCGAGCGGGCTCGGTGGTGGTCAACGGCGAGGTGGTCGGCAACGTCCAGGCCGATGAGCGGATCGAGCTGAAGGGCACGGCCCGGCTGTTCGGGGACGTGGAGGCTCCAGTGGTGGTCGTGGAAGAGGGCGTGCTCTTCGAGGGGCACTGCCGGATCATCAGGGATAAGCTCACAGAGGCGGTTCGGGATCACTCGGTGGTCTCGTTCAAACGCTGATCGCCTACGCAGATGCAGGTCTGCTTGTGACGCAGCCCGCACCCTCCTCACATCGAGCCGGCTCACCTCCTCAGGGCGATTAGGACCCGGCGCTTGCGCTCCAGTGACGAGGTAGCACAGCAGCCACATCGGCTTTCCGCCGCGTATCCGCCGGTGGCGCTACCGGCGAGGGAGCGAGACGCCCCCAGAGGTGTCCGTGACGCATCGAACCTGCGGATGAGTAGGGCCTTATGAACCGGTCAGATGCATTCCTGCTCCCTTTGATAACCCTGGGTGGCGGCTATCTACTGTTCTGGAGTGCTCTCAAGTTGCTTGGCATCCGCAGACGCGGGCTCGCGTCGTTATTGTCCATCATTGCTTCCTTTGTCTTGGCCCCGTTCCATCCCCTCGGGGTCGCTGTTGCACTGGTGCCATTCGGCATCGGGTACCTGGCTGGACGGTCCACTTCGGTGCCAATAGACTCAACCGATGCCTTTTCACCTAGAGTTGACGTAAGGGATACAGAATACGGTTACAGGGCAGCGCAGTTTAGTAATATGATGCGCAGTCAAGCTGCTGAAGATTTCCTTTCGAGCGACAGAATGCCAGTGCCCGACCAGCTGAGCGTGATGGCTACATGGTATGGGTTCGGTCTGTTTAGGAACGCTCCCTCTCTGGCCCTCAGCGCCACCTGGCTCTATCTAGCCATCTGGAGCCTCGCAAATTGGGAAGGCAAACTGTGGGAAACGTCTTCGGCCCTTCTGTTTCTGCTGAGCTTGCCTTATGGGACTGCCATTGGGCTTTTGGTCAAGCATGTGGCGGCAGATCCAGGCCGGCCGAAAGCAGGATGAGTGGAATTAGCTGGAGCGTAACCTCTTCGCAGGCACACGCGCAAGCACAAGTTGCGCATTGTGACCTTGCTTCGGGAAATGAGACAGGTGTCGCGCATGAACGGCGACGGCGTCAACGACGCTCCCGCGTTAAAAAGGTGCAGATCGGCACTGCCATAGTAATGTAGCGAAGGGTGCAGCGGACATGATCGTTACCGACGAGAGCTTCGCCTCGATCATCGGGGCCGTGGAGGAAGGCCGCCGCCAATATGACAACTCCAGAAGTTCCTCCGGTAGCTGCTCTCCTCCAATGCGGCCCAAGTGGTGGCCATCTTCGTCAATATCCTGCTGGGTGGCTCGCTCATCCTGATGCCGGGGTAGATTCTGTGGAGGAACCTGGTGACCGACGGCATGAGCGCCGCAGCCCTGGGCATGGAGCCGGCCGAAAAGGAGATCATGTAACGTCCGCCGCCCTTGCCCCGGGGAACCCATCTTGGATCGCGTCGGTGTCGTGCTGAACCTCCTGCTCGGCGGGCATATCGGCGGCGCCACCCTGTGGCTTTTCCACCAGCACTTGGTGAGTGGCAGGGAAAACGCAGCAGTGTAACCCTTCTTCGGCCTGGCGGCCGCGATGGTAACATGTCAAATGACGCGATGATTGCACGACCAGTAACATCTTAGATGGCGCGATCCGGAATCTTGACAGCCTCCGGCCCCCTTCGGGTATGGTGTCAGCCCGTGGCGGCCAGTTATAGAGTGGTTGCGCATGCGACTTAATGCGCTCAAACGCCTTGTCGTCGGTACGCCTCTCGCGACCGCTCTGGCCCGGCATGAGCGCCTCTCCAAGGTCACGGCGCTCGCGGTCTTTGCCTCGGACAACCTCTCGTCCGTCACCTACGCGACAGAAGAGATCCTGCTGGTCCTGCTGCTGGCCGGGACCGGTGCCCTCACGCTCTCCGTTCCCATCGGGCTGGCTATCGCCGTGGTCATCGCCATCGTCATCAACTCGTACCGCCAGACCGTGCTCGCCTACCCGCAGGGCGCGAGTGACTATATCGTCTCCAAGGACAACCTCGGGACCCCTGCGGGTCTGACCGCCGGCGCTGCGCTCTTGATCGATTACACGCTCACTGTGGCGGTGAGCGTCTCCGCCGGCGTCGCGGCCATGACGTCTGCATTTCCGCTTCTGTACTCTCACCGAGTGCTCTTGGGCGTGATATTCGTGGGAGGCCTCGCCGTCGCGAACCTGCGGGGGGTGAGAGAGTCGGGGCGGCTCTTTGCGCTGCCGACCTATCTTTTCATTCTCGGCTTCCTGGCAATGATCGCAGGAGGCTTCCTCAACTACTTTTGGCAGGGTGTCCCATCGCCTTCCAGCCCGCCGCCCGCGGCCGCCGGCCAGGCGACATCGGCGCTGGGGCTCTTCCTCCTCCTCCGGGCCTTTGCCTCCGGCGCCGTGGCGCTAACCGGGATCGAGGCCGTGGCCGACGGCGTGACGGCTTTCAAGCCGCCCGAGGTCAAGAACGCGCGGATCACCCTGGCCTGGCTCGGAGCCATCATGGCCACGCTCTTCGTGGGCGTCACGGTGCTCGCCTCCCTGTACGGGATCATCCCCCGGGCAGAGGAGACAGTGATCTCCCAGCTCGCCCGGCAGGTGTTCGGCGGCGGAGCGCCCTATTACTACATTCAGGTGGTCTCCACTGTCATCTTGATCCTGGCCGCCAACACCGCATTCGCTGATTTCCCGCGGCTCTCCTACTTCATGGCCCGGGATGGCTTCCTGCCCCGCCAGTTCGGGAACCGCGGCGACCGTCTCGTCTACTCCAACGGCATTCTCATCCTGGGCCTCGCTGCTGCGGCGCTCATCATGATCTTTCAGGGGAGCACGCACGCGCTGATCCCGCTGTACGCGGTCGGGGTGTTCACCTCCTTTACGCTCTCCCAGGCGAGCATGGTCCGGCGGTGGCTCCGCCACAAGCCAGCCGGCTGGTGGTGGCGTGCGGCAATCAGCGGGCTCGGCGCGGCGACCACCGGGGTCGTGATGTCCATCGTGACGGTGACGAAGTTCGTCCATGGCGCCTGGATGGTCGTGATCTTGCTCCTGGTCTTCATCACGATCTTCTACACGATCAACCGGCACTACCGAACAGTCGCCGTGCAGCTCTCTTTGGAGGGATACGGTGGGGCCGCACCGCTCCGGCACACCGTGCTGGTCCTGGTGGGGGATCTGCACAAAGGCGTGGTACACGCCCTGGAGTATGCCAAGGCCCTCTCCCCCGATGCCAGGGCGGTGTACGTGGAGCTGGATCCTGAGCGCACCCACAGGCTGGAAGAGAAGTGGGGGAAGTGGGAGGGCGGGGTCCCTTTGGTGGTCCTAACCTCCCCCTACCGATCGCTCCTGGGGCCCTTCCTCGGCTACTTGGATCAGCTCCAGCGCCAGGGAGAGAGCCACGTCGTCACCATCGTACTGCCGGAATTCATCCCGGCACGCTGGTGGCAGCACCTTCTCCACAACCAGACCGCGCTCCTGATCAAAGGTGCGCTTCTCTTTCGAAAGAACGTCGTGGTGATCGCCGTCCCATTTCACCTCAAACGGTAGCGCCGGTGCCCGTCCACCTAACCCGGCCTAGCCGGAACCAAACAGGGCCGGCTAGCCCGGGTGAGTCCCTTACGAGTCAGGCGGTGCGGGAAAATCTTGACCTTCTTGCGCAAGATCTGACTCGTAAGCCGCCAACGAGGTTCCTCAGAACCAGGGCAGAACGGGCGGTGCCAGGCCCTCCCCGCCTTCATACCGATCGGGAGGAGGAGACTGGTCGGCATGAGGGGCGCACCGGGATGGGTTTTGGTGCCCCCGGGGTGACTCGAACACCCGGCACGCAGTTTAGGAAACTGCTGCTCTATCCACCTGAGCTACGGGGGCACAAGGACTTACGAAGCAGTCACGCTGGATTTTACCACTTTGTGCCAAGCTCGGGCTATAGCCCCAATCCGAAAATGCGTCGGCGTTGCTACGGGGACGAGAGACGGCGCTGAAGCTCTCCCTCTCCCTGGGAGGGAAAGGGTCGGCGTGAGGGTGCAAAGGGGCGCGTGCTTTCCTCCCCGCCCCGCCCCTCCGCCAGTGGGGGCGAGGGAAATGGGCTACTCCCGGGCTGGACTCTTTCCACTTCTGCACAGGTCTGTGGTGGCAGCCGTGGGCGTCGAGAGCACATCGCCTCGGGGAGAACGGGGTTCAACGGACACCTCTCATCAGTGTTACGCCAGAAGGTCACCGCGACCGTCCCTGGGCCTGGCCCACTGATCTGTACGGCTTGACCAAGTGGTCAGAGAGCCAGGCTGTGGCGACCTCCGCCGCGATCTCGAGCTTGGACCGGTTGCTGTACAGCGACATGTGAGAGGTCTTGGGGATGACGAACAGTTTTTTCTGGCTTGTCGCGATCTGATTGAATGCGTCTGTTTCCAGATCCCAAAGCGTGAGGTCATCTCCTTCCGCGGCCAACATCAACGTGGGAATGTCCAGGATCCGGGGGACGTAGGGGAAGACCGTATAGTTGAGCAAGAGCTCGGTGGATTCTGTGGTGCTCCAATGTTCATGCAAGGGGGCCTCGGTCTTCTGGAGGTCGGTGAACACCTCGAAGGTCTCGGGCAACGGCCAAGTGCAGAGGATATTGACCGGATCGGGGGCGGCGAAATCGATTCGCCCGTAGTCCTCGATCTGATCCCACGGATTGACATGCTGCCTCGGGTCTCCGTCGCTCGCGCCGAGGCCGCGGTAGTCAAAGATCAGCACCGCCAAACCAGCCTTTACGAAGAACTCGGCGTAATGGGGCATCACAATTTCTTTGACGTAACACCAGCCGCCGGCCATGACCACGACCGGGAACGGCCCTCTCCCCTCTCATCTTTCCAGTTCCTCCGGATTTGGTGTGGCGGTTAAGTTGACGGGCGTTTCTTTCATAAGGAGACGGTGCCGCCAATGTAGCCCTGGGGTGGGGACGGGTCAAGAGTGTCTGCGGGCGAGCGAAGCGATGCTGCTCGAGTCGGCGTGAGTGCCGCTCGGGAGGGCGGGAGGCCGGGATCGACCGGCCTCCCGCCTGCCCCGAGCGCATCTGGGTTACTGGAAGAGGGCCAGGATACTCGCGGGAGCCAAGTTGGCGGCAGCC
>JBHIAB010000055.1:0-16910 GCA_046758385.1 Methylomirabilia bacterium | reverse complement strand
CAGGTCACCCGTGTGGGGTACCCGACAAGGGGGTAGGTGAGGGCGTGACTGGTGTTGATGGCGAAGGTGATGCCGGTGGGAGTCCGGCCGAAGGTGGAGAGCCACCACCCGAGCGCGATCACGACGCCGACGACCGTTCCGGTGAGCGGCCACGGCCACTTGCCGTGTTCGGGTTCGGCTCCTCCGCGCCAGAGCAGCCAGCCCAGTACAATTCCTAGCGGGACGATCACTGTCAAGGGTGAGAGCTGGTTCACGCCGAACAAGCTCCCGACGGCGTTGTAGAGCGTCGGAGACGCCTCGCCCAGCGTGATGTCAGGGGCCTGCAGCATCCGGCGGAAGGGCGCCAGTGCGCCCACGGAAGTCGTCGTGGCACCCATGGCGAACCCGAGGAGGACGACCCAGGCCCCCACGGCTCCTTCTCCGGTCCGGTACCAGGTGCTCCCTGAGCACCCCCCGGATAGGATCATGCCGACGCCGAAGATCAAGCCGCCAACCGGGTTGGCAAGCCAGCGGAACGGCCGGATGGGGATCTCTACCAACCCGATGGCGAGGAGAAGATGGACGCCAACCGTGGCCACGAGAAGGGCGAGCCCATAGGCGCGGAGTATCGTGGTATCCCTCATGATGAAGAAGTTGGAGAGGGCGCGTGTGAGACAGAAGCCACCGCGCTGGGTCGCATAGCCGAAGGCCAACCCGGCCAGGAGGGCGGAGAGATAGAACGGCCAGACGGCTTCGTCCATCGCCAATCATGTTATCGGAAAGGCTTGGAGAGTAAAGCACGCAGGTTCCTTGATTTTTTCCGATCGCTGTGCTAGCGTTTCGCCACTTATGCGGTGGCTCCGACTTTCGCGGTGGGGAGCGAGCGGTGCGATGCTGCTCTTCTTCGTCGGGTGCGCGACCAGCGCCAGCGTTCGGCGCATCGGTGATGAAGTCGCCAACGTCAAAGCTCAGGTCGCAGAGCTCCGAGAGCTCAGCGAGTTCGCCGCCCGCGAACTTACCCGTGCAACGGAGGCGCTGAGTAGGTTGGACCGAGAAGTCGGCAAGCTGACCCGGGAGGATCGGGAGATGCTCCAGCAGGCCTCCCGGCTGGAGGCCCGGCTCGCCGACGCCGAGAGCACCATGCAGAGACTCAAGGGCTCCGTCACGGAGCTGTCCCAGCACGTGAGCCGGCTCGGAGCGACACCGACGCCGACCGACGGCGAGCGAGCCTCGCGGGAGCACCCGCCCCGCGCCGACTCCGCCGAGAAGCTGTACGCATCCGCACAGGCCAACATGCGGGCGCGGGAGCACGGCCAGGCCGTGCTGGAGTTCCTGGACTTCGTCAGCAGGTTTCCCACCCACCCACTGGCGGGCTCGGCGCAGTACCGGATCGGTGAGGCCTACTACGTCCAGCGGGATTACCGCCAGGCAGTGATCGAGTTCCAGAAACTGGTCGACGGGTACGAGGAAAGCCACAAGGTCGCTGATGCCCTGCTCAGGATCGGCCTCTCCTACAAGGCGCTCCACGATCGAGAGCATGCCCGGCAGACGTGGGAGCAGCTCGTCAGGGAGTTCCCCGACAGCGAAGCCGCGCGCGAGGCCCACACGCTCATCCGAGGCCTCGCGCTCTCGTCCGGCCGCTCTGGCTGATTGCTCTGCCGCGCGAATGCCCCAAATGTTGACGCGTTTTGTTGCTCCAGTATACTGAAATCCGTTCCTCTCAGTTCACGGTGTTTCAGCAATGCGCGTGAGAAACGAGCGAGATCGGTGGATGCGAGTGGCCGCGGCGGCCTTGCCGGTGTCCGAGGTCGTCGGGTGGGACGACGTGATCGGTGAGCAGCAGGCGCGCGCTGAACGGGTGGGAGCCAGGTTAGTGCTGTTGCACGATCATGAGTATCCGGCACAGCTCGGGACGATCCCGTGCCCGCCGCCGTTCTTATTCGTCCGTGGAGAGATCCGCGCCGAGGATTCGCTGGCGGTGGCGGTGGTGGGCTCGCGGCGGGCGACCTCCTACGGGCTTTGTGTGACGGCCGAGCTGGCGGGTGACCTGGCCGCCCGAGGCGTCACGGTGGTGAGTGGCTTCGCCCGTGGAGCTGACACCGCGGCGCACACCGCGGCCCTCGAGCGAGGAGGGCGAACCATCGCGGTGCTCGGGTGCGGCGTCGACATCGTCTATCCTCCCGAGAACAAGAAGCTCGTGTCCGAGGTGATCGAGCGGGGCGCCTTGGTCTCCCAGTTCCCGATGGGCGCGCGTCCGCTGGGGAGACATTTCCCGTTGCGTAACCGAACCATCGCCGCCCTGGCACTGGGGACCCTGGTCGTGGAGGCCCACGAGCGGAGCGGAGCCCTGATCACCGCTGGACATGCCGGCGAGCTGGGACGGGAAGTCTTTGCGGTCCCCGGCAACGTCACCTCGGAGGCCAGCCGTGGTGCCAATCAACTTGTTCAGGATGGTGCTAAACTGGTTCAAGGATGGGAAGATATCATCGTAGAGCTTCCCGAGGCCTGGCGTCGGCGCCTGAAGGATCCGGAGGGGCCGGAGGGGTCGCGGCGTCCTCCGGACGGGGAGGCGCACCGTCTCCTGAGCTTGGTCGGCCGAGAGCCCGTCTATATCGAGCAGCTCATCGAGGCAAGCGAGCTTCCCGCAGGGCGACTCGCCGGCCTCCTGATGACGTTGGAACTCGAGGGGTGGATTCGGCAGCTGCCGGGGAAGATGTACGTGCAGGTGAGCGCCTCATGAAACGGAAATCGGCGACGAAGCGCGCCTTGGTCGTAGTGGAGTCGCCTACCAAGGTGAAAACCATTCAGAAGTATCTGGACTCCAGCTACGTTGTCAAGGCCTCCATGGGGCACATCTTGGATCTTCCCAAGACCAAGCTGGGTGTGGATGTCACCAGAGGGTTCAAGGCCGAGTACCGGGTCCTTCCCGCCAAGCGAAAAGTGCTCGAGGAGCTCCGGAAGGCTGCGGAGAAAACGGAAGCGCTCTACGTGGCCACAGACCCGGATCGGGAGGGTGAAGCCATCGGCTGGCATCTGGCGCGGGAGCTCTCCGTGGCCGACGGCAAGGTCCACCGGGTCCTCTTCAACGAGATCACCGAGCGAGCCGTCAAAGCCGCGTTTCGCAAGCCGGGCAAGATCGATTCGAAGAAGGTGAATGCCCAGCAGGCCAGGCGAGTCCTGGATCGCCTGGTGGGCTATAAGCTCTCGCCGCTCCTCTGGGAGAAGGTCCGTCGAGGGCTCTCTGCGGGGCGCGTGCAATCTGTCGCCGTTCGACTCATCGCCGACCGGGAGCGGGAGGTCCGCGCGTTCGTTTCGGTCGAGTACTGGACACTCCATGCCGCGCTCCGTGGCGGCCACCCCCCCGAGTTCACCGCCACGCTGAAAGAGATCCGGGGTGAGAAGGCGACCCTCGCCAGCGAGGCGGACGTCCAGGCCGTGGTCCGCGATCTTGAGTCTGCTCGGTTTGTGGTCAAGGCCGTCATCCGCGCGGAGCGGAAGAGGAATCCGGCTCCACCCTTCATCACCTCCACGCTGCAGCAAGAGGCGGGCCGGAAGCTCGGCTTCACGGCCAAGAAGACCATGATGCTTGCCCAGCAACTCTATGAGGGTGTGGAGATCGGAGCGGAGGGGCCGGTCGGGCTCATCACCTACATGCGCACTGATTCCGTGCGCGTGGCGCGCGAGGCCCTGGAGGAAGCGCGCGACTGGATCACGAGCCACCTGGGCCGAGAGTACGTCCCCGACGCCCCGCCCACCTACCGCGCCAAGAAGGGTGCTCAGGAGGCCCACGAGGCCATCCGCCCCAGCGAGGCCGAGCGGGAGCCCCGGCCCCTTGCGCGGCGCCTGACGCGGGATCAGTTCGCGCTCTACCGCTTGATCTGGGAGCGGTTCCTGGCAAGCCAGATGCGTCCTGCGGTTTATGACACGGTGGCGGCGGAGGTCGAGGCCGGCCACTGTCTCTTCCGGGCCCAGGGCTCCATGCTTCGCTTCCAGGGGTTCATGGCCGTGTACGGGAAGACGCGGCCGGAGGAAGGGGCGCCCGAGGAGGAAGAGACCACGGTGCCGCCGCTCACGCAGGGGGAGGTGCTCGAGCTTCTGGCGCTGGACCCCAAGCAGCACTTCACGCAGCCGCGTCCTCGCTACACCGAGGCCTCGCTGGTGAAAGAACTGGAGGAGCAGGGGATCGGCCGCCCCTCCACCTATGCCCAGATCATGAGCACGATCCAGGAGCGGGGGTACGTGCGTCGGGAGAAGGGGACCCTCTTTCCCACGGAGCTCGGCATGCAAGTCACCGATCTCTTGCTCGCCTCGTTCCCCGAGATCATGGATACGGAGTTCACGGCTCAGATGGAAGAGTCCCTCGACGAGATCGAAGAGGGAGAGATCCCGTGGGTGGACACGGTTCGCCAGTTCTACGGTGTGTTCGCCTCTCGACTCAAGACGGCAAAGGTCCAGATGACGGATCTCAAGCGTGGGACGGAGACCGGTCAGCCGTGCCCCCAGTGCGGGCGGGCGCTCCTCGAACGGTGGGGGCGCTTCGGGAAGTTCCTGGCTTGCTCCGGCTACCCGGAGTGCAAGTTCACCCAGGACCTGAGCGGTGACGGCCGGGGGCGTCCCGAGGAGGTCCTCACGGGGGAGGCGTGCGAGCGGTGCGGGCGGTCCATGGTGATCCGCGAGGGGCGGTACGGCAAGTTCCTCGCGTGCCAGGGCTATCCGGAGTGCAAGAACACCAAGCCACTCACTACGGGAATCGCCTGCCCCCAGGGGGGCTGTGGCGGCCAGCTGGTGGAGCGTCGCTCGAGACGCGGCAAGGCCTACTACGCCTGCTCCAATTACCCCACCTGCAAGTTCATGCTCTGGCAGCGGCCGGTCCCCGAGCCGTGTCCCAAGTGCGCGGCCCCGTTCCAAGTGGAACGGCTGGCCCGGGGGAGAAAATTGGTCCGATCCTGCGCCAGGGAGGGGTGCGACTACGTGCACGAGAGCGAAGCGGGAGTCGCATGAGAAGTGACCCCGTGGAGGCCTTTCTCCAGTACCTGGCGGTCGAGCGCGGCGCCTCCGCCCACACACTCCGGAGCTACCGGACCGACCTCGCTGAAGTTCGTGCCTTCCTGGCCAAGTCGAAGATCACCGGCCTCGAGCAGGTGGACAGCCGGGCCGTTAGGGCCTATCTGGCTTGGCTTCACGGTCGAGGCCTCAGTCGGAGCTCCATCGGCCGGAAGCTTGCGACGCTTCGCAGTTGCTTGCGATTCCTGACTCGGCGTGGGGTTCTCAAGCGGAACCCGGCTCGCGAGGTAGGGAGCCCGAAGTTGCCCCACCGTCTTCCGTCCTTCCTGCCCGTCGATGAAGCCTGGGCGCTCTTCCAATCACCGGCGCCTGGCTCCGCGCGCGGAAAGCGGGACCGAGCCATCCTCGAGTTGCTCTATGCCACCGGTGTGAGAGTGGAGGAGCTGTGTCGCCTGGACGTCGTCGACCTGGATCGTGCGCAGGGCACCATTCGGGTCTTTGGCAAGGGCTCAAAGGAGCGGATCGTGCCGGTTGGGGACCGGGCGCTTGAGGCCGTCGACACCTACTTACAGGCACGGCCCCCCGGGAATGCCCCGGTCTTTCTGAACCGCCGAGGCGGCCGGCTCACCGTCCGGAGTGTGCACCGGATCGTGCGAGCGAGCGGCCGCGCCGCGGGCCTTGCGCGTCCCGTCAGCCCCCATACCCTGCGCCATACCTTCGCGACGCATCTCCTGGACGCTGGCGCCGACCTTCGGCTGATCCAGGACCTGCTCGGGCACAGTCGGCTCTCCACGACTCAGCGGTACACACACGTGAGCGCAGACCGGCTGATGGCCGTGTACGACGCGGCCCACCCGAGGGCGACGTGATCCGGCTCCGGGGGACGACCGTGGTCGGCGTGCGCCACCGTGGGTGCGTGGCCATGGCAGGAGATGGCCAGGTCTCGATCGGCCAGACCATCGTGAAGGCGGGAGCTAAGAAGGTGCGCAAGGTGTACCGCGACCGCGTCCTGGCGGGATTCGCGGGGACGGCGGCCGATGCCTTCACGCTCTCTGAGCGGTTCGAGGCGAAACTGGATGAGTTCCGAGGCAACCTCCCGCGCGCTGCGGTGGAGCTGGCCAAGGAGTGGCGGAAGGACCGGATCCTCAGGCGCCTAGACGCTCTTCTGGCGGTGGCCGACCCGGAGCACGCCTTCATCGTCTCGGGTACCGGCGAGGTCATCGAGCCCGACGACGGCGTCATCGGCATCGGCTCGGGTGGTCCCTTCGCCCTGGCCGCGTGCCGCGCTTTGATGGCGCATTCTGACCTGGATGCCAAGCAAATCGTCGAGGAAGCCATGCGGATTGCCGCCGGGATCTGCGTCTACACCAACGACCGAATCACCGTCGAAGTGCTATGACGACTCGGAGGGGGGCTCAGCCCCCCTTCCGAACCTCCCCCCGGGAGGTTGCGCGGGCGAAGCCCGCGCTCGAACGTTGCGAGCCCATTGCCGCGAGGCCAGCGGATGAGCGATGGCCCTCCCGGCTCCCGAGGCCGTAATATGGACAAATTGGTGCCGTTGACGCCGACGCAGATCGTGACAGAGCTCGACCGCTACGTCATCGGGCAGGAGCGGGCCAAGCGCGCCGTCGCCGTCGCGCTCAGGAACCGGTGGCGTCGGCAAAGTCTCTCTGCCGAGCTCCGCGACGAGGTGGCGCCAAAGAACATCATCATGATCGGGCCCACGGGTGTCGGGAAGACCGAGATCGCCCGCCGCCTGGCCAAGCTGGCTCAGGCGCCGTTCCTCAAGGTCGAGGCCTCCAAGTACACCGAGGTCGGCTACGTGGGACGGGACGTGGAGTCCATGATCCGCGATCTCACCGACCTGGCCGTGAACATGGTCAAAGCCGAGATGACGGAGGCCGTGAAGGAGAAAGCGGAGCAACTGGCCGAGGACCGGCTGCTAGACCTTCTCCTGCCCGGCCGGTCGCGCCAGCCGTTTCAGAGCGAGACCCTGGAGGAGGTCTCCCCGGAGGCCTCCCGGCGGGCCACCAAAGAGAAGCTCCGCCAGCAGCTCCGGGCACGCAGGCTGGATGAGCGGCTCATTGAGCTCGAGGTCCAGACCCAAGTCACCCCCATCGTGGAGATCTTCTCAGGCCAGGGGATGGAGGAGATGGGGATCAACCTGCGGGAGATGCTCTCCAACATGCTCCCCAGCAGGATGAAGAAGCGCAAGGTCAAGCTGGCTGAGGCCAAACGGATCCTGACTCAGGAAGAAGCTCAGAAGCTTGTGGACATGGACGAGGTGCTCGGCCAGGCCATCCGGCGCGTCGAGAACTCGGGTATCATCTTTCTGGACGAGCTGGACAAGGTGGCGGGGCGAGAGACCGGCCATGGGCCCGATGTCTCTCGCGAAGGCGTGCAGCGGGACCTGCTCCCGATCGTGGAGGGCTCCACCGTGACCACGAAGTACGGGATGGTCAGAACCGACCACATCCTCTTCATCGCGGCGGGCGCCTTCCACGCAGTCAAACCCGCCGATCTGATCCCGGAGCTTCAGGGGCGGTTTCCGATCCGGGTGGAGCTGGATCCCCTGACCCAGGCCGATTTCGTCCGCATCCTGACCGAACCCAGGAATGCCCTCATCCGCCAGTACACGGCGCTGCTGGAGACCGAGGGCGTGACGATCTATATCACGCCGGACGCCGTTGAGGCCGTGGCCGAGATCGCGACGCAGGTCAACCAGCGGGCGGAGAACATCGGGGCCCGGCGCCTCTATACGATCATGGAGAAGCTCTTGGAGGAGATCTCCTTTGTGGCCCCCGACATGCCGGGAAAGGAGTTGACCGTTGACGCCGGGTACGTCCAGGCCCGGCTGGCCGACGTGGTGAAGGACGAGGACCTCTCACGCTATATTCTGTGATTCGCGAGGCGGAAATGGGGATGGCTCAGGACTTGACCTCGAGGGTGCAGCGGGCCGAGCTCCTCATGGAGGCCCTGCCCTATATCCGGGCCTTTCAGGGGAAGACGCTGGTGATCAAATACGGGGGCGCTGCCATGGAGCAGGCCGACCTCAAAGCGTCCTTTGCGCTGGACGTGATCCTGCTCCGCTACGTGGGCATCAACCCCGTCATCGTGCACGGGGGTGGGCCCCAGATCGGCAATCTGATGAAGCGACTGGGCAAGGAGTCCCGCTTCGTGGGTGGCATGCGCGTCACCGACCCGGAGACCATGGAGATCGTCGAGATGGTCCTGGTCGGCAAGATCAACAAGGAGATCGTGGGGCTCATCACTGGCCACGGCGGCAAAGCCGTCGGGCTCTCGGGCAAGGACGGGCAGTTGATCCAGGCGAGCCGGCGGCCTCACCGCACTGCCAGCGGCGAGGAGGTGGACATCGGGCTCGTCGGCGAGGTGAAGGTGGTGAACCCTCAGGTCATCCGGCTGCTCGAGGAGAACGGGTTCGTCCCGGTAATCGCGCCGGTGGGCGTGGGGGCAGAGGGTGAAACCTACAATATCAACGCGGACCTGGTTGCGGGGGAGATCGCCGCGGCTCTCTTGGCCGAGAAGCTGATCCACTTGACGGATGTTCCAGGGATCCAGGGCGAGGACGGCCAGCTGATCTCCACGCTGACGAAGAAGGAAGCGGAACGCCTGATGATGGCCAACGTCATCGAGGGCGGAATGCTTCCGAAAGTGGAGTCCTCGCTTCGGGCGCTGGAGGGGGGGACCGTCAAGGCCCACATTATCGATGGGCGGGTGCCTCATGCCATCCTGCTGGAGATCTTCACCAACGAGGGCATCGGGACGGAGATCGTGCTCTAAGGAGCGGCCGTGGATACGAACACCCTGAAGGAGTGGTCGGCAAAGCATCTGATGAACTTCACGAAGCGCTACCCCCTCTGCCTGGTCCGCGGCGAAGGGGTTCGAGTCTGGGACTCGGAGGGCCGAGAGTACCTGGACTTCACCAGTGGGATTTCGGTGGTGGCCCTCGGCCACTGCCATCCGAGGATCGTGGGGACCATGCGCGAGCAGGCTGCGACCTTGGCTCATGTCTCCAACTACTTTGAGATCCCCCAGCAGATCCATCTGGCCAAGCTTCTCTGCGATCACTCCTTCGCCTCCCGCGTGTTCTTCTCCAACTCGGGGGCGGAGGCCAACGAGGCCGCCATCAAGCTGGCCCGGAAGCACGCCAAAGAAGCCGCGGCGAGCGACCGCTGCGAGATCATCACCATGCGGGGAGGCTTCCACGGCCGAACCCTGGCGACCGTCACCGCGACCGCCCAGGAGAAGTTTCACCACGGCTTCGAGCCCATGGTGCCGGGGTTCAAGTACGTCCCTTACGACGACCTCCGCGCGGTGGAACGGGCGCTGGACAGCCGCACGGCGGCCGTGATGGTGGAGGCGATTCAGGGCGAGGGAGGCGTGATCATTCCCGGCGATGGCTACCTGCCGGGCTTGCGCAAGCTCTGCGATGAGGCTGGCGTCCTCCTGATCCTGGACGAGGTTCAGACCGGCATGGGCCGGACCGGAGCCCTGTGGGCGTACGAGCACGCTGGGATCACGCCCGACATCATGACGGTGGCCAAGGCCCTCGGGAACGGAATCCCCATCGGGGCGACGCTGGCCACCGAAGCCGTGTCAGGTGCGTTCACCCCGGGCTCGCACGGCACCACCTTCGGGGGGAACCCCTTCGCCACGACCGTAGCGCTGACCACGTTGACCACCCTCCTGGAGGAGAAGCTGCCGGAGCGAGCGGCCCGAATGGGTCAGCTTCTGATCGGTAGGCTCGAGGCCCTCAGAGGCTCTTGCCCGCAGATCACCGAGGTGAGGGGAAAGGGATTGCTGATTGGGATTGAGCTGTCGGGGCCGGTCGGGCCGCTGGCGACGGCTTGCCGGGAGAACGGCCTTCTGGTTCTGACTGCGGGCGACAACGTCCTCCGGCTCTCCCCACCCCTCATCGTGGAGGAAGCCACCGTGGAACAGGCCCTCACCATCCTGGCTCAGGCCCTGGCCGCCGCGGCGTCATGACCCACCTGCTCTCGATCCGCGATCTGAACCGGGCCGAGGTGCCTCGCCTCTTCCGGCTCGCCGCCGACCTCAAGGCCAAGCAAAAGGCCGGCGATCGGACGGCGCCCCTCGCCGGTCGCACCCTGGTTCTGATCTCCGAGAAGCCGTCCCTCCGGACTCGGGTGACCTTCGAGGTTGGGATGACGCAGCTCGGGGGCTGGATGATCCACCTGTCGGGTCAGGAGATCGGTCTCGGCAAGCGAGAGTCGGTCCAGGATGTCGCTCGTAACCTGGGGCGCTGGGTGGACTTGATCGCCGCGCGCACCTTCAGCCATGAGACGGTCGAGACCCTTGCCCACCACGCGGGCATTCCGGTCATCAATGCGTTGTCGGAGCTCGAGCACCCCTGCCAGGCGCTAGCCGACTTTTTCACCCTCTGGGAGCGCGGGTGGGACATGGCCGGGGTCCGGCTCGCGTGGATCGGGGACGGCAACAATGTCTGTCACTCCGTGATGCTGCTGGCGGCCTTGACGGGGACCTCGGTGGTGGTGGCCACGCCCCCCGGGTATGAACCAGACCGCTCGATCCAGGTAGCGTGCCGAGCGCTCGGCGGACAGCTCACGCTCACCACCGACTCCCGCGAGGCGGCGGAGGGTGCTGATGTCCTCTACACCGATGTCTGGGTGAGCATGGGTCAAGAGACCGAGCGGCAGAGACGGCTCGAGGCCTTCCAGCGGTACCAGGTGAACGAGGCGCTTCTCGCCTTCGCGAGGCCGGGTGCGGTGGTCATGCACTGCCTGCCTGCCCACCGCGGAGAGGAGATCACCGGCGTGGTCGTGGACGGTCCCCGGAGCCTCGTGCTGGAGCAGGCCGAGAACCGGCTCCACGCGCAGAAGGCGGTCCTTGTCACGCTGCTCGGTGGTGGCGATGTTTGACCGCACCTTTTTCGAGCGGCAGTTTCTCGACCAAGTCCAGGCGTTCTGCCGGGAGCAGAAGATCGCTGCCCCGGTGGTCGAGCTGCTCCTCGACGACGGCTCGGTGCTCCGCCTCGAGGCCATCGGGCAGGTTCGCGAGAACTGGCTGGCACTCAAGGCCAGCGCTGAAAGCGGCAACACCCGGTTGATCCTCTGCCCCTACTTCAGCATCAAGCGCATCACCTTCTCGGCTCCAACCGCGAAGAGCGCGGTGGTCTTTTCACTCCCTGCGAAGCCTTGAGCAGGCCGGTGACGCCCGGTCCTCCCCGGAAGGTGATACTCGCCTACTCGGGCGGCCTGGACACCTCAGTCATTCTACGCTGGCTCATCGAGACCTACGGCTCCGAGGTTATCGCGTTCTGCGCCGACCTCGGGCAGGGGGAGGAGCTCACCCAGCTTCGCGACAAAGCGCTCAGAACTGGCGCCTGCAAGGTCGCCATCGAGGACCTGCGGGAGGAGTTCGTCCGGGACTTCATCTTCCCCATGCTGAGGGCCAATGCGATCTACGAGGGGGGCTATCTCTTGGGCACCTCCATCGCCCGGCCCCTCATCGCCAAGCAGCAGGTAGAGGTCGCACGGAAGGAGAAGGCGGACGCCGTGGCGCACGGCGCGACCGGCAAGGGGAACGACCAGGTGCGCTTCGAGCTCACCTACGCCGCCCTGGCGCCCGACCTCCGAGTCATCGCCCCCTGGCGGGAGTGGGACTTGACCTCGCGCTCGGCGCTTCTCGCCTTCGCCGAGCGCCACGGCATTGCTGTCCCCGTCACAGCGGATCGACCGTACTCTATCGACCGCAATCTGTTCCACATCTCCTACGAGGGCGGCATCCTCGAAGATCCCTGGATCGAGCCTCCGGAGAAAATGTTCCTCCTCACCAACTCACCGGAGTCGGCTCCCGATGTCCCGGTCTATGTGGAGATCGACTTCGAGGCCGGAAATCCCGTCGCCGTGGATGGGAAGACGCTCGATCCGGCCGCGCTGCTCGAGCGACTCAATCGCTTAGGCAGCGAGCACGGGCTGGGCCGGGTGGACCTGGTCGAGAACCGCTACGTCGGGATGAAGTCTCGGGGTGTGTACGAGACACCGGGCGGCACCATTCTCCACGTCGCCCACCGGGCAGTCGAGTCCCTGACGCTCGATCGCGAGCTCCTTCACCTCCGAGACAGCCTGGCTCCCCGCTATGCTGAGCTGATTTACTACGGCTACTGGTTCACCCCCGAGCGGCGGGCGCTTCAGCAGTTGATGGATGAAGCGCAAGGGGACGTCACCGGGACCGCGAGGCTCAAACTCTACAAGGGAACCGTCACGGTGGTGGGGCGGAAGTCGCCCCGGTCCCTCTATCGGCAGGACTTTGCCACCTTCGAAGCCGATCAGGTCTACCGCCAAGGGGATGCCACGGGGTTTATCAACCTCAATGCGCTCCGCCTCAGGATCCGCGCGCTCCGGGACCGGGGGAACCGGTAGGTGCGAGCGCGGGTGGCTTTCACCCCGGAGGGGATCGATCAGGAATCACTCCGCGGCCACGCTGCGGTGGTGATCGACGTCTTCCGGGCCAGCACCACCATCGTGACCGCGTTGGTTCACGGCGTTTGTCAGGTGGTCCCAGTCCTCACCCCCGAACGGGCCCGACAGGTGGCGCGAGCCTACGCTCCCGACGAGGTCCTTCTGGCCGCCGAGCGGGGCGGGGAAGTGGTTGCCGACTTCCCCTACGGCAACTCTCCCCTTGAGTATGTCGGCACCCACGTGCGCGGAAAGGTCCTGATCCTCACCACCTCCAACGGCACGCGGGCGCTTTCGGCCGCCTCCTTTGCAGACCGGGCTGCCGTCGGGGCGTTTGTCAACATGGAGGGCGTAGCGGAGTGGGCCAGAGCCCAGGAGAGAGACCTGGTTGTGGTCTGCGCCGGCCGTGTGGGGGAGGTGGCCCTCGAGGATCTCGTCTGCGCGGGAATGCTCCTGGACATCCTGACGCCCTTGGGCTCATCCCCAGCCCTCGCGGATTCGGCCCGGGCCGCCCAGATCCTGGCGCGCTACTACGACTCCGATCTCTCGCGCCTGGCTCGGGACGCTGCGTGGGGGCGCGAGCTCGGTCGCCTGGGCCGCGACGCCGACCTCAGGGCGTGCCTTCAGGTAAGCATCTATCCTGAGGTGCCCGTGCTCCTGGACGGAATCCTCAGAGTGTCCCCACGCCCGTCCGCAACGTGCGGGGATTCCTTGACATCCCGCGAAGCGGCTTCATAATGAAAATGTGGCTTCATGGCTCTATGCGCCACGGTCCTCAAGTGAATGAAGTCGTAAACCTGCCCATCGGGCTCACCGTGGCCCGCATCGTCCTGGTGCCCTTCGTGGTGATGTTCCTCATCTCTTCCTCCCGTGTTGATGTCTTCATCGCGGCGATCATCTTCGTGCTCGCTTCGCTGACCGATTGGCTGGACGGTCTCATCGCGCGACGGCGCAACCAGGTGACGACCCTCGGCAAGCTCCTGGATCCCGTCGCGGACAAGCTCCTCGTCACGGCTGCGTTGGTCGCGCTGGTCCAGATCGGCAGTGTCCCGGCCTGGGTGGTGTTTGTCATCGTGGGGCGAGAACTGGCGGTGACGGGGCTCAGGGCAGTTTCGGCATCGGCCGGCGTTGTCGTGCCGGCCTCTCGGCTCGGCAAGTACAAAGTCATGAGTCAGTACGCGGCCATCACTCTCTTGATTCTCGAGAAGGGGACGCCGTCCCAGTACGCGTCGGTTCACTGGCTTGCCGCTGCCAGCCTCTGGGTGGCCCTGGTCTTGACGGTGGTGTCGGGGCTCGACTACTTCTACCGCTTCTTTAGAAAGACCGACTACTACGCGCTGGTGGCAGATCACGAGCGATGGTCCTGAGCCTGGGCGGGCTCCTGCTGGTCTACCTGCTGGGGGCGGTGCCAATTGGCTACCTGGTGGCTCGCGTCCGTGGCAGGGTGGACCTCCGCCAGCACGGCAGCGGCAACATCGGCGCCACCAATGTGCTCAGGACCCTGGGCAAGGGACCGGCAGTCCTCACCCTCCTCGCAGACATTGCCAAGGGATGGACTGCCGTGTGGCTCGCCGAGGCACTGGGGCCGGAGCCCTGGTGGGGGGCCGCCGGGGCCCTCGTCGCGATCATCGGCAACTGCTGGTCGGTCTTCCTCCGCTTCAAAGGGGGGAAGGGCGTGGCGACGGGGTTGGGCGCCTTTCTCTCCCTGATGCCCCTCGCTGTGTTGCCTGCCGTCCTGGTCTGGGGCGTGGTAGCCCTGACGTTCCGGTACGTCTCTCTCGCCTCCCTCACTGCGTCGGTCTGTCTCCCTCTCGGCGCGCTGCTGCTGCAGTATCCGCTTCCCGAGGTTCTGGCAGCGGTTGCGGCGGTGGCGGTGATCGTCTGGCGCCACAAAGACAACCTGGCGCGGCTCCTGTCGGGAAGCGAACACAGAGTCGGTAAAGAAGCGCCTGTCGCATGACCGGCCCCGCAAACGTCGCTGTCGTGGGTGGGGGGAGCTGGGGGACCGCGCTGGCCCTTCACCTCAGCCGGGTCGGCTTTGCTCCGCGTCTGTGGGTGAGGGATCCCGAGCTGGTGGAGCTCATGCGAGCACGTGGTGAGAACCCGTGGTATCTGGCGGGCATCGCGCTGCCGCCAAGCGTTGCCATTACCTCGGACTTCGATGAGGCATTGCGCGGGGCGGAGTTCATGATCCTCGCGGTGCCCTCACACGGCTTCGCCGGAGTCCTGGCGGCGTCGAGACCCGCGATTCCGAGAGGGCTTCCGACGGTCTCGGCCACCAAGGGATTGGACCCCGCAGGAGCCCGCCGGATGTCCGAGATTCTGTCCGAGCTGGTCCCGGAGTCGCCGGTGGCGGTGCTCTCGGGTCCCACCTTCGCCCGGGAGGTCGCGTTGTCACGCCCCACGGCGGCGGTCATCGCGGCCCCCAATTCGGCACACGCGGGCGACGTTCAACGGCGGTTGAGCACTCGGGTGTTCCGCCTCTACACCAACCGCGATGTTCTGGGAGTCGAGCTGGGCGGCGCCCTCAAAAACGTCGTGGCCATCGCCACTGGGCTCTCCGATGGCCTGGGGCTCGGCGAGAACGCCCGGGCCGCGCTCATCACCAGAGGGCTGACCGAGATCACCCGGCTCGGCGTCGCGCTGGGAGCATCACCACTGACCTTTTCCGGCCTGGCCGGAATGGGCGACCTGGTCCTGACTTGCACTGGCTCCCTCAGCCGAAACCGGGCGTTGGGGCTCGCGCTGGCCTCAGGGAAACGCCTGGCGGACGTTCAGGATGAGACGCGGATGATCGCCGAGGGGGTGCGCACAACAATCTCGGCGCTGGAGCTGGCCCGGAGGGCCGGGGCGACCCTCCCGATCTGCCGTGAGGTGAGCGCCGTGCTCTTCGACGGGAAATCCCCCCGCGCGGCTCTGGCTTCGCTCCTGGAGCGCGAAATACGTCCCGAAGAGGAGCCAGAACTGCTGAAAGCTCCAGGGAAGGGTTTCTAGCTTGCCTGAGCTCAGGAAGGACCCGGTGGTGGGGCGGTGGGTGATCATCTCCACGGAACGAGCTCGTCGGCCGTCTGACTTTGCCCCGGCGCCCGTCAAGCCCAAGGGCGGCTGGTGCGCGTTCTGCCCCGGGAACGAGGCGACCACTCCCCCCGAGATCCTGGCCTGTCGGCCTCCACACACCCCGCCCAATGGGCCGGGATGGTCCTTGCGTGTTGTCCCCAACAAGTTTCCCGCTCTCCGGATCGAGGGGGACATCGAGCCCTCGGGCGAAGGGCCCTACGACCGGATGAACGGTATCGGCGCCCATGAGGTCATCATCGAGACGCCGGACCATGAGGCGACCCTCGCAACCCTGTCCACGTCGGCGGTCGCCGAGGTCTTCTGGACCTACCGGGAGCGGCTCGGGGATCTCAAGAAGGATTCGCGGCTTGAGTATGTGTTGATCTTCAAGAACCATGGGGAAGCGGCTGGCGCCTCTCTGGAACACCCCCACTCCCAGCTCATCGCTACGCCCATCGTGCCTGTCATGGTGGAGCAGGAGCTGGCGGGCGCCGCGCGATACTTTGCCATGAAGGAGCGGTGCGTCTGGTGCGATGTCATCCGGCAGGAGCGCCTGGGCAAAGGCCGCCTCATTTCACAAGAGGACGGGTTCGTCGCCTTGGCTCCGTTTGCGCCGCGCTTCCCTTTCGAGACGTGGATCCTGCCCGAGGCTCATCGCTCTGATTACGAAGAGACCGCTCGGGAAGAGGTCGAAGCGCTTGCCAGGATTGTGGGGGAGCTGCTTCGGCGGATGAATCAGGTGCTCGGCGATCCGCCGTTCAACTTCATGCTCCACACGGCCCCTCTCCGAGAGTCGGCCGAGGAGCACTTCCACTGGCACCTGGAGGTGATTCCCAAGCTCACAAAGGTAGCCGGATTCGAGTGGGGGAGTGGCTTTTTCATTAACCCGACGGCTCCTGAGGAGGCTGTTAAGTGCCTCCGGGAGGAAGGCTCCTGACATGGAATGGTCGTGATCACGTTGACAGTGTCAGGGGGGTTTGCTACGCTTCCACAAGGTTCAGGCGGGAATAGCTCAGGGGTAGAGCACTACCTTGCCAAGGTAGGGGTCGCGGGTTCAAATCCCGTTTCCCGCTCCAGCCATCATTGTTCTTCTCATGGCGGCGTAGCCAAGTGGTTAAGGCGGAGGTCTGCAAAACCTCTATCCAGCGGTTCGAATCCGCTCGCCGCCTCCAACCAAGTCAATACCCGCCTGGGGCCGGGGTGGCGGAACTGGGAGACGCCGCGGACTTAAAATCCGCCGGCCCGAAAGGGCCGTGGGGGTTCGAGTCCCCCCCTCGGCACCATGATCTCGAGTAGTTAGCAAGACCCTTCCAACCCTGTCCCTCCTGAAAAGTCGTCCGTCACGATTTTGTTGGGCTTTTCGGCCTGATCGGGTTATCTGACCAGTCATGGTCAGATGGCTTGGGATCG
>JBHIAB010000054.1:0-17389 GCA_046758385.1 Methylomirabilia bacterium | reverse complement strand
TGGGTGGAGCACATCATGGCCACGCTCATGAAGGTCGTGGACCGGGTCGTCGTCCTGGACCACGGCGAGAAGATCGCCGAAGGGACGCCCCGTGCGGTGGCGGAGAACCCCAAAGTTATCGAAGCCTATCTCGGAGAGAAGATCGCGTTAGGCTAGGACGTTTGATCGAGCGCGGGCTTTGCCTGCGCAATCGAGGGGGGAGGAATCGGAAGGGGGGCGAAGCCCCCCTCCGAGTGAGAGATGCTGGAGGTGCAAGAGGCCACGGCAGGGTACGGGGAGTTCACCGCGCTTTGGGGGGTGACCCTCAAGGTGAAGGCCGGCGAGGCCGTCGCGGTGGTGGGCCCCAACGGCGCCGGCAAGACCACCCTCATGCGCGTCATCTCCGGCCTCCTCCCGGTCCGTGCCGGCCATCTCCGCCTCGAGGGGCGCTCCCTCGAAGGATCCCCCGCCCACGAGATCGTGAGCCGCGGCATCGCTCATGTCCCCGAGGGACGCCGGATTTTTCCCCAGCTCACTGTGGAGGAGAACCTCAAGATGGGCGGCTTCCTGCCGGCCTCCCGCCGCCACTACGCCGAGACCGTCGCTCGGGTCTACGACCTCTTCCCGGTGCTCGCCGAACGGCGGCGGCAGCGGGCGGGTACCCTCTCGGGCGGTGAGCAGCAGATGCTGGCCATCGGCCGGGCTCTCATGTCGAGACCAAAGCTCATTCTTCTGGATGAACCTTCCCTGGGACTGGCGCCCGTGATGGTCCTTCGGCTGTTCGAGCTGATCCGCCGGATCCGTCAGGAGGGGTACACGATCCTGATCGTGGAGCAGAACGTCCGACAAGTCCTGAGCCTGGTGGACCGCGCCTATCTCCTCGAGGTCGGCCGGATCAAGGGGGAGGGACGGGCCGCCGATCTCGCCGAACAGGACTTCGTGCGCAAGGCCTACATGGGGCTCTGATGGATCCGATCTTCATCGCCGAGGCCGCCGCCAACGGGATCCTGCTCGGCGGGGTCCTGGCGCTTCTCGCCCTCGGGCTCAACCTGATCTTCGGGGTCGTGGACATCATCTGGATCGGCTACGTGGAGCTGGTGATGATCGGCATGTATACGGTCTACTGGCTCGTGACCGCCTACGGGTGGCCGGTGTGGCTGGCCGGGCTAGGCTCGGTAGTGCTGGTCGGCATCCTGGGGCTCCTGGTCCACCTGCTGGTCATCTCCCCGATCCTGACGAGCCCGCCGGTCAACCAGCTCCTGGCCACCGGCGGGCTGCTCTTTTTCCTCCAGTCCTCCGCCTCCTTCCTCTGGACCACCGATCACCGCTCCTTGCGTGTGGCCCTGCCGATCATCGAGGTCGGGGGCATGTACCTGTCCTTTGCCCGGCTCTTGGCCTTCGCGGTCTCGCTTCTGGCCATGCTCGCGCTCTACCTCTTCCTCACGCGCACCTACATGGGGACAGCGATCCGGGCAGTCTCCCAGGACCGGGAAGCGATGGGGCTCATGGGGGCGGACACGCGCAGGGTCTACCTGGTCACCGCCGGCATCGGGGGCGCCATGGCGGGGCTGGCCGGAGCGCTCCTGATCATCCAATACTCCGTGCACCCATACTTCGGGGCCGCCTTCGGCCCCCTGACCTTCATGATCTGCGTCCTGGGAGGCCTCGGGAACATGATCGGAGCGGTCGTGGCCAGCCTTCTCATGAGCGAGGTGATCTCCATCGGCGGCATCATCACGTCCACCGAGATGGCTTACGTGGTGGCCTTCGTCATCTTCATCGTGGCGATCTTCGTGCGCCCCGAGGGGATCCTGGCGAGGCGCGAGTGAAACGGCTCCTCCCCGTCCTCGGCCTGGCCCCTCTCGTCCTCCTCCCCTGGCTTCCGCTCGGCCCCGCCCGGCTCTACATCCTGCACGTCTCGATCCTCATCCTGATCTGGGCCGTCGTCGGGACCGCGTGGTCGCTGATGGGCCGGTTCGGCCTGGTCTCGCTCGGCCACGGCGCTTTCCTGGGCGTGGGGGCGTACACGGCAACGCTCCTCTGGAACTTTTGGCGGATCTCGCCGTGGATCGGGACGCCGCTCGCGGTCGCGGCCGCCGCCCTCCTCGCCCTGGTCCTCGGCTACCCGTGCTTCAGGTTCCGGGTCGTGGGGCACTACTTCGCCCTCGTCACCCTGGCTCTGGCCGAGGTCATCCGCCTGTTCATCATCGCCGAGCGTGAGTGGACCGGCGGATCACTGGGGCTCACCCTCGAGGACGCCGGGGCCTTCAACCTCGCCGCGATCCAGTTCACCGACAAGCGCATCTTCTACTTCATCGCGCTGGGCGTCTGGCTCGGGGGGCTCGCGCTCTGGTGGCGGGTGGATCGGAGCATGACCCGCTCCGCCCTCGAGGCCATCGGCGAGGACGAGACCGCGGCAGCCTCCGTCGGGATTCCCGTGACGCGCTTCAAGCTCAAGATCACCCTCCTCTCGGCCGGGCTGACCGCCGTGGGCGGAGTCCTCTACGCCCAGTACATGACCTACCTGAACCCGGGGACGCTGGCGGGCATCGGCGTGTCCCTCCAGATCGTCTTCGCCGTGGTGCTGGGCGGCAGGGACACGCTCCTGGGGCCAACCGTAGGGACGGCGCTTACGATCGCCCTGTCCGAGCACCTGCGGGTGGCCTTCGGGGTGAAATTTTTGGGGATGGCGGAGACGATCTACGGCCTCGCCCTGATCCTGATCATCATCTTCCTCCCGGCAGGCCTCTACGGCGGCCTGCGCAACCTGGCGCTTCGCCGCTTGGCCCCCGCCCGGGCGGCGAGCCACTAGACGGTGCCGGCCGCTTGCTTCCGCGTCCTGTTCGCCTTCCTACGCACTCACCTGGCGCTGGCCAAGGACGCACCGGAGCCCAGGCCGGTCCAACCGCCGACCATAGGCGAGGTGGTCGAGTTAGCCGAGGGAGGAATCACATTTTGGCAAGGGACAGGTGAAAGAAGTCGTGGATCTTCTGGGCGAGTTTCGGGGTCACTCGGGGGACCGCGGCCAGCTCGGCCACCGAGGCCTCCCGGACCTTTCTGGCCGACCCCAAGGACCTGAGCAGGTTGGTCCGAATCGTCGGGCCCACCCCGGGAATCTGGTCCAGGATGGACTGGATGGTGCGCCGCGCCCTGAGCTTTTTGTGGTAGGAAATGGCAAAACGATGGGCTTCATCCCGGATCTTCTGAAGGGTGTGAAGCGCGGGCGAGGTCAGATCCAGGCGCAACGGCTCCACGCTCTCGGGGGTGTAGACCTCCTCCGCCCGCTTGGCCAGCGAGGCAATGGGCACCCAGTCGAGCCCGAGGTCTTCCAGCACTCGCACGCCCACTGAGAGCTGCCCCCGCCCGCCGTCCAGGAGGATCAGGTCCGGAAGCACTCCTCCCTCCTCCAGGGCCTTGGAGTACCGGCGACGGAGGACTTCCTCCATCATGGCGAAGTCGTCAGCCCCCGAGACGGTCCTGATCTTGAAGCGCTTGTAGTCCGCCTTTTGCGGAGCACCGTTCTCCCACACCACCATCGAGCCCACCGCCTCAGCCCCCTGGATGTTGGAGATGTCGAACCCCTCGACGCGGTTGGGGAGGCCCGGGAGGTTCAGGGCCCGTTGGAGCTCCTCCAGCAGGACCTGCTGGCGGTTCTCGCGAGAGAGGAGATGGGTCTGGAGGGCGAGCGCGGCGTTCTCCTCCGCCATGGCGATGAACTCCCGCTTCTTGCCCCGCTGGGGCGCATGGACCGACACCTTCCCATCACGCCGTTCACTGAGCCACTCCACCGTCAGGGTCTTCTCGGAGATCTCCTCGGAGACGAGGATCTCGGGTGGAGGCGTCACATGCCTGACATAGAACTGGCGGGTGAAGGCCCCCAGGATCTCACCGTCGCTCCACCCCGACACCTTGTCGAAGAAGAACGACTCGCGCCCCAGGAGCCGCCCTTTTCGGACGAAGAAGAGCTGGATACACGCGTCCTGGCCCTGGCGCACCACGCCGAGCACGTCCTGGTCCTCCTGCTCGGTGGAGATGATCTTCTGACGTTCCCGGACACGGTTCAGGGCCTGGATCTGATCCCGAAGCACGGCCGCCCGCTCGAACTTCAGCTCGGTGGCCGCCTCCTCCATCTCCCCGGTGAGCTCCCTGACCAGATTATCGTCTCTCCCCTCCAGAAAGCGTTCCACATCGCGGACCGTCTGCGAGTATC
This sequence comes from Methylomirabilia bacterium, assembly GCA_046758385.1. Taxonomy (GTDB): domain Bacteria; phylum Methylomirabilota; class Methylomirabilia; order Rokubacteriales; family CSP1-6; genus JBHIAB01. Next base: position 13,200 of record JBHIAB010000054.1, on the reverse strand, counting down.
CCTCCGTGGTCTCCCACGCGGTGCACGGGGCCATGCAACGGTGAATGTGGTACTGGATGCACGGTCGCTCGGCCTTCCCGTCAATCTTGATCCGGCAAGTCCTGAGCGGGAAGAGCTGGCGGACGAGCCGAAGCGTCTCGCGCACGGCGGTAGCCGGGAAGAACGGCCCGAAGTAGCTCGCGCCGTCCTTGACGATCCGCCGGGCCACCACCAGACGCGGGAACTCCTCGTCGGTGGTGAGCTTCAAGAACGGATAGTGTTTGTCGTCCCGGAGGACGACGTTATACCGGGGGCGATGCTTCTTGACCAGGTTCGACTCGAGGATCAGGGCCTCGAGCTCGTTGTCCGTAACGATGTAATCCAAATCGCGGATCTGCCGGACGAGCACGTCTGTCTTGGCATCCCGCGCGCGCGATTCCTGGAAGTAGGAGCGCACCCGGCTCCTGAGCGAGGCCGCCTTGCCGATGTAGATGAGCTGGCCCCGAGCGTCTTTGAACTGGTAGACGCCCGGTCGGTCGGGGACACGATCGAGCTTCTCCTGAGGTTTCATCGCAGCGTGGTGCTCACCAGAGCGTCAGCTCGCGTTTCTTTAGAGCCTTCACCCGATCCCGTAGCTCGGCGGCCCGCTCGAAGTCCAGTCGCCTCGCTGCCTCGTGCATCTGGGCCTCGAGCTCCTTGATCCGGCCCTCCAAGGCCTCGGCAGACGCAAAGGCTTCCTCGCGCTCGGGCTCCACTTCCACCGTGTAGTAGTCACGCTCGTACACCGACCGGAGGACCTCGCGGATGGACTTCTTGATCGATTCCGGCGTGATGTGATGCTGGCGATTGTAAACCGCCTGCCGCTGCCGGCGGCGCTCGGTCTCGCTCATGGCGACTTTCATAGAGTCGGTGACCCGGTCGGCGTACATGATCACCTGGCCGTGGACATTCCTGGCGGTGCGACCTGAAGTCTGAACGAGCGAGGTGGCGGAGCGCAGATAGCCTTCTTTGTCCGCGTCCAGGATGGCCACCAGAGACACTTCGGGGAGGTCCAGCCCCTCCCGGAGGAGGTTGATGCCGATGAGGCAGTCGAATTTCCCCAGGCGCAGGTCACGGATGATCTCGGTCCGCTCCAGGGTGTCGATGTCGGCGTGCAGGTAGCGGACTCGCAAGCCCATCTGTTGGTAGTACTCCGTGAGATCCTCGGCCATGCGCTTGGTCAGGGTCGTCACCAGCACCCGCTCGTCGCGCTCGGCCCGGGTGCGGATCTCGTGCAAGAGATCGTCCACCTGCTCGGTGGCCGGCCGCACGGTAATCTGGGGGTCCATCAGCCCCGTGGGGCGAATGATCTGCTCCACCACCGCGCCGTCCGCCATCCGAAGCTCGTAGTCGCCTGGCGTCGCTGACGCGTACACGGTCTGCCCGGTCATGGCCGAGAACTCCTCGAAGGTCAGCGGCCGGTTGTCGAAGGCGGAGGGGAGCCGAAAGCCGTACTCCACCAAAGTCTCCTTTCGGGAGCGGTCACCCCGGTACATCCCGCGGATCTGCGGAACGGCGACGTGGCTCTCGTCGATGACGACGAGGGTGTCTTTGGGCAAGTAGTCGATGAGGGTCGGCGGGGGCTCCCCCGGCTTGCGACCGGTCAGGTGGCGCGAGTAGTTCTCGATGCCGTGACAGTAGCCAAGCTCCCGGAGCATCTCGATGTCGAACAGGGTCCGCTGCTCGAGACGCTGGGCTTCCAGGAGCCGGTTCTGCGACCGGAAGAACGCCAGGCGCTCGCCCAGCTCCTCCATGATCCCGGCGATGGCTCGCTCGACCTGATCCTCCGGGGTGACGTAGTGGTTGGCGGGATAGATGGCAACCTGCCCGAGCCGGCCACGGACCTCTCCCCGGAGGGGATCGATCTGGTGGACCGCCTCCACCGTGTCTCCGAAGAGCTCAACCCGCAGCGCAGTGCTCTCGTCGGAGGCCGGGAACACCTCCACCACATCCCCCCGCACGCGGAAGGTGCCTCGGTGGAAATCGTAGTCGTTCCGCTCATACTGGATGGCCACCAGCTGCTGGATGATCCGATCGCGGTCTAGGGTCGCCCCCTCGGCGAGGGAGAGGTGCATCCCGTGGTACGTCTCCGGCTCACCGATGCCGTAAATGCAAGAGACCGAGGCCACCACGATGACGTCCCGCCGCTGAAAGAGGGCTTGGGTCGTCGAGTGACGCATCCGGTCGATCTCGTCGTTGATCAGCGCATCTTTCTCGATGTAGGTGTCGCTCTGAGGAACGTACGCCTCGGGCTGATAGTAGTCGTAGTAGGAGACGAAGTACTCCACCGCGTTCGAGGGAAAGAAGACCTTGAATTCCCCGTGGAGCTGGGCGGCCAGGGTCTTGTTCGGCGAGATGACCAGGGTGGGGCGCTGCAGCCGCGCGATGGCCGCGGCAACGGTATAGGTCTTGCCGGATCCCGTCACACCCAGCAGCACGGAATGGGGTCGACCGTCCTGGATCAGGCGGACCAGCTCGTCGATGGCCCGGGGCTGGTCTCCCCTGGGCTCGAAATCAGCCTGGAGTGCAAACACGGACTTCAGAGAGCGGACGGAACGGCAAGCAGGTACTTACGCCACGAGTCGGCGAACGAGCTCGCGTGGGGGTGGTGCAGCAGATGCATGGAGAAGAGGAAGCGTGGGTGGGCCGGCTCCCGGATGAGCGTCACCCCGGCTTCTTTGAGGGTCCGGTTTCCCTTCTTGAGGTTGCACCGAAGACACGCAGCGACCACGTTGGTCCAGGTCGTCTCCCCGCCCCGAGACCGGGGCAGGATGTGGTCCACAGTCAACCGCTCACCCCGCCGACCGCAGTACTGGCAGGCGTGAGCGTCCCGGCGGAGGATGTTCTTCTTGTTGAAGGCCACTCGCTCCAGGAACGGTCTCCGGATGTACATGGCCAGTCGGATCACCGCCGGCAGCTGGAAGCTGATAGAGGGAGATCTGACCACCCGCGGAGAAGACTCGACCGCTTCAGCCTTGCCGCTGAGAACGAGGGTGACAGCCCGCTTGGCGTTGGTGAAGTGGAGGGGTTCGAAGGTGTAGTTCAACACCAGTACCGCAATCTCATCCATGTTGGAGTAGTAGAATAGTCGTCTCTTCACTGGGTGTCAACTCGTCCGCGACGCAGATTCTTGAGCACGAAGAGCAGGTTGGCCGGCCGCTCCGCCAGCCGCCGGACGAAGTAGCCGTACCACTCCTCGCCGAACGGCACCAGGACCCGAAGCTTGAGCCCCCTGCCCTCGACCTCCGCATGAAGGTCGTGGCGGATTCCGTAAAGCATCTGGATCTCGAATTGCTCGGCGCTCAGCCCCAACGCCCGGGATCGCTCGACAGCGCGCTGGATCAGCCGCTCATCGTGGGTGGCAAAGGCTGGGTAGACCCCCCGCTCCATGGCCTCGGGAGACAACAGGAGGTCCATGAGCTGGGCGTAGTTGGCGTCCACCTGGCGCTTGTCGACGAAAGCCAGGCTCGGCGGTTCCCGGTAGGCGCCCTTGCAGAGCCGCACGGCGGCCCCGAGGGTGATCAGCCGGCGGATATCGGCCTCGCTTCGGCGAAGGTAGGACTGGATCACGCAGGCCACATTCGGGTAGCTGGCCCGGAGGGCTTCGTAGAGAGCCAGGGTGCGGTCGGTGTAGGCCGTCGACTCCATGTCGATCCAAACCCGAATGCCGGCATCCTGGGCTTGCTCCACCACCGGGCGGAGTGTGTCGACACAGAACGCGTCGGAGAGGTCAAGCCCGAGGTGCGTGAGCTTCAGGGAGGGGAGGCAGCGGAAGTTCCGGCGCTTGATCTCGCCGAGGATGTCCCCGTACACGGCGGCCGCGGCGCGCGCCTCCTCAGGGCTCCGCGCGTTCTCTCCGAGGTAGGTGATGGCCGAGAGCGACCCCGCGGCGTTGAAGCGCTCAAGAACGGCAAAGGCTTCCTCCACGCTCTTCCCTGCGACGAAGCGGCGGACGAGCCGCCGCGTGAGTCTCAGGCGATCGAGCGCCTCACCGATCCAACGCCGTTCGGAAAGGAAGAGCAGCAGCGCTCGCATGAGGGCCTCTTCCCACCCTAGCACCCCCTGCGCGCGGGATCAACACGCGGGACGGTTCAGGCGGTCGATCAGGATTCCCTCACGGAGGCCGTAGTCGCTGACCAGCAGCGACTCGAAGCCGAACCAATCCATGGTCGCAAGACACGTGGCAATGCCGGGAATGATCACATCGGCCCTCCCGGGCTCGAGGCATGGCAGAGTGGCCCGGGCGGCAACGGGGAGGTCCCCGAGAGTCTTCCAGAGCCGCTGGATCCGGTCACGGTGGAGGCGGTAGCCGTGAACCCGCTCGCTGTCGTAAGCCGGGAGGCTCTGGTCCAGCGCGGCCAGGGTCGTCACCGTCCCGGCGGTCCCCACCAGGTGCTCGGCGCGTCGCTCCCTGCCAAAGCCCGGAAGTTCCCCGGCCAGGATCGCTCGGACCTCCCTGTCCATCTCCGCGTAGCGATCCCAATCCACCGGGCCGGCCGTCATGAAGCGCTCGGCCAGCGCCACCACGCCCACGCTCAAGCTCCGGACGGCGACCAGCCGCCGCTCGTGGGCCAGGATGAACTCGGTGCTTCCGCCTCCGATGTCGAAGAGCACCATGCGACCGGCGAGCTGGGAGAGCCCATGCAGTGCCCCCAGGAGCGCGAGCCTGGCTTCCTCCTCGCCGGGGATCACCCGGACGGCGTGGCCTGTGGCCTTGGCCACGCGTTCGAGGAAGGCCTCCTGATTGAACGCTCTTCGCACGGCACTGGTGGCCACGATCACCATCTCTTCTGCGCTCAGGGCACGCGCCTCGGCGCACAGCTCGGCCACCGTGGCCACGGAGCGATCCATCGCCGCCTCGCTCAAGGAGCCGCTTTCATGCAGCCCTTCGCCGAGACGCGCAATCGTCTGGCGCTGGACTAGGACGCGCCATGTCTTCCCGTCCCCGACCTCCGCGACGAGGAGACGGATGGTGTTCGTACCGAGATCAATGGCAGCGAGGCGGCGCACAGGGGCGAAGGCTACTCGGCGTCGCGGCGAAGGCTCAGGGCCTCGGCCAGGACGTTCAGGACTCGGTCCTTCCCGAACGGCTTGGCGATCACCAGGTCTACACCGTTCTCCTTGGTCCGGGCCGGGTCCAACAGCTCCCCCCAGCCCGTCATCAGGATCACTGCCGTTGCCGGCGCGGTCCGCTTCACCTCACGCGACACCTCGAGCCCCGAGCATCCCGGGACTGAGAGATCGGTGATCACCACGTCGAAGGTCCCGCGCTTGAAGCGCGCGAGCCCCTCGAGGCCTTCCCGAGCGGACTGTACGGCGTGGCCCTTGGTGGCCAGGAGGTCCGACAGCATGCGACGGATCGCATCCTCATCTTCGATGATCAAGACCGACGCGGGCGCCACGCGCGCTTTCGCCCGCTGCGGCGCCACGAGTTTGGTGTCGGCGGTCATGCCCGGCGCGAGCGGAAGCCGGATTCGGAAGATGGTTCCCTCTGCCTGCCGGCTCTCGACCTTGATCGTCCCCTGGTGCCGGGCGACGATCCCGTGGACCACGGAGAGGCCGAGCCCGGCGCGCTGTGGCGAGTGGGTCGTGAAGAAGGGATCGAAGATTCGCCGCTGGACATCCTCCGTCATCCCCGCGCCGGTGTCCGCCACGGTGAGCTCGACCCGATCGTGGTCACGCCGGGTTGCGATGCTCACCCGCCCGCCGTCCGGCATGGCATCGATGGCGTTCAGGATCAGGTTCACCAGCATCTCTCGGAGGTCCTGGGCATTGCCGACACACGACACCTGCTTGTCCACATCCAGGACCACCTGGAGCCGCATGCCTTTCGCTTCGGCCTCGTCCTTCCACCGCGGACGGGTGAGGATCACCGCTTCCTCGACCAGGCTATTGAGGTCGAGAGGGAGCAGGCCTTCCCTGCTCCTGGTCGCTGCAACCCTCTGCAGGCGCCGCACCGTCTCCGCAGCACGCCACGCCGCCTCCTCCACCACGGTCAGATCTTCTCGGAGCTGGCCGTCGGTCACCCGCTCCAGGATCAGCTGGATCTTCCCGAGCATGATGGCGAGGACATTGTTGAACTCGTGCGCAATGCCCCCCGCCATCTGCTCGAGCGCCCGAGCCTTCTCGGTCTGGATCAGCTTCTCCTCGGCCTCCTTCAGCTCCTCCATGGCCTGGCCCACGCCCGCGAAGAGCCGACCGTTCTCAATGGCCAGACCGACCAGAGCAGCCAGAAGCCGGGCAGCCTCCACCTCGTCAGGAGAAAACTCCTTCACCCCCTGATCCAACAGGTACACGCAGCCACTCAACTCCTCGCGCATCCTGAGCGGAACCACCAAGAACGCCCGGACCCCGAGCTCTTTCAGGTCCGGGTCGTCGGGACCCGACCAGGTGAACAAGTCCTGGCAGACGACCACCTGCTGGCTCCGCATGAGCTCCCCAGTCACCCCGGCCAGCGGATCCGGTCGCCACCGTTGCACGGCCTGCTCTGGCACACCGTAGCTTCCCAGGACCGCGAGCCGACTGTCTTCCCCGAGCAGCGCGATGGCGGCAGCCCGAACCTTGAGCAACCGACATCCCGCCTCACAGGCCAGCGAGAGCACATCCTGGATCTCGTGCCGAAGACTGGCCCGGGCCGTCAGTCCAACTAGCTCCTTGAGATGGTCGACGTGGGCGCCGAGCCGCTCGACCAGCCGCCGGTGAACCAGGGCAGTCCCCACTCGGTCGGCGATGAGGGTCAGGAGCTGGACCTCCTCCCCGGTGAACGGTGCCGGCCGACCCCTTCGCCCGGCGAACAGGACCCCAACCACCTCGCCGGCTGAGCGGATCGGCAGCGCGACGGCGTCGCGGACCGGAAAGCGGAAGAGAAACGGATCTGCCGGGGCCTCGCCGACCGGCGTCGCGTAGACGAAAGGCCGCCCCTCCCGGAAGGCGTGGCCAATGAGCCCGTCACCGGGGAGCAGCGACAAGTCGAGCAAGTCGTCACTCCGGAAGCCCCGGGCTGCCCGTGGGTGAAGTCGTCCCTGGTCGGTATCCAGGAGGAAAAGGGCCGCGCGGTCCACGATCAAGAGCCGGGTCAACCGATCGATGGCAAGGCTGAACACCTCCAGGGGCTCCAGGCCGGTCGAAGGGATCGACATGATCTCCTGGAAATCGGCCAGGGCCTCCCCCTGAGCCTCGGTGAGAAGCCAACCTGCCTCTCCCTGGGTAAGCTCGGAGCGAGGCGCGCGGGTCGGGGAGCTCGCCTGAGAGTCTCCCCCCAACTGCTCAACACGCGCCCGGAAGGACTCGAGTGCCTGGCTGAGCTCGGCAAGGACGTCTCTCAGTGGATGGCGCCGTTCCGGAGGGACCATAGCTTCAACCGTGATCTAGCTCAAGGAAAACCTTAAAGACACAACTCCACACATCCGAAATTGCAGGATTACCCTGTCACGCGGTTACTTCGCTCGTCTTGTCCTCTTCGGCGTCACTTCTTCAGACTTCGGATGAAGTGGACGACCGCCCAGCGGTCCTTCTCGGGGAGGTGCTTCCACGGCGGCATAGGGCCGCGGCCGTTCGTGATCTTCCAGAAGAGCTCGCCGTCACTCAGCGATTGCACCGCGGCGGTCGTCCAGTTGGCGGGCTTGACCGGCAGGGCCGCCGCAGCCGGACCATCGCCCAGCCCCTTCGGCCCATGGCAGGGCACACAGTTGGTCTGAACGACTTTCTTGGCCTTCTTGAGCACCTTCTTCGACTTGGGAAGCGGGTTCTTGATCTTCTTAGCATCGGCCGGGGCGTCCCACTTTCCCTGTGCCCACACCGTAGTTCCCAGCGTCAGGGCGGCCAGGACGGCCACGGCGGCGACACCCGCCTTGAATGACAACCGCTCAACGATCATGATGTCCCCTCTCACTTCTGGCAACCCCCTGTTTGTAGCGTCTTCGTTCGATCCCTGCTGACGTGAGCCAGCAACATCGTGAGAAGATTGACAAATCCACCGTATTAAACACTACCCCAGAAGCCCGGTCAAGGAGTTTTGGGTCTGTCGCTCTGCCATCGCGGAGAAAACCTTGTGTGGGCAGGAAAAATCCACCGGCCTCGCGCTGGCCAGAGGCAACTTGAAAGCACGTGGGGTTCAGTCCCGACGGGGCTCGAGGCTACCAAGCTGGACGATGGTGCGCCGGAGAGTCCCTTCACCGATCTTCTCTCGCTCGTTGTAGGCTTCGGCCCTGAAAAAGAGTTTTCGCCCATCTACCTCGAGCAGCTCAGTGCTCACGGTGATACGCGCGCCGAGGGGGGTTGGGGCGAGATGACGGACCGCCACTTCAAACCCGACCGTCGTGTGATCAGAAGGCAGATAGGGCTGCGTGGCCGCCTGAGCGGTCGTTTCCATGATGCCGATCATGGCCGGCGTGGTGAGGACGCCACCGCGCTGGCCTCCCGCGTGCGTCGTCACCATGGTTTTGGTCACCAGCGCCTGACGCGTAGCTTTCAGCCCTGGTCGAATCCCCTCAAAGGTCACCGGAACGATCCTCCTAGATACCGCTCCCCGATTGCGTTATCCGGACGAGCCGTAGCAGGCCGCTTTCCAGCGCGGGCTTTGCCCGCGCAACCGCCGGGGGGAGGTTCGGAAGGGGGGCAAAGCCCCCCTCCGAGTGACTAGAGCAAGAACCCTGCGGGGAATGGGTCATCGGGTCTCAGAACGAGCTGGTTCAGCCCCGTCAGGTACGCGCGCCCGGTCACCTCAGGGATGACTGCCTGGCAATCGCCGACACGGGTCGTCCCGACCACGCGCGCCGTGAACAGGCTCCCGATGATCGACTCGTGCACGAACTCTTGCTCAAGCCTCAACTTCCCGCGCGCCCAGAGGTTGGCCAGGCGGGCAGAGGTTCCGGTCCCGCACGGTGAGCGGTCGAGCCCCGCCGGCGCCACCACGACGGCGTTCAGGAGATCGGCGCGCGGGTGGCGCGGGGGCGCGTAGAACTGGATGTACAGCAGCCCCTTGGACTGCTCTCCCTCGGGGTGGACAAGCTGGACCTCGGCCTCGATCGCGCCACGAATTCGCTCGCCGGCCTCGATAATGCGCTCCGCGTTGCCGGGGACCAGCTCGAGCCCAAGCGGCGCAGCCTCAACGAGCGCATAGAAATGGCCGCCATAAGCCAGGTCGAACGCCACGGGGCCGAGGCCGGGCGCGCTGACTTTCGCGTCGAGCAGGGCCGAGTAGGACGGCACGTTCACGATCGTGGTTCCCACGACGCGATCCCTCTCGACACGAACTCGGGCGGTGACACAGCCCGCCGCCGTGTCAAGCGTGACCGGCGTCTCAGGCTCACGCATGGGGACGGCGCCGGTCTCGACCAGCATCGTGGCGATGGCAATGGCGCCGTGCCCGCACATGTGGACGACGCCCAGCGGCTCCAGGAAGATCACGCCCGTGTTGGCCGTGGGGTCGCACGGCGGGACAAGCAGGGCGGCACACATGGCGGCATGCCCGCGCGGCTCGTAGAGGATCATCCGCCTGAGCTCGTCATGCGCCTCGGCGAACCAGCGGCTCCGCTCGAGCATCGTCTGGCCTACCGGCAGGGAAATTCCACCGGTCACGATCCGCATCGGCTCGCCTTCCGTGTGGTAGTCCAGCGCCGACAGCAATCGCAGAAACTTCACGCTACCCTCCGATACACCTCGCCGCTCGCAGCATCCACTACGACCCAGTCGCCCCTCTGGATGCGGGAGAACGCCTCGGCTTCGAGGGTCACGACGGGGACCGTCTTCCCGTAGAGGACCTCCCCCACCATCGGTCCAACGGCCAGGACCGGCTCCACCGCCCGATTGGACTGCGCGAGCTCAGAATGCCCCTTGCGGTGTCGCCACTGTAGCACAGGCGCGCGCGAAACCAGCGCTCCTCGCCATCCGACGAGCCCCCGGAAGCCCACCGCCCCCCTCTGTGCTCCCCCCCAAAACGCCGATAACACCGCTAAAGGGAGGTGGGTGGTGACCTTGACCCGAGCCTACCCTGAACACGCGACGGCGAGAGCAAGCCGGAGAGAGGGAAACCCCCGCCTGGGACCCCTCCCGCACTCAGGTGCACATGAGCCAGGCGTTTCCGCTAGGAAATTGGAGGGTTGCGTTCGACTCCGCGAGGCGCCTCGGACGGCACACGGCCTCCGCGCTGCCAAGAGAAGTCCGCTTATCGGTACCGGAAACCGGGGGGCGCACCGTTGCGGCGACTCGCTAGAGTGGTTCCAAATGAGGAGCGACCCCTGCCCAAATTTTGGGCGAGCGCTTCGCGTTAGAGACGCTGGGCGAGCGAGGCGAGAGGGTCGGTGCGCGACCTCTGCCTGCACGAGAGCGGGAGAAGAAACGAAAAGGTGGTCGATGCCTGGCTCGTCAAGGTGGCGCTCACCTTTGCGTCATGAGGCAGGAGCAGGTGACCAACAGTGACCTTGACTACGGGTTGCACTCGCCGGAGGAGAAAGGACCGGACCGGACCCCTACCGACGTCGATGCGCTCGAGGTCCAGAATGAAGCAGCTCAGGCTGTTCCTCCCCGACCAGCTGGGAAGGAAACAGGGACGCCCACTGTGAGGCTGAAAGACCTCGTCAAGGGCGGCGCTCAAGGTGTGGGACGCCCAGAAAAGGTTGACGACACTTCGCAGCGACTGCGTGCGGTGGCGCAGAACGACCAGACGCCCGTGCCGTCCGGCGACGACCCGCTGCCGCCGCAAAGCGCTTCTGCCGAGACTCCTGGCGTGGTCCCCCAGGATGCCGCACTCCGCGCCGCCGGCCGTAACAGGAAGCCGACACTGGGAGAGTTTCCGTACAAGCCCCTCGATGATGCCAAGCAGGCGTTTCATCACGCCGTGGCGATCATGGACGGGATTTACCAATCGGTTCGAGGCCAGGCCCCGTTCTCCATCGCCAAAGCCGAGGAGGGACGGGACATCCTGCTTGGGAGTCTGGAGAGCAGCGACGCCCTCCTCCTCCCCTTCTTCAGCGGAGCGGACCGCTCCCTGGGCCTCGCGCGTGAGGCGGTGAACGTCTGCATCGTCTCGGTGAGACTCGGCGTGGAGCTGGACTACTCACCCGATGAACTCGGCGACCTGGGGTTGGCAGCCTTGTTCCACTGCGTCGGGATGGCTCGACTCCCGACTGAGCTCATCGAGAGGACCGGCCCGTTGAGCCAGGCGGAGCAGATCACCCTGAAGCGGCATCCGGAGGAAGCCGCCCGGGTGATCCAGGGGCTGGGGCCAGGGTACGCATGGCTGGCGGAGGTGGTCCTCCAGGTCCATGAGCGCGCGGATGGCTCCGGCTACCCGGCGGGACTCAAAGGCAGGGAGATTCACGAGCACGCTCAGCTCATCGGCATCACCGACATCTATGAGAGCCTGGTGCACCATCGTCCGTTTCGCCGGCGCTTTTGGCCACCGGAGGCCCTCAAGGAGATCCTTCAACGGGAACGGACGAGCTTTCCTGACAGGGTCCTCAAAGCCCTGATCCGCGTCATGGCCGCGTTCCCTATCGGATGCCTGGTCCGCCTCAACACCGGGGAGATCGGCCGCGTGGTCGCCAAGAATGCCGACCTCCCGCTCCGCCCCGTGGTGGCCATCCTCATCCGCCGGGGCAAGCGGCTATCCGAACCAGAGCTGATCGACCTCAGCCAAAAAGCCCTCCTCCACGTTCAAGAGTCCGTCGTAGAGGAGATGCTCGAACGAGAAGTCCGAGGAGTCAGACGGTGAACCATTTCCTTCGATCCTGGCCCTTGCTCCTTCTCCTCCTGCCCGCCGTGGCAGGCTGCGGCGTGCGGTCCTCCCCGACCCTCCCAGCGGTGGTCGCTTCGGCGGCCAGCACTCCCTCGCCGCCTCCCAAACCCGCCGATCCGCCCCGCCTCCCCCCCATGGTGGAGGAGAACCAGACGTTCGTGACCGTCAACGGCATCCCTCAGTACAAGATCGGCCCCGGCGACGTCCTCGACGTGCTCCTCACAAAGGAACTGGCCCAGGAGCGACTCTCGGTCACGGTGAGAGCCACCGGAAAGGTGACCATCGGGTTCTTTGAAGTCACGGTGGGAGGGCTCACCCCAGAGCGGGCCGCAGAAGAGATCCGCCAGATCCTGGCCCCCTCCTACAAGCAGCTCGCCGTCGAGGTGATGGTCAAGGAATACGAGAGCAAGGCGGTATCGGTGCTGGGAGAGGTGACCGGGAAAGGAGGGCGGTTCCCGCTCAAGCGCAAGACGGGTCTCCTGGATCTCCTCGCCCAGGCCGGCGGGCCGACCCAGGAGGCCGACCTGCGGAAGGTGCGGCTGCTCAGGCAGGATGGCCACTCGTACACCATTAGCCTTTTCCGTCTCCTCTCAGACGGAGACCGATTCAGAGATGTGACACTGGACGCGGGCGATGTCGTGTACGTCCCCGCCCGGGGCCCCGACGAGGAGAACCAGGTCTTCGTGCTCGGGGAAGTGAAGAATCCGGGAGCCTACCGGTTCCGCCCGAACATGCGTCTCTCTCAGGCCCTGGCCCTCGCGGGGGGGATCAAAAACTCCGCAGCCCTGAGCAGCGCGCGCGTCATTCGAGCCGATCTGAGCAACCCGGCGGCTGATCTAAGCAACCTGCAGGCTCTCGAGGTGGATTTCGAGAGTGTGATCAACGGGCGAGACCACACCCAGGACCTCCCTCTTCACACCAACGATGTGGTCGTGGTGCCGCGCAATGCCATCGGCAACTGGAACGCGTTCCTGGCCCAGCTCAAGCCCACCTTGCAGTTCCTGACCCTCCCCCTCCAGCCATTTACCCAGTACCTGCTGCTCCAGAAGCTCCTAGAAGACTGAGCGATGACCCAGTACGATCTCAATCTCAGAGACTACTGGCGCATTATCCGGCGCCGGAAGGCGATCGTTGTCTTCGTCCCGCTGCTGTTCGCAGTCCTCGCCTTTGCCCTGGCGCTCTTCCAAGCCCCCAACCCTCTCTACCGCGCCACAGCGACCGTCAGGCACGAGCGAGCGGTGAGCATGGCTGGTCTCCTCCAGGAGCTCTACACCTTCGACCCCCAGGCGAACCTGCAGACTCAGGCCGCCCTGATCAAGAGCTTCCCCGTCGTGAGCCGAGCGGCACAGAAGCTCGGCTTCATCCCGCACGATGTCACCCCCGACGGGATCCGAGCTTCTCCGGCCTACCTCCAAATCATCGAAAGCCTCCCGAAGAAGCTCAAG
>JBHIAB010000053.1:0-17422 GCA_046758385.1 Methylomirabilia bacterium | reverse complement strand
CCGAATCCCCACGACTACCTGGCGGTGCTCGGCGACCGCGAGCTCCAGCGCTACCTGGTGAACGAGGTGCAGGAGGTGTACCGGCTCCAGGGCGTGTCGATCAACGACAAGCACATCGAGGTCATCGTGCGCCAGATGTTGCGACGCGTCCGCATTGAAGACGTGGGTGACACCGACTTCGTGGTGGGCGAGTTGGTGGATAAGTTCGTGTTTCAGGGGGAGAACGAGAAGATGGTGGCCCAGGGCGAGCGCCCGGCCACCGCCAAGTCCGTTCTCCTCGGGCTCACCAAGGCGTCGCTCTCCACGGACAGCTTCGTGTCGGCTGCGAGCTTCCAGGAGACCACCCGCGTCCTCACCGAAGCGGCCATTAGCGGTAAAGTCGACGACCTCCGGGGGCTGAAGGAGAACGTGATCGTGGGACGGCTGATCCCGGCGGGCACCGGGCTTGGGCCCTATACGATCGCTGAGATCCTCAGCGCCAGTACCGGCGAGGAGGGGCCCAAGCCAGCCGAGCAGCCAGCGGAGCCATCCGCCGAAGAGGAGCCCCGTGCGGCCGCTGCTGGCTAGGTAGTAAAACGGGCGTGGTGAGTTGACAGAGGTGCATCGTTAACTATAAACTTGTGCGTTTGGGGCCATGACCCCAGTTGTTATCTATGCCGACCATTAGTCAGCTTGTGAGAAAGGGCCGGGAGGCGATTCGAAAGAAGTCCAAGAGCCCGGCCATGGAAGGGTGTCCCCAGAAGCGGGGAGTCTGCATGCGGGTCTACACCACGACCCCGAAGAAGCCCAACTCTGCCCTCCGCAAGGTGACGCGGGTCAGGCTCACCAACGGGCTCGAAGTGACCTCCTACATCCCCGGGGTCGGCCACAATCTCCAGGAGCACTCCATCGTCCTGATCCGGGGTGGCCGCGTCAAGGACCTACCCGGCATTCGCTACCACATCATCCGGGGGACGCTGGACACCGCTGGCGTGGCGAACCGGAGGCAGAGTCGGTCCAAGTACGGTGCGAAAGTGCCGAAGGGAGGGAGCGGAGCAGCGTGATGATGGTGTCTTGTTCGAGTGAGGCGGAATGATCGCGGAGTGATCTAAGATGCGTCGGGCATTCGCGCAGCGTAGAGAGATCCTGGCTGATCCCAAGTTCGGGAGTCGGCTGGTGGCGAAGTTCGTCAACACGCTGCTGAAGCGCGGGAAGAAGAGTCTGGCCGAGCGGATCATGTACGACGCCCTGGACCTCCTCGAGGACCGGGGCAAGCAGGAAGCGCACAAGCTCTTCAAGCAGGCCGTGGACAACGTGAAGCCCGCCGTAGAGGTGAAGTCGCGGCGGGTGGGCGGCTCCACCTACCAGGTGCCCGTGGAGGTGCGGTCGGAGCGGCGAACCTCGCTGAGCATGCGGTGGATCATCGGCTCCGCGCAGCGCCGCGGCGAGAAGAGCATGGCGGCGAAACTGGCTGGAGAGCTCTTGGATGCCGCCAACAACCGCGGCAGCGCGGTGAAGAGGCGCGAAGACACCCATCGGATGGCGGAGGCCAACAAGGCTTTTGCGCACTATCGCTGGTAGCCCAGACGGGGTGCGAGGGGGGTGCGGGTCGGCTGCCCTCCTCACGTCTCTGAGGGCCGCCGGGAACGGGAAGAGGAACGGGCGGGACGAATCGTGGAACGGCAGTACCCACTGGAGAAGACACGGAATATCGGCATCATGGCCCACATCGATGCCGGGAAGACTACCACCACGGAACGGGTTCTCTACTACACCGGTCGCTCGCACAAGATCGGCGAGGTGGACGAGGGGACCGCCGCCATGGACTGGATGGTCCAGGAGCAGGAGCGGGGAATCACCATTACCTCTGCCGCCACTACCTGCTTCTGGGGCGATTGCCGCATCAACATCATCGACACTCCCGGACATGTGGACTTCACCATGGAAGTGGAGCGGTCCCTGCGGGTCCTGGACGGCGCCATCGCCATCCTGGATGCAGTCGCGGGAGTGGAGCCCCAGACCGAGACCGTCTGGCGGCAGGCCGACAAGTACCGGGTCCCGCGGATCGCGTATGTGAACAAAATGGATCGAATCGGCGCCGATTTTTACCGTTCGGTGGACATGATCCGCTCCCGCCTCGGCGCGGTTCCTGTCCCTGTCCAGATCCCCCTGGGGAAGGAGGACACCTTTACCGGCGTCATCGACTTGATCGAGCAGGTCGCCATTGTCTGGAGCGAGGAGAGCTGGGGTGAGAGGTTTACACGCGAGGAGATTCCCTCGTCTTACGCCGCCCAGGTCCGGGAGCACCGGGAGAAGATGCTGGAAGCCCTGGCCGAGGTGAACGAGACCCTGATGGAGAAATACCTCGGCGACGACAAGATCCGGCCTGAGGAGATCAAGGGCGCGCTTCGGGCCGGGACCGTTTCCTTGAAACTGGTTCCTGTCCTCTGCGGCGCCTCTTTCAGGAACAAGGGCGTCCAATCCCTAATGGATGCGGTGGTCGACTATCTGCCCTCCCCCCTCGACGTCCCGCCTGTCCAGGGGGTGAGGCCCGAGACGCGCCAGAACGAGGTGCGCCTCGCCGGCGATGAGGAGCCGTTCTCTGCTCTGGCCTTTAAGGTCATGAATGATCCGTACGTGGGGCAGCTTGTGTTTCTGCGGGTTTATTCGGGGACGCTCAGCTCCGGCACCCATGTCCTCAACTCATCGAAGGGGAAGAAGGAACGGGTGGGCCGCCTCCTCCGCATGCATGCCAACAAGCGGGAGGAGATTGAGGCCGTGGCTGCGGGTGACATCGCTGCGGCGGTGGGCCTGAAGCTCACGACCACGGGGGAGACGCTCTGCGATCCTGGCAGGCCCATCGCGTTGGAGTCCATGGAGTTCCCCGAACCGGTCATCTCGGTTGCCATCGAGCCGAAGACCAAGGCGGACGAGGAGAAGCTCGGGTTGTCGCTGTCTCGGCTCACCATGGAAGACCCGACGTTCAAGGTGACCGTGGACTCCGAAACCTCGCAGACCCTGATCTCCGGCATGGGCGAGCTGCACCTGGAGATCATCGTGGATCGCCTGCTCCGGGAGTTCAGGGTCGAGGCCAACGTGGGCAAGCCTCAGGTCGCGTATCGAGAGACCATCCGCCGGAAGGTGGAGGCACACGGCCGCTTTGTCCGGCAGACGGGAGGCCACGGTCAGTACGGGGATGTGTGGCTCGAGGTAGAGCCGATACCTGGGGAGGGATGGCGCTTCGAGAACTCGATCCGGGGTGGCGGCATCCCGCGTGAGTTCATCCCCGCGGTGGAAAAGGGCGTTCGCGAAGCGTTGGAGGCCGGGGTCCTGGCCGGCTACCCCGTCATGGACGTGAAGGTCACCCTCACCGATGGCTCCTACCACGAGGTGGACTCCTCGGAACTTGCCTTCAAGATTGCCGGGTCCATGGCCGTCAAGCAGGCTTGCCGGAAGGCGAAGCCAGTTCTCCTGGAGCCGATCATGGAGGTCGAAGTGGTGGTCCCGGAGGAGTACATGGGGGTCGTGGTCGGCGACCTGAACAGCCGCCGGGGCCGGGTCCAGTCCATGGACACCCGGGCGGGCTCCCAGGTCATTCGGGCTACCGTGCCGCTGGCGCAGATGTTCGGGTACGCCACCGACCTCCGGTCGGTGACCCAGGGTCGGGCGACCTATACGATGCAGTTCGCCCACTACGAGGAACTCCCGTCCGCCCTCTCCGAGGAGATCATCGCGAAGGTGGCCGGGAGGTCTCCCTCCCAGGTCGGATCCCGCTAGTGCCGTTCCAGCTAGTGGAGCCGTGCCCTTTGAGGACTGCAGTGGGCGGGATGCCCCTTAGAGGGTAACGTGGTCACCATACTTCAGGAACAGAAGATTCGGATCCGTCTGAAGGCCTATGACCACCACCTGCTGGATCGGTCGGTCAGGGAAATTGTCGATACCGTGCGGCGGACCGGTGCGCGCGTGTCGGGGCCGGTGCTGTTGCCAACCATTGTCAATCGGTGGACGGTGCTGAGGTCACCCCACGTTGACAAGACCTCACGGGAGCAGTTCGAGATGCGGACCCATAAGCGGCTCCTGGACATCCTCGATCCCACGCCCCAGACGGTGGACGCGCTCATGAAGCTCGACCTCCCATCCGGGGTGGACGTCGAGATCAAGCTCTAGACACTCGGAGGGGGGCGCTGCCCCCCTTCCGAACCTCCCCCCGGGAGGTTGCGCGGGCCAAGCCCGCGCTCGAAGACAGTGTGAGGCATAAGCGTGGCGAGGAAAGAGGGATTGATTGGTCGGAAGGTTGGGATGACCCAGCTCTTTGACGCCGATGGGCTGGAGGTGCCAACCACTGTCATCCAGGCCGGGCCATGCCCGGTCGTGGAGGTGAGGACTCGGGCCAGCCACGGCTACGATGCGGTTCAGCTGGGCTTCGAGCCCAAGAAGCGGGCGACCAAGCCTCAGGCTGGCCACTTCAAGAAGGCTGGAGTGGCCCCGCTTCGGGTGCTCCGAGAGTTCCGGCTCGAGAAGACGGAGGCCTATCGAGTCGGGCAGACCCTCACGGTGGAGATGTTCACGAGCGGCGAGCTGGTGGACGTGAGCGGCGTGAGCAAAGGCAAGGGGTTTCAAGGTGGCATGAAGCGGTACGGGTGGCATGGGGGCGATGCCACACATGGCTCCATGTTTCACAGGGCGCCGGGCTCCATCGGGGCCTCTTCCGACCCTTCTCGAGTCTGGCCGGGCCACGGCATGCCGGGCCGCACGGGAGGCGACTGGCGTACCGTACTGAACTTGGAGGTGATCCGAGTCGTCCCGGAGCGGAACCTGCTCGTCGTGAGAGGCGCTGTGCCCGGACCTCGTGGAGCCCTCGTGCTCGTGCGTAAGAGCGTGAAGCTGACAAAGGCCCAGCAGAAGGAGCGGAAGGCCCAGTAGCCATGCCCAGCGTCCCGGTCCTCGACTCGAAGGGAACCACCGTGGGGACCCTGGAGCTTAAGCCCGAGGTCTTCGGGGAGGAGGTTCAAGGTCCGTTGCTCCACCTGGCCGTGACCCGTGAGTTGGCCAGTTGGAGGGCCGGCACGCACGAGACCAAGGGACGGAGTGACATCTCGGGCGGCGGTCGGAAGCCGTGGCGTCAGAAGGGGACCGGTCGGGCTCGTCAGGGCTCCATTCGCGCGCCCCAGTGGCGGGGCGGCGGCACGGTCTTCGGGCCCCACCCGCGCGACCACTCCTTGGCCATGCCCCGGGAGGCTCGCCGGGGTGCCCTCCGGTCGGCCCTCGCTGCCAAGGTAGCCGCGGGACAGCTGTTCGTGGTGGAGCGCGTTGAGTTGTCGCAGCCTAAGACCAAGGCGCTGGTTAAGCAGCTCCAAGCCTTGAATCTAAAGCCGCTTGCCACGCTCCTCGTGGTCAGAGCGAAGGGCGAGACCCTGGCCCGGGCGGCCCGGAACCTTTCGTGGCTTGCCGTAGAGAGTCCCGACCATGTCTCCGTGTACCAGCTCCTTCGCCACCACCAGGTGGTCTTCGAGCGCGCGGCCCTCCTCGCCCTCGAGGAGCAGCTGGCGAGATGACCCGCTCAGGGGTCTGGACATGAGAGATCCACGAGATGTCGTAGTCCGCCCTATCATGACCGAGAAGAGTATGCGGCTCAAGGAGGAGCGGAACACCGTCACGTTCCGGGTGGCGCCGGACGCCAACAAGGTGGAGATACGCCAGGCGATCGAAGCAGTTTTCAACGTCAGGGTGCGTGAGGTGCGCACCGCCAGGGTGTACGGGAAACTGAAGCGACTGGGGCGCTTTCAGGGGCGGCGGCCCTCCTGGAAGAAGGCTCTGGTCACCCTGGCTCCTGGCTACAAGATCGAGTTGGTGGAAGGCGCCTAACCGCTCGGAGCAAGCTCCCCAGACTGGAGACGGAGTTACACGGACGATGGGAATCAGAACGCTGAAGCCGACCTCGCCGGCCCGCCGCACCATGACTGTGGCCTCCTTCGAGGAGATCACGAGGCGGAAGCCCGAGAAAAGCCTGCTCCGTCCGAAATACCGGATCAGTGGACGTAACGCATACGGGCGGATCACGGTGCGCTTCCGAGGGGGTGGGCACAAGCGCCGCCTGAGGATGATCGACTTCCGGCGGGAGAAGTGGGGGGTGCCCGCGACGGTGGCTTCCATTGAGTACGATCCGAACCGGTCGGCTCGCATCGCGCTGCTCCACTACCGGGACGGGGAGAAACGCTACATCATCGCCCCGCTCGGCCTCAAGACGGGCGACACGGTGATGGCCGGCCCCCAGGCGGACATCCTGCCGGGCAACGCGCTTCCCTTGCGGAACATCCCGGTGGGGACCATGGTGCACAACGTGGAGCTCCAGCCCGGGAAGGGTGGCCAGCTGTGCCGCAGCGCCGGCACCCAAGCTCAGCTCCTCTCCAAGGAGGGGGAGCTCGCCGGGCTGAAGCTCCCGTCGGGTGAGGTGCGGCTCATTCCGTTGGGCTGCATGGCCACGGTCGGGCAGGCGGGCAACCTCGACCACGAGAACATCTCGGAAGGCAAGGCGGGTCGGACGCGTTGGCGTGGCTTCCGCCCGAGCGTGCGTGGAGTGGCCATGAACCCGGTGGATCACCCCATGGGGGGTGGTGAGGGGCGTGGAAAGGGCAACCACCCCATGACGCCGTGGGGCAAGCCCACCAAGGGATACAAGACTCGCAAGACCAAGCCTTCCGACCGGTACATCGTGACGCGTCGCAAGAAGCGATAGGGAGAGGGGATGGGACGATCAGTCAAGAAAGGCCCATATATGGACGGGACGCTCGTCGCCCGCGTCGAGGAGTTGGAGCGGACGCGTCAGAAGAAGGTGCTGAAGACCTGGGCGCGGCGCTGCACGGTTATCCCGGAGTTCGTCGGCCAGACGCTGGCGGTCCACAATGGGAAGAAGTTCGTTCCCGTCTACATCATGGAGGACATGGTCGGCCACAAGCTGGGAGAGTTCGTGCTTACTCGCGCCTTTAGGCTTCACGGAGCGAGCCAGAAGGCGACGACCGAGGTGAAGACCTAATGCCGTTTCAACTGTTTCGAGCTGCGTTGTGCGTATCCTCAAGACACGGGGTCATGCGCAGGGCTGGGGAGCAATGATGACCATCAAGTTGGAAGGGCACTAGCCATGCAGACGAGGGCGACCGCTCGCTTCGTGCGGGTGCCGCCGCGGAAGGCCCGACTGGTGCTGCGCGAGGTGCAGGGCAAAGCCGTGGGAGAGGCCCTCGCCGTGCTCCAGTACACGCCGCGCGCCGCAGCCCGGCTGGTCGAGAAGGTGCTCCGTTCGGCCATCGCCAGCGCGGAGCATAACCACCAGGTGCGGAACCTGGATGATCTCTGGGTCACCAAGGCTGTTGCCGACGACGGGCCGACGATGAAGCGTGTGCAGCCCCGCGCCATGGGGCGCGCCTTCTCCATTCGGCACCGCACCAGCCATCTTACCGTCGTCGTGACTGACGAGGGGCACCCCCGGGCCACCCGCGCCCGGAGGGGCGCCGCCTCGTCGCGGCGCTCGGGCTGAGAAGGGGTAAGCATGGGACACAAAACCCATCCGACGGGCTTCCGACTCGGTACAACGCGGACCTGGAGCTCGCGTTGGTTCGCCACCAAGGACTATGCCACCCTGCTCCACGAGGACGTAAGGATCAGGCGCTACATCAAGGACGCGCTCTACCACGCCGGGATCTCTCGGATCGATCTTGAGCGGTCTGCCAACCGGATCCGGATCAGCATCTCGACGGCCCGGCCGGGGATCATCATCGGCCGGAGAGGCTCGGAGGTGGAGAAGCTGAAGAACGAGCTGCAGGCGCGCACCGGCAAGGAGGTCTACCTGAACATCGAGGAAGTCACGCATCCAGAGCTGGACGCGCAGTTGGTCGCTGAGAACGTGGCGCTTCAGCTCCAGAAGCGGATCGCCTTTCGCCGGGCGATGAAGAAGGCGGTCACCTCCTCGCTCAGGTTGGGTGCCGACGGGATCCGGATCGCGTGCGCCGGCCGGCTGGCCGGCACCGAGATCGCGCGTCGCGAGTGGTACCGCGACGGGCGCGTGCCCCTTCACACGATCCGGGCCGACATCGATTATGGCTTCTCGGAAGCTCGTACGACCTACGGCACCATCGGCGTGAAGGTCTGGGTCTTCAAGGGAGAGACCCTCCCCGCCCATGCGATGGCGAATGAGTAGCGACGAGGCGCTCCAGTCATGCTGATGCCGAAGCGGGTCAAGTATCGGAAGGCCCAACGTGGCCGGAGGAAGGGCAAGGCTGTCCGTGGCTCGACCCTGGCCTTCGGCGACCATGGTCTGAAGGCGCTGGAGCCCGGCTGGATCAGCAACCGGCAGATCGAGGCGGCCCGCGTCTCGTTGACCCGCAGCGTCAAGCGCGGCGGAAAGATCTGGATCCGCATTTTTCCGGACAGGCCTGTCACGAAGAAGCCTGCGGAGACGCGGATGGGAAAGGGCAAGGGTGCCCCGGAGTCATGGGTGGCGGTCGTCAAGCCGGGGCGGATTCTCTATGAGATGGAGGGGATCAGCGAGCCGGTGGCCCGGGAAGCTTTCCGTCTGGCCGCTCGGAAGCTCGCCATCGGGACTAGGTTTGTGACGCGGGCTGGACGATGAGACCTGAGAAATGGCGTGAGATGACGGACGACGAGCTTCACCAGCGCGTCAGAGAGCTGAGGGAAGAGATTTTCAATCTGCGGTTTCAGCTGTCCATGGGAGTAGCCAAGAATCCGGCCCGGGTGCGCCAGGCCAAGCGCGATCTGGCCCGCGCCCAGACTGTGCTGAGAGCTCGGGAATTGGGCGTTCGTCAGAGCCTGTAGCGCGGGCCCCGCACGTGCGACTCAACCGTGAGATGGTGTACCAAGACGGTCGCTAATGGAGTGAACGGTGGCGGATCGCAAGACCCGTGAGGGAGTAGTGGTGAGTGACAAGATGCAGAAGACCCGGGTGGTCATCGTCGAGCGGGTTTACCGCCATCCGGTCTATCAGCGGGTCGTGAGAAGGAGAAAGAAGCTAAAGGCTCACGACGAGGGCAACGCCAGCCACATCGGCGACCGGGTCCTCATCGAGGAGACGCGACCCCTGTCCCGGCAGAAACGGTGGCGCATTCGGAGCGTCCTGAGCCGTGCCTTGTGAGCGCGGTGGCGGACGGACCCGGGCGGTGAGAGACGACTATGATCCAAACCAGGACGATGCTCCAGGTTGCCGACAATTCGGGAGCTAAGAAGGTGCAGTGCATCCGGGTCCTGGGCGGCTCCGCAAAGAAATATGCGACGCTTGGCGATACCATCATCGTCTCGGTCAAGGAGGCGGCCCCCGACGGAACGGTCAAGAAGGGGGAGGTGGCCCGGGCGGTCGTGGTGCGCACCGTAAAAGAGGTTCGACGCCGCGACGGCTCCTACATCCGCTTTGATCGAAACGCGGCAGTGCTCCTCAACCCGCTGAACAACCCCATTGGGACGCGGATCTTCGGACCTGTCGCCCGCGAGCTCCGGGACAAGCAGTTCACCAAAATTATCTCGTTGGCCCCCGAGGTCATCTAGGCATGTGGGTTGCTTCGAGCGCGGGCTATGCCCGCGCAAGCTTTGGGGGGAGGTTCGGAAGGGGGGCGTAGCCCCCCTCCGAGGGCTGCTATGGCGGGCTTGCGCATGAAGCGGGGAGACACGGTGGTGGTCATCACCGGCAAGGACCGGGGAAAGCGGGGGAAAGTCCTTTGGGTCTTGCGCGACAAGGGGCGACTGATCGTGGAGAGGCTCAACATGATCAAGCGCCACCAGCGTCCCACGCAGAAGCTCCGGCAGGGCGGGATCATCGAGCGAGAGGGCACGCTGCCGGTTTCCAACGTGATGCTGGTTTGCACGAAGTGTGACCGGCCCACCCGGACCGCGGTCCAGCTCCTGGCGGACGGGAGGAAGGTCCGGGCGTGCAAGCGCTGCCATGAAACCATCGATCGGGCTTGATTGAGGGAAGATGGCGAAAGCTCAGAAAGCGCCGGCCAAGCCGGCCGCGAAGGGAGGGAAGGCCGCCTCGCAAGAGGCCACCGCGGTGCCCAGCCGTCCGAAGCGGAGCGGGAGCGCGCCGCCGCGGCTCCTCACGCGACATCGCTCGGTCGTGGTCCCCGCGGTCATGAAGGAGCTCGGGTTCACGAACCCCTTCCAAGTCCCGTGCCTCGAGAAGATCGTGGTCAACATGGGGGTGGGAGAGGGGAAGGACAACGTCAAAGCCCTGGACTCCGCGGTGTCTGACCTGATGGTCATTACGGGCCAGAAGCCTGTGATCACGCGTGCCAAGAAGTCCATCGCGAGCTTCAAGCTCAGAGCCGGGGCTTCGATCGGGGCGAAGGTGACGCTCAGGGGGGCGCGGATGTACGAGTTCCTGGATCGGCTGATCAACGTGGCGCTCCCACGGGTGCGTGACTTCAGGGGCGCGCCTCCTCGGGCCTTCGACGGGCGGGGCAACTACGCCCTCGGGCTCAAGGAGCAGGTGATCTTTCCCGAGATCGTGTACGACAAAATCGACAGGGTTCGCGGGATGGATGTGGTCCTGGTGACGACCGCGAGAACCGACGAGGAGGCGAAGGTGCTCCTGACCCGACTCGGCATGCCGTTCAGGGACTGAGCATGGCGAAGACCGCTCTGATGATGAAGGCTCAACGCCCCCCCAAGTTCAAGGTGCGGGCGTACCGACGCTGCAAGCTCTGCGGCCGGCCGCGCGGGTACCTCCGGAAGTTTGAGATGTGTCGCATCTGCTTCCGCGAGCTGGCGCTCAAGGGTGAGGTGCCTGGCGTGATCAAGGCGAGCTGGTAAGACCATGATGACGGATCCCATTGCCGATCTGCTGACGCGGATTCGGAACGCGTCGAAGGCGGACCACGAGAAGGTGGACATTCCGGCCTCGAAGCTGAAGGTGCGCCTGGCCGAGGTCCTGAAGGAAGAGGGATTCATCAAGAACTTGCGGTTCATCGAGGACAACAAGCAGGGAGTCTTGAGGGTCTACCTCAAATACGGGGCCGGAGCCGAGAAGGTGATCTCCGGCCTGGTCCGGGTCTCGAAGCCTGGCCGCCGTGTGTACGTCTCTGCCGACGAGGTGCCCTCGGTCCTGGCTGGGATGGGTGTGGCGATCCTCTCGACCTCCAAAGGTGTCTTGACAGACCGGGAATGCCGGAAGCGGAAGGTCGGAGGGGAACTGCTGGCCTATGTGTGGTAGTGGCTTGCGTGTCATTCTCAGCCAAGCGAAGAATGACCCGATGAATGCTTTGCAGGTGATCTCATGTCGAGGATAGGACGAAAACCCATTCCAATCCCTCAGGGGGTGAAGGTGGCCTTTGAGGGGCAGATGGTCCGGGTTGAAGGCCCCAAGGGCGGGCTTTCGCACGAGGTTCCGCCAGCCTTGAGGGTATCCCTCCAGGACGGACAGCTCTTGGTGGCACGCAGCTCCGACCACCGCACGGTCCGGGCGCTTCACGGGCTCACCCGTGCGCTTCTGGCCAACATCGTGCACGGGGTCAGGGAAGGCTTCGAGCGGAAGCTCGAGATCGTCGGGATTGGCTACCGGGCCCAGCTCCAGGGCAAAAACCTCCAGCTCTCCCTGGGCTACTCGTACCCCGTGGTGTTTCCGCTCCCTGAGGGGATCCAGGCCGAGGTGGAGAAGCAGACGCTCATCACGCTCCGGGGGATCGACAAGGCGCTCCTGGGACAGACCGCTGCCACGCTGCGCGCACTCAGGAAGTCGGATCCGTACAAGGGCAAGGGCGTCAAGTACGCGGACGAGGTGATCCGGCGCAAGGTCGGCAAGAAGGCCGGTGGTCGGTAACCAGAGGACCGGGGGAGAGCCGTGCTGATCAAGAACAAGGCGGAGGGGCGGAGGCTCCGGCACGTGCGGGTCCGGCGGAAGATCCTCGGGACCGCGGCCTGCCCCCGGCTCTCGGTGTTCCGGAGCCTCCGGCACATCTACGCTCAGCTGGTCGATGATCAGACCGGCCACACCCTCTTGTTTGTGGGGAGCTTCTCCCCAGAGGTCCGCGAAAAGCTCACGACCGGAGGCAACATCGCTGCCGCCAAGCTGGTTGGCGGAGTGGTGGCCACCAAGGCCAAGGCGGCGGGCATCGAGCGCGTGGTGTTCGATCGTGGGGGGTATCAGTATCACGGACGGGTCCGGGCCCTGGCCGAAGCGGCACGGGCTGGCGGCTTGACCTTTTAAATCTTGAGGTCGACGAGTGGCTGAAGCGAGGATTGACGCGAGCGAGCTGGAGCTGACCGACCGGGTGGTGTCAATCAACCGGGTCGCCAAGGTGGTCAAGGGGGGGCGTCGGTTCTCCTTCACCGCCCTGGTAGTCGTGGGCGATGGCCGGGGCCACGTGGGCGTCGGGCTCGGCAAGGCCCATGAGGTGCCGGAGGCCATCCGCAAGGCGGTGCAGCATGCCAAGAAGGATATGATCTTCGTCCCCATGAAAGATACGACGATCCTGTGCGAGATCGTCGGCCACTACGGTTCCGGGAAGGTGCTGCTCAAGCCCGCCGCCCAGGGAACCGGTGTCATCGCCGGTGGTGCGGTGCGCTCGGTGCTTGAGGGTGCTGGAATCCAGGACATCCTGACCAAGACCCTCGGCTCCAGCAATCCCCACAACGTGCTGAAGGCCACTATCGATGCCCTCCGGCGGATCAAGAGGCTTCAGGACTCCTACGAGGCCCGCAGGCGCGCGGTCCAGGAGGCTTCGGGGGCAGAGGAGCAGAACGGTGGGCGGCAGGAAGCTTAAGGTGACGCTGGTCCGAAGCCTGATCGGCCTCCGGCCCAAGCAGGAGGCTACGCTCAGGGCCCTCGGGCTCCGCAAGATCAGACAGGTGGCAGTCCACGATGACACGCCGACGATCCGGGGGATGATCGCTCGGGTGTCTCACTGCGTGCACGTGACGGAAGGCGACGGCCATGAGGCTTGACGAGCTGCGTCCGGCTCCGGGGGGCAGGAGGCGGGCGAAGCGTATCGGCCGAGGGCCGGGGTCCGGGCAAGGCAAGACCGCCGGCAAGGGCCAGAAAGGTCAGAAGGCCCGCTCAGGCGGAGGGAAGGGTGCCGGATATGAGGGCGGCCAGATGCCGCTCTACCGGCGCGTCCCGAAGCGCGGGTTCACCCCGCGTACGCGGACGGTGTATGCGGTCGTGAACTTGAAAGACCTTAGCTCGTTTGCCCGTGGCAGCATCGTAGACCCGGACCGGCTAGTGGAGGCGCGGCTCATCAAGAAGGCTGACCGCCGAGGCGTGAAGATCCTCGGAGAGGGGGACCTGGCTCAGGCCGTCACCGTCAGGGCCCATGCGGTGAGCGCCTCCGCCAGGCAGAAGATCGAGGGGGCCGGGGGTCGGGTGGAGGTGTTGCCCCCATGATGGAGGGACTCCAGAGCTTCCAGAACGTCTTCAAGGTTCCGGAGCTCAAGCGCCGACTCCTGATCACCTTCGGGCTCCTTGCCGCCTATCGGGTCGGGGCGCACGTACCCACGCCAGGCATCGACGGGGCGGCGCTCGCCCAGTTCTTCGATCAGGTTCAGGGCACGCTCCTCGGGATGGTGGACCTCTTCTCCGGAGGGAACCTCCGGCGGCTCACCGTCTTCGCCCTGGGGATCATGCCCTACATTTCCGCCTCCATCATCCTCCAGCTCCTGACAGTGGTCATTCCGGCTCTGGAGCGTCTGGCCAAGGAAGGTGAGGCGGGCCGGAAGAAGATCACCCAGTACACCCGCTACGGGACCATCATCCTGTCGATGATTCAGGGCTTCGGCATCTCGGTGGGACTCGAAGGCATGACGAGCCCCACGGGGGTGGCCATCGTTCCCGAAACCGGCTGGGCTTTTCGGGTCATTACCGTGCTGACCCTGACCACCGGTACCGCGATCATCATGTGGCTGGGCGAGCAGATTTCCGAGAGAGGGATCGGCAACGGGATCTCCCTGATCATCTTTGCGGGGATTGTGGTGCGCCTCCCCTCGGCGGTCGCCGCCTCCTACACGCTGCTTTCCACAGGGGAGTTGACGCTCTTCGTCTTCGGAGGCATCGGGATCGTCATGCTTTTCGTCATCGCCGCTGTGGTGATCATGCAGGAAGGGCAGCGGAAAATCCCCGTCCAGTACGCCAAGCGTGTGGTGGGGCGGCGGGTCTACGGCGGTCAATCTACCCACATTCCCCTCCGGATCAACACCGCCGGCGTGATCCCCGTGATCTTCGCCTCTTCCCTCATCCTCTTCCCCGCGACGTTGACGCGGTTCATCCCGCATCCCTGGATGCAGGCGCTGTCCGACGCCCTCTCGCCCGGACGGCTGACGTACACGGCCCTCTACATGGGCTTCATTATCTTCTTCTGCTACTTCTATACGGCCATCGTCTTCAACCCCGTTGACCTGGCTGATAACATGAAACGGTATGGCGGATTCATCCCGGGGGTCCGACCTGGGAAAAAGACGGCGGAGTACGTCGACCGAACGCTGACCCGCATCACGCTCCCCGGGGCCGCCTTTCTGGCGCTGATTGCTGTCATGCCGGACTATCTCATCCGGTGGTTCAACGTCCCCTTCTTCTTCGGCGGTACTAGCCTCATCATCGTCGTGGGCGTGGCTCTCGACACGGTGAGGCAGATGGAATCGCACCTCCTCATGCGGCACTACGAGGGCTTCCTCAGGAAGCGCGCCAAGGTCAGGGCTTGAGGAGAGCGACACGAACGAGCGAGTGGAGCCATGCGGGTGATCTTCCTTGGGCCGCCGGGATCCGGAAAGGGCACTCAAGCGAGGCAGCTGGCCGCGGCCCTGGGGGTTGCCCAGATCGCCACCGGCGACATGCTGCGCGAGGCCGTGGCGAGGCAGACTGCCCTGGGCCTGGAAGCTGACCGCTACATGAGTGCAGGAAGCCTGGTGCCGGACGAGGTGATGATCGGGCTGGTGGCGGAGCGACTCGATCGAGACGATGCGAGGAGCGGGTTTCTCTTGGACGGGTTTCCGCGCACCGTGGCCCAGGCTGAAGCCTTGGAGCGACTGTTGAAAGACCGAGGCCTGGGCCTGGATCGGGTGATCTTCTTGGAGGTTTCCGAGGAGGAGCTGTTGCGCCGGCTCACCGGGCGGCGCGTCTGTCAATCCTGCGGGGCTGTCTTCCATCTGGTGTCCTCCCCGCCGAAGGCGCCTGGGAGGTGTGACCAGTGTGCCGCGAGCCTCGTTCAGCGAGAGGATGACAGCGAAGCCACCGCGAGGCGGCGTCTGGAGGTCTACGCGAAGCAGACTGCGCCCCTTCTCGATTACTATGGCCGCCGCGGGCTCGGGGTCCCGGTGAAGAGCGAGGGACCTGTGGAGGTCGTCCAGGCAGCCATCCGCGGAGCCCTCGACGGGGGGGTCCGGTGATCGTGCTGAAGTCGTCGCGGGAGCTGGCCGTCATGCGGTCCGCGGGCCGGATCCTCGGGGGGAGCGTGGAGCTGCTCAAGGGCCTCGTGAAGCCCTGCATCTCGACCCTGGAGATTGACCGGGAGGTGGAGGCCTATCTCCGGGAACGAGGGGCCAAGCCTGCCTTTAAGGGATACCGGGGATTCCCGGCTACCGTCTGCGTTTCCCTCAACGAAGAGGTGGTGCACGGGATTCCCTCGCCCTCGCGGCAGCTCAAGGAGGGCGACATCGTCGGGTTCGATCTTGGGTGCATCGTGGACGGGTACTACTCGGACTGTGCCATCACGCTAGCCGTCGGCGAGGTGCCGCCGCGGGTCCAGGAGCTCCTGGATGTGACCCGAGAGAGCCTGGACCTGGCCATTGCCCAGTGCCGGCCGCGACGAAGACTGGGGGATGTCTCTCACGCGGTGCAGTCCCACGTGGAACGCCACGGCTTCTCCGTGGTGCGCGCGTTCGTGGGACACGGCATTGGGCGCGAGCTCCACGAGGACCCGCAGGTTCCCAACTTCGGCGAACCGGGGCGGGGACCCGCTCTCAAGCCAGGCATGGTGCTCGCCATCGAGCCCATGGTGACCATGGGGAAGTGGGGAGTTCGGGTCCTGAAGGATTGCTGGACCGCAGTGACTGAGGACGGGAGCCTCTCCGCGCACTTCGAGCACACTGTGGCCATCACCGAAGGCGAGCCCGAGATCCTGACCCGCTTGGACGACTCGGTTCCGGCAAGATGAGCCCGGAGAGCTGGAGCATTCGTAAGGGAGCGGAATGACGAAGGAAGAGGCCATAGAGGTCGAGGGCACGGTGGTTGAGCCGCTGCCCAATGCCATGTTCCGGGTAGAGCTCGACAACGGCCACAAGGTGCTGGCCCATGTGTCGGGCAGGATGCGCATGCATTTCATTCGAATCCTGCCGGGAGATCGAGTCAAAGTGGAGCTGAGCCCCTACGACCTGACCCGCGGCCGGATTACGTATCGCTTCAAGTGACGGGTCATGAAAGTTCGCCCCTCGGTTAAGGTCCGGTGTAACAAATGCAAGATTATTCGACGCCAGGGCGTGGTGCGGATCATCTGCACCAACCCACGGCACAAACAACGACAAGGGTAATCCGGGTTCGAGCGCTGGCTCCGCCAGCGCAACCCTAGGGGGGAGGTCCGGAAGGGGGGCGTTGCCCCCCTCCGGGGAAAGATATGGCGAGGGTGGCGGGGGTTGATATTCCGAGCGACAAGCGGGGCGAAGTAGCGATCACGTACATTTACGGTGTCGGGCGCCCGTCAGCCCGCAAGATCCTTGCTCAGGTCGGGATCGACCTCGGTCGGCGGGTGAAGGATTGGACCGAGGAGGAGGTGGCGCGGATCCGCGAGGTCATCGAACGCGAGTACAAGGTGGAGGGTGACCTGCGCCGCGAGGTCTCCATGAACGTCAAGCGGTTGATGGACATCGGCTGCTACCGCGGGATCCGCCACCGCCGCGGCCTGCCTGTGCGAGGTCAACGCACCCACACGAACGCGAGGACCCGCAAGGGCCGCCGACGGGGCGTTATGGGGAAGAAGAAGACGGCAGCCCCAGCGGGAAGGAAGAGGTGAGGAGCTCAGCCTATGGCAACGCCCAAAAAGAAAGGCGGAAAGAAGCGAGAGCGCAAGGAGGTCCGGACGGGCATTGCCCACATCCAGGCCACCTTCAACAACACCATCGTGACCATCACCGACAAGACCGGCAACGTGGTCACCTGGGCTAGCGCGGGGAGCGTGGGGTTCAAGGGATCTCGCAAGAGCACCCCGTTCGCGGCTCAAGTGGCCGCTGAGAATGCGGCGCGGAAGGCCAGGGACATGGGGCTGGCGCAGCTGGAAGTCTTCGTCAAGGGGCCGGGCGCGGGTCGTGAGGCAGCCATTCGGTCACTTCAGGCGGTGGGGCTGGAAATCACGGCGATCCGGGACGTTACACCGATCCCTCACGACGGGTGTCGACCGCCCAAACGCCGCCGCGTCTAAGACTCGGGGGGGGGGGCCCCCCCCCCGCCGCAACCCCCCCCCCC
>JBHIAB010000052.1:0-17510 GCA_046758385.1 Methylomirabilia bacterium | reverse complement strand
ATTGCGCGGGCAAAGCCCGCGCTCGAAAGCGGAACCTCCCTACGTTCGAGCCAGTGCGCTGGCCTTCCCTCGACGGCCATGATCCAGGTCTTGAGCCGCGCCGGCATTCCCCCTCAGACGGGGTAGACCCCGTTCCGACGGGGCGGGAACTGGGCCTGCTTGGACTCTGCGTACTCGAGCCGCTTGACGAGCTCTGCCCGGAGCCGAGAGCCCGGCACGATATCGTCCACCACCATCTCCGAGGCGAGCTTGTAGACGTCGATATCCGCCTGGAACTCCTCGCGCTTGGCTCGCACGAACTCCGCACGCTCGGCTTCGGGAAGCTCCATGATCTTGTTGTAGTAGACGGCGTTGACCGCGGGCTCCGGCCCCATGATGGCGATCTGACCCTGGGGAAGCACCAGCATGGCGTCGGGCTCGTAGGCGGACCCACACATGGCGTAAAGCCCGGCCCCATAGCACTTGCGGACCACCACGCAGATCTTCGGCACGGTCGCCTGCGCGGTGGCGAAGATCATCTTGGCCCCGTGGCGGATGATCCCGGCACGCTCGACCTTGGTCCCCACCATGAACCCCGAGATGTCCGCCAGGTAGACGAGAGGGATGTTGTAGGCGTTGCAGAGCCAGATGAACTTGGCTGCCTTGTCCGAGGAGTCCACGAAGAGGACCCCGCCTTTGACCCGGGGCTGGTTGGCGACGATCCCGACCGCGCGACCGCCGAGTCGGGCCAGGCCGGTGATCACCTCGGGAGCGAAGAGGCGCTTGATCTCGAACCAGGAACCCTGGTCGATGATCCGGTGGATGACCTCGTACATGTCGAAGTATTTCCGCTGATCGTAGGGGACGATCTCGTCGATGGGTCGCCCGGGCGCGGCCTCCGCGGCCTCCGCCATCCGCGGCCGCTCTTGGCCGCTCTGCGGTAGATACGCGAGGTAGCGCTTAGCCAGCTCGATGGCCTCCTCGTCCGAGGCGACCAGAATATCGCCGCATCCCGACACGGTGCAGTGCATGCGGGCTCCGCCCAGCTCCTCCTGGGTTACCTTCTCCCCGATCGCCATCTCCACCATCCGAGGAGAGCCCACATACAGCGAGGCCTTGCCGTCCACCATGATGACGAGGTCGGTCAGGGCCGGCAGATACGCGGATCCTGCGGGGGAGGGGCCGAACAGGATGCAGATCTGCGGGATCACCCCCGAGAGCTGAACCTCGTTGTAGAAGATCCGGCCTGCGTGGAACCGGCCCGGAAAGATCTTGATCTGCTCCGAGATGCGGCCGCCTGCAGCATCCACCAGGTAGAGGAGCGGCACGTGGAGCCGCATGGCTTTCTCCTGGATCCGGACGATCTTCTGAACCGTCTTCTCTCCCCAGGAGCCTGCCTTGACGGTGTAGTCGTTGGCCATGATGCAGACGGCCCGCCCGCCCACGGTTCCCACCCCCGTCACCACGCCGTCGGCGGGGGTGTCTAGCTCCTGGCCCCGGGCGAAGAGCCACTCCTCCTCGAAGTCGCTGCCGGGGTCGAGCAGGAGCTTGAGCCGCTCCCGGACAAACAGCTTCCCCTCTTCCTTGAGCTTGTCCCGGTACTTGACGTGGCCCTGCTCGATCCGGGCCCGTTCCTTCCAGTAGCGCTCTTCACTCATGGGAGTCCGCCGAGCCAGAGGGCGAGCAGCAAAGCGAGCAGAGGGCCGAGCAGCATCCTGAGGCGCTTTCGGGCGTTATGGAGTCGAGACATCACGGCGCCGATGAGGCATCCAAGGACCTGGGCGATCTCGCGGTAGGATAGCCCTTCGATATCACTCAGCATGATAACGGTTCGATAGTGGGGCGGCAAGGATTCCAGCCATCTCATCCGCCCCGCTCTAGCCCTGGCGTGATGAGTGAGACGCCGGAGCCCAGCGTCTGGTTCACCGTTCTTCCATGTCGAAGAGCGCGGCCTCCAGCCCGAGGAGATAGCTCCCGAGCCCAAACCCGGAGATCTGTCCTCGGGCGACCGGAGCGATGACCGAGTGGCGCCGGAACTCCTCACGTGCGTAGATGTTAGACAGGTGGACTTCGATGACGGGAACGCGGACGGCGGCCACCGCATCCCGGAGGGCCAAGGAGTAGTGGGTCAGGGCGCCCGGGTTGAACACGATGGCGCCGAACCCCTGCCGCTCGGCCCCCTGAATGGCCTCGATCAGCTCGCCCTCATGATTGGACTGGCGGGATTGGATTCGAACGCCGCGGCGTCTGCCAACGCGCCGGAGCTCCTGGTCGACCTGCCTCAGCCCGAGACGGCCGTACGTCTCGGGCTCCCGGGTGCCCAGCAGGTTCAGGTTTGGGCCGTGCAGGACGAGGATCGCCTTTTTCAGGGCTCCGCTCTCCCTCTCTCCTCCGCTGCAGCAGACGCCGCCGCGGCGAACTCTCTGACGAGGTTCCGTCCCTCAGCCTTCGCCTGGTAGAGGGCGCGGTCGGCGGCCTCCAGCAGCTTCTCCTCTGTGCTGGCATCCTCGGGATACGTGGCGACCCCGATCGAGACCGTCACGGTCCCGAGCGGCTGGGAGTGGCGGTAAGGAAAGGGCGCCTTCTCGATCGCGGCGCGCAGGCGGTCGGCGACGGTCACGGCGGCCGCCTTGCTGGTCTCGGGCAGAATGATCGAGAACTCATCGCCACCGTAACGAGCCCCGAAGTCCACCTGACGAATCTGAGCCGCCACCAAACGCCCCATCGAGCGGAGCAGGCGGTCTCCGGCAGGATGGCCCCAGTGGTCGTTGTAGTGCTTGAAGTGATCCACGTCGACCATCAGCACGGTCAACGGCCTCCGGTAGCGGTGTGCCCGGTGCATCTCCCGAGCCGCCCGCTCGTGAAAGGCACGGTGGGTGGCGAGCCCCGTGAGATCGTCGAGCCGGGCCTGGGCCTGGATCCGCCTGACCGTCTGTCGCGTTTCATACGTCAGCTTCCTCAGTCGGAGGAGCGAGCGGACGCGGAAGGCCAACTCCTGAGCATACACGGGCATTCTCACGACCTCGTCGGCAAGCACCAGCTGAGCCCACACCGCCCGGGAGGGTCGCGCCTCGACGAGGGCGAGAATGGGGATCGACCGGGTACGCGCGTCGTCCTTGAGGACCCGGGTCAGGGAAACATGTCCGGGGTTCGCGGTGACCGCGCCCAGAATGATCAGATCTGGCTTCCAGTGCTTGACGGTTTTGAGAAACCCTCGGCGCGGGACGGCAACCTTCAGGCGCCCACCCTGATCGGTGAGCACCTGGTTGACCGTTTGGCTCGCACCACCGAAGTTGCCGGTCAGGAGTAGCTTCGCGCGCTTCGCCATCTCAGTCCGCGGCGGTCCCAGCAATTCCATGCACGCGTGAAAACGAGCATACACCGGCGCATGGAAGGCGGCAACTGCGGCTCCCTCTGACGCTCGAGCTCCGGCGGTGGGGACCCCCCGAAAGCACGCGCCGAACCCGATCGATCAGCGAAGACCCAGCAAGGAGACCATCCCGTCTGCCACGGCGAACAGCACCAGGCCTCCGAAGACGGCCCACGCCGCCCCCGGACCTCGCTCCCGGTTCACCTCGGGGATCAGGTCCGAGGCCGCCACATAGATGGTCACCCCCGCAGAGAGCGCCAAGGCGTAGCCCACATATCGCGAAAACAGAGCGGTCACGAGGACGCCCAGAATGGTGGAACCCCCGAGGATCGCAGCGGCCCCGGTCGCGGCAATGCGGCTGCGGCCAGAGGCCAGCATCACCGAGGCGATGGTGAACCCCTCGGGCAACTTGTGGAGGAGTACCGCGAAGAACAGCAGGAAGCCCAGGTCTGAAGCGATGAGAAAGCCGGACGCAATGGTGACGCCGTCGAAGAGGGTGTGGACGCTGAGGCCCGTGAGCGCCAGGTATCCGACGGACGGATCCAGGAGAGCCTCGGGATGCTCCTCCTCCCCGAAGTGGAAGTGAGGGGCCACCGTGTGCTCGAAGAGGTGAATGCCGAAGTAGCCGCCGAGCACGAACAGGAAGGCGTGGGGAAGCTTCTCGATAGATGCCGGGAGCATCCGGACGAAGGCCGTCGCCAGCATAAACCCCGCTCCGACCGCTAGGCAGTACTTGAGGAAGGAGCGATCCCAGTGCGCCTTGCGGGTCAGTACCAGCGCACCTAGAAGGTCTGCCGCGCCGGCCACGGCCCCAAGAACCAAGCTCCATTGGTATGGGTTCGACCCGCTCAATTTCTCACCAGTGGTAAGTTCCTGACCATCGAACTCAGGCCAACCTCAAGCCCATTGAAATATTGACATATTTCTACGATATCCCCCCCCCATTTTTGCTGTGCGATGACCAGGAATCGCCCAAAGGTGCTGTCACGGCACTCACAGTTTTCAAGACACAAAACCCTTTGATCATGAGCAGTTGAGTTATCTCCCCTCAGTTGGTACCCGCCTTGCAAACCCTCGCGCGGCCTCTCTGCCTGAGGAGAGGGAGCAGCGCAAACATCACCATAGTGTTCAAGGAGGTAGCGATGCCCTTTCTGTCCACCCTCTTGTTGAGGATCCTCAAAGTGGCTCCACGGCCTGGAGACGGCCTCGGGCTGATGTCCATCACCATCCGCGCGCCGTATGCCTACCTCGAAGAGGAGCTTCGGCGAGCGTTTCAGGGACAAGAGAACGTGAAGGTCATTGTGGACAGGCGCCACACCGAGCGGCGGACGAGCCGTCAACCTGTGCCGTTGGAGCCCCGCTTGGAGCGGCGCCGGACGGACCGCCGAAGGCCGAGAGAGGAACTCGTCGAAGTCGTACTCTGGGGGTAGACCTCGTTTCGGGAGGATTCCCTCTCCTCTATGGGGAGAGGATCAGGGGGGGCTAGAGGTGAGGGTTCGGAGCCGAGAGCTGACCGCTAATACCTGAACGCTTACGAAAGAACAGTCT
Source organism: Methylomirabilia bacterium (assembly GCA_046758385.1). Lineage (GTDB taxonomy): Bacteria > Methylomirabilota > Methylomirabilia > Rokubacteriales > CSP1-6 > JBHIAB01. The sequence goes on along the minus strand of JBHIAB010000052.1, from coordinate 12,613 downwards.
CATCCTCTCGAGTTGCCATACAGAGCTTCGTCGAGATCCTTTGTGAGATCGCCGTGCTCGAACATGCCGACCCGTTCGAGCAACGGTAGGCGCTGTCCGGAGATAGGGGGTCAGACCGAATAGTTTGCTACTTTATTTCTTCCAGAAGCTTTGAAACCTCTCGCATTACCTCCTTTGTCCTCTCCCGGACCCACTTCGAGGTCATTGTCTCATCCCGCCCCAAATACTCAGCCACGGCTCGGTTACGATGCCCCGCCTCACGGGCACATAGGACAAATAACCGTCGTGCCCGTGCCTGAATGCGTGTAGCACCCGGCCTACGAAGATCTAAGACCCTCACCCCGCTTGCCTGCGAAACCGCATGGGCAAGGGTCGCAAGCGAGGGCCGCTTGGTCGGCAGCTTAACTGGCTTCTCCCCCTTCCTCTGAACCTCTTCGGCAAACTCCTCACTGCCAAGAATCCTCTGGTCAACAGTCCGGTAATACTCTCCGTCTCGCCCGCCTCCTATCCCCTCGCGCACAAACTCTAGATACCGGCGTCGGGCCACACCCTTGACAGACGAAAACATCTTGAGCACTTCGTCCACATTCACTCCAGAACCATTCTCCATCCCTAGATACGCCCGGTGGCTACTCCATAGGTATCCAGAAGCCTCCTCCACAATCCCGGCACGCACAGGATTCAGATGGATGTATCGGACCAATGCCAACAGATACTTATCCCTATCGCAGAGTATCGCTTTGTACCGGCCTTGGAAAAGATGCCCCACCGTCCTCCACCGCAGATTGTAGTATTGGGTATAACTCTGGTTCAGTCCTTGCAAGACCTTGGACAGCGGCGTCTCACCCGTCTCAATGATCAGGTGGACATGATTGCTCATCAGGGTATAGGCGAAAAGCTTGCATGGGTACCGTTTCTTGTACGCAAAGAGTAAAGAGAGATACTTACGATAATCCGCCTCGTCATGGAAAATCTCCTGTCTCTGATTTCCGCGAACGATTACATGATAAAGGGCTCCAGAGAAGTCTATTCTCGGCCTGCGAGCCATAGTAGCCGATACGCTAGCAGACGTAAGGCCAAAGTGCAAACAATTCGGTCTGACCCCATATGCACCATGACTTGGCACATGAGGGGGGGGAGGGGTCAGATTCTTGCTAGGGACTACCGAACACTCTCTCCACCAAACGCCGGGAGCGCGGTCATTGGGAGGACACCGGCGCGCATTCGCCAAGCGGCGCGCACGCGCCCAGTGCTCGACCTGACACGAGTGGTCATGAACTTCTTGCCGTAAATGAGCTTTCCCCCAAAGGAATGACGAAAAGAAGTCTATAATATGGACAAAAGCCTATAGATACGGGCACTGAGAGCGTTGGCACCCAGGATGCATTGCTCCTCAAAAGCAGAAATGACTTCCTCGGGAGCGAGGGGTCAAAGAAGGGAGAGCCGCATTGGGCGTTGGGTTGAAGGCTGATCTGCACCTCCACACTCGAGAGGGGGGCGAGTTTATCCCCTACGGCGCCCGGGACTTGATCGACCGTGCCGCACGGGACGGCTTCCAGGTCCTGAGCATCACGAACCACGATACCGTCACTTTCAGCGCGGAACTGGCGGCCTATGCCCGCGATCGCGGAATCCTCCTCATCCCCGGCATTGAGGCCACCGTGGAGGGGAGACACGTCCTCATCTACAACGCGCACGTCCTCCCAGCCCGGGTTCAGACTCTTGCCGACCTCAGACGGCACCGGAGCGCCGAGTGGCTGGTGGCGGCCGCCCATCCCTTCTTCCCCGGCCTCACCTGCTTGCGGGGTCGCCTCCGCAAGGAGATCGATCTCTTCGATGCCATCGAGTTCAGCCACTTCTACACCCGGTCCATTGACTTCAACCGCCCGGCCATCAGGCTCGCGAGGGAGTTCGGCCTCCCGCTCCTTGGGACCTCGGATAGCCACCTGGCCCGCCAGTTCGGAACCACGTATTCCCTCATCGAGGCGGAGCCGACGGTGGCATCGGTTCTCTCGGCCATTCGAAACGGAAAGGTGAATGTGGTCAGCCAACCGCTAACCTTCCGGCAATGCGTTGGCATTGTGATGGAGCTTACCCTCAAGGGGTATACGGAGCAGGGGAAGAAGAAGCTTCAGGAAGCCTTGCGAAGAAGCTTACCGCGCGTCGTCCGGCCCCTGGCTCCCCGGCCAGAGCAAGGCGGACGAGGCGAACAAACCCCCTAACCCGCAGCGGTTGAAGCGGTCCCGCCAGGGGAGGATCTGGCAGGGCCAAGCACCCCCGTCACCGCGAAGCGCCGCATCAAGCCAGCGTCCTCGGAGGTGAGCCACTCCTTGGTGGAGGAGTAGCCGATCCGTAGCGCTGCGCGACTGCTCTCGAAGCTCATGGAGGGGCCGAAGAGCGCAGATTGGTTCTTCGGGGGCTGGACGAGGACGATTTCCACCTTCGGATAGCGGGTCTTGAGCTCGCGAAGGCCCAGATCGAGGAGTTGCTGGCTCGTGATCCGGCTCGACTGCTCCATGACCGAGTAGATCCCTTGCTGCCTTAGGGATCGCTGCTCCTCCCCGCTCTGCGCCACGAGCGGCACCAACGGGTTCACCACCACCACTAGCTCAGCTCCGGCTTGTATGGCCAGGTCGGCATGCCCGGTGTAGCCCACCCCGCCGTCCACGTAGTCGCGGCCACTAATGGCATAGGGCTCGAAGAAGCCTGGGATCGCCGAGGAGGCGGCGATGGCCTGCGACACGGGGACGTTCGCCAGGTCCCCCGCCCCGAAAACCACCCGCTCCGCGCGGTTCAGGTCTACCGCCGAGATGAACAAAGTCCGCGAGAGTGTGCGGAAGTCGTTGGAGAGGCCCTTTGCCTCGAGGGTCCGGCGCATGTAGGTCTCGAGCTGATCGAGGGAGAAGAAGCCAGCCGGAAGGTCTCCCCGGGACATGGCGAAAAGATCGGGGAGCGAGCTCCGGAACCCGGTCACCACGTGCCTGCTGCCCAGGGCCCAGACGAGCTTCGCGAACCTTCGCGCGGCTTGCGCCACGGCATGCCGGTCATAGACGGAGCTCTGGTCGAAGTTCATGGGATCCGGTGCTCCCTGGTCCAGGATCTGGTAGAGATCGCCCGGCTGGACGCCGTTGGCCAGCAGCGAGGCCACCACTGCGCCGGCGCTGGATCCCACATAGACGTCGAATCGGTTGGCATTGAGGCCGGGAAGCGACTCATCCAAGGCGGCGAGGGCGCCCGCCTCGTACATTCCGCCAATGACGCCGCCACCGGCAAGTGCGAGGGCAGTCTTGGCGGGGCTCCGCCGCCAGAGACTCCGCACCCACTCCCTCATCGGCCTCGTCATCGCCTGACTCTCACCGTAAGTACTCGGCCTCGTTCACAGAACCCGGCAGGCACCCACACCTCGTCCCGGACGCCCAGATCCATTCTAACCTGATGAGCTGAGCGAGTGGGAGAGATCCGGAGAGTGTGCTGGAACGAGGTGCTACCAGCGGAGGAGAGAGGCCCCCCAGGAGAAGCCGGTCCCGAACGCCGCAAGGAGGATCAGGTCACCCTCGCGGATTCGTCCGGCCATGAGGGCTTCGTGCAGACAGATGGGAACGGAGGCGGCGGCGGTGTTGCCGTAGCGGTCAACGTTGTTGAAGCTCCTTTCGAGCGGAATCTTGAGTGCCTCGGCAACGGACTCGATGATGCGGATGTTGGCCTGGTGGAAGATGAAGAGGTCGATGTCCGAGACCGCCAGGCCGTTGACCTTGAGGCACTCGCCGATCACTTCGCGGAAATGCCGGACTGCCTGGACGAAGACCTTCCGGCCGTTCATTCGGGGACGCACGCGACCTTCGTCAATCTTCTTCTTGGAGACCACCGGATAGGTGGTGGACCCGTAGAGCTCGCCGGCCAGGTCATCGAGAACGGTCCCGTCGGTGTGGAGGTGGTGAGAGACCAGGCCGCTCGCCCCGCCTTCGACTGCCTCAACCACCGCCGCGCCAGCCCCGTCGGCAAAGAGCACCGCCATGTCTCGCCCGCGGTCCGTAAAGTCGAGCATCGAGGTGAGGAGCTCCGCGCCAACCACGAGGATCCGGTTGTAAAGGCCCGCCCGGATGAACTGGTCGGCGGTCGCCAGGGCGAAGATAAACCCGGCGCACCCCTGCTGGAGGTTGAAGGCCGGGGTGGAGGTGAGGCCGAACTTCCCCTGCAGCACACAGCCGGTGTGGGGATAGGCGTAATCGGGGATCGTGGAGGATTCGATGATGCAGTCGATCTCCTTGATCGTCACGCCCGCGTTTGTCACCGCCATGCGAGAGGCCTCGAGGGCCAGGTCGGAAACCGTCAGGGTCGAATCGATCTTGCCGTCCAGTCCCTGGGCGAGCACCTCCTTCATGTAGGAGATCTTGTCGGGTGCCTCGGCCAGCCGGCGCAGCATCCGGTAGGTGTCGGGGGAGACCCGCCGTTCCCTGATCCCGGAGCGCTGGACGATCCACTCGTCCGAGGTGCTCATACAACGGGCCAGCAGGTGATTGTCAACCACGCACTCCGGAACTGCCATGCCGGTTCCGATAATCTTGCCCTTACGCACGGCCACACTATACCCCACCGGCGCCGGGGAATACAATGCGCGTGATACACTTGCGCCATGGGGTTCTCTGACGAGCTCAGGAAGCGAGGTGACCCGATCTGGAGCCGGACTCTTGCCCACCCCTTTGTCCTCGGGATCGGTGACGGCTCCCTCGAGCTGGACCGATTCAAGTTCTACGTCAGACAAGATTATGTCTTCCTCGTCGAGTACGCGCGCGTGCTAGCCCTGGCCTGCGCCAAGGGGGGTGAGCTGCCGGTGATGGAGCAGTTCGCGGAGATGCTCCACGCCACGCTCGGGAAAGAGATGGCTCTCCATCGCGCCTATTGCGGTGAATTCACCATCTCCGCCGAGGAGCTGGAACGAACCGCGCCGGCCCCGACCACGTACGCTTACACCCGCCACCTGCTCGAGACGGCCTGGTCGGGGAGTCTCGGGGAGATCGTGGCGAGCCTGTTCCCGTGCCAGTGGGGGTACTGGGAGATCGGGACGATGCTGGCGGCGCGAGGGGTGCCCCGCGACCCACGTTACGCCCGCTGGGTAGACACCTACGCGTCCAAGGAGTATGGCGAGCTGGCCCATTGGATCAAAGCGCTCCTGGACCGACTCGGGGCGGGCGCCTCGAAAGCTGAACGGGAGCGGATGGCAGAGCGCTTCGGCCTTTCGAGCCGCTTCGAGCATGCCTTCTGGGAGATGGCCTGGACCATGGAAGAGTGGCTTCCCGGAGCATGAGCGGCCTGGCAGAGCTGCTTGGCGTCCCCAAGCCCCTCATCGGCATGGTACACTTGCTCCCGCTCCCCGGGAGTCCCCGCTGGGGCGGTTCCATCGAGCACGTAATCGAGCGGGCTCTGGAAGACGCGCGCGCCCTCGCCACTGGCGGTATCGACGCCCTGCTGGTGGAGAATCACGGCGATGTTCCCTTCTGTCGGGAGCGCGTGGACGCGGCCACCGTCGCCGCCATGGCCCGCGCCGTCACCGAGATCCGGAGCAGTGTGCTGCTCCCCGTCGGCATCAACGTGCTCAAGAACGACGCCCAGTCCGCCCTGGCCGTGGGCGTGGCCACCGGCGCGTGCTTTGTTCGAGTGAATATTCACACCGGCGCCGTGGTCGCAGACCAGGGCCTCATCCAAGCCGAGGCAGCCACCACACTCCGCTATCGCCGCCTCCTGTCGACCGACATCAAGATCTTCGCCGATGTCCAGGCCAAGCATGGCGTGCCCCTCGCCCCCGTGGACCTCGAGCAGGAGGCCAGAGACTGCGCCTCAAGAGGGCTGGCCGACGCGCTGGTTGTCTCGGGGAAAGCCACCGGGGCGGCTACCCCGCTGGAAGATGTGAAACGGGTTCGCTCCGCAGTCCCCGAGACACCGCTTCTGGTGGGAAGTGGCGTGACGCCGGACAGCGTGGCCGAGCTTCTCTCCGTGGCCGACGGCGCCATCGTCGGGACTTCCCTCAAGCGCGACGGCAGGCTGGCGAACCCCGTAGACCCCGCGCGAGTGAGTCGTCTCGTCGAGGCGGCGCGTGACCGCTGATCCCGGGGCAAGGCTCTGGAGCGCCCTCGCACTCGCGTTTCTGGTCTCAGGCTGCGCCACCATCCGCCCCGTCGATCCCGCTCTCTCGAGTCGGCTTGGCGAGCTTCTGCTGGTAGGCTTCGCCGGCACCGCGGTCGAAGGCAACACCGAGGTCCACCACCTCATCTGCGATCTCAAGGTCGGCGGGGTGATTCTCTTCGAGCAGGACACCGCCACCGGAGCTCCGCGAAACATCACGAGTCCGGAACAGCTAGCCCGCCTCACCCGAGACCTCCAGGCCCTAGCCCGACTGTGCGCCGGGCGCCCTCTCCTGATCGCGGCGGACAGCGAAGGCGGAGCCGTGATTCGGCTGAGCCCTCGCTCGGGCTATTCGCCCACGTTTTCCGCCCGGGAAATGGGCGAGCTGGGAGACCTGGTGGTGACGGAGCTGGAAGCCCTCAGGATCGGCGCCATGCTTCGTCAGGCGGGGATCAACTGGAACCTGGCTCCAGTCGTTGACCTGGCGCTCAATCCCCTGAACCCGGTCATCGTCGCGCGCGACCGGGCCTTCTCCGCCTACCCAGAGCAAGTCGTTACCCACGCGCGGGCGTATCTCCATGGTATGAGAGACGGTGGCCTTCTCACGACCCTCAAGCACTTCCCGGGCCACGGCTCAAGCTGGGAGGATTCTCACCTCGGCTTTGTCGACGTCACTGAGACGGCCAGTCTCGAGCTGGAGCTCGGTCCATACCGCGAGCTAATGCGGGAAGGGCTGGTGGACAGCGTCATGACCGCCCACGTCTTCAACCGAAAGCTTGACGCGGACTACCTGGCCACGCTGTCCCAGCGGATCATCAGCGGCCTCCTCCGGGGCGAGCTGGGCTTTGACGGTGTGGTCGTTTCCGACGACCTTCTCATGGGCGCCATCCTCAAACACTACGGCCTCGAAGAGGCCTCCCTCCTTGCACTTCAAGCCGGGGTCGACATGCTCTTGATCTCCCACACCCGACTCTCAGGAGGCTCCGCACCTGAGCGCGTCCTCGGAGCGATCAGGACCGCGCTGGGGTACGGAACGCTCTCGGCCGACACGGTCAAGCAGGCGCTGGCGCGAATTGATCGCTTGCGAAGCCGAGCGAACTAATCCCTCGGAGGGGGGCTCCGCCCCCCTTCCGAACCTCCCCCCATCGGTTGCGCGGGCAAAGCCCGCGCTCGAAGCGCGGTCCGCTACGGCTCGTCGGCATGTCGCTCGGCAGGGCATTCCCTGCGCATGCCAATGCCCTTCTGCGAGTTGTGGGGACTTATTTAGAGCGAAGCTGTCTCAGCAGCGCCTCGACCTCTGAGCGACTGGGCAAGGAGGTCTGGGCTCCGTGCTTCGTACATGCCAGGGCCGCCGCGGCATTGGCGAGGGGAATGGCCTCCTCCCAGGTGCCGCCGGCCGCGACGCTCACGGCCAACGCTCCGTTGAACGCGTCGCCTGCCCCGGTGGTATCCACCGCGTTCACCGAGAAAGCGGGGAAGTGTGCGGCTGAGACCCCATCACAGAGGAGCGCGCCCTGGACGCCAAGGGTGACGATCACTCGGCCGACTCCGCGGGCCAAGAGTCGCCGCGCGGCCTCCGCCGCTCGCTCCGCGCCATCCACCGCCATTCCTGTAAGCGCTTCGGCCTCGAGTGTGTTGGGGGTCAGACAGTCGACCAGCTCGAGGATCTCGTCGGAGAGCGGCCGGGCTGGGGCGGGGTTCAGGATCGTGAAGACTCCGTGCTCTCGGGCTGTCGCGAGGGCCCAGTGAACCGTGGGCAGCGGGGTCTCGAGCTGGCAGAGAAGAACCCGAGCCCGTGCCACGTGCCGCGCCTCCCGCTCGATCAACTCGGGGAGGAGACGGCGGTTGGCGCCTGGGGCCACCACGATCTGGTTCCGCCCCTGGTCATCGACCACAATCAGAGCAACTCCGGTGGCCGCCTCGTCCGCGCGGATCAACCCCTCAGGAGGAATTCCCTCCGCGATCAACCCCTCGGCGATCTCATCACCGTGCCGGTCTTGCCCGAGGCAGCCCACGAAGCGCACCTCGGCGCCAAGCCGCCGGGACGCGACGGCTTGGTTGGCGCCTTTCCCGCCACGGCTCACGTGGAGCGTTCCACCGGTGACGGTCTCTCCTTCCCGTGGGAGCCGGGGCACCGCCACGGTGAAGTCCATGTTGGCGGACCCGATCACGACGAGGCGAGGCATACCCGGTCCAGGAAGACGGACAGGAAGCGAGGAGCAGCCACCCCGGTCGCCACCCGGCAGTTGGGCGGGGTCTGTCGCGGGCGCGAACGTCGATCCGCCACGGCCATGCCGCGGGTGAGGGTCCCCCCGCATTCCACCTGGACGTGGAGCGCCGTGAAGGTGACCAGTGTTGGATCCAGCGCGACGGCGACGGCCAGCGGATCGTGCAACGTGAGACCACCCTCCCCCACCCGCTCGCCGAACTCGAACGCGGCTTGGGTGAAATCAGAGATGAACTGCGCGATCGGGCCCCGTTGCCTCGCCAGTCGAGCGTCGAGGGCGGACCGGGAGAGCACCACCTGCCGGGTCACATCCAGCGGGATGAGCTCCACCGGGAGCCCGGCGACCAGGACCCGCTGAGCCGCTTCTGGGTCTACGTAGAAGTTGAATTCGGCGACCGGCGTCACATTGCCCGGGCAAGCCACCGCGCCCCCCATCACCACGAGACGCCTGATGCCGGCCATGCGCTTCGGGTCTCGCTCGAGCGCCAGGGCGAGGTTGGTGAGCGGCCCCAAGGCCACGAGAACGAGCTCTCCGGCAAACCGCTGAGCCATCTCCAACATCAGGTCCACTCCGCCCGCGCCGCCCGGTCGGCCCTGCACGGGTGGATAGCGCGGGCTCCGGTCCTGGTTGATGAACTGCTCCAGGTTCCCGAGCCCGTCGTCACCGTGGACATAGCCCGCGGAGACGAGAGGCCTGACGAGCGGGCTTTGGCTTCCTTGAGCGACCATCGGGAGGCGGGACGGCTTCACCATCTCCAGGATGCGGAGCACATTGGCACTACAGCGCTCGACGGGAACATTGCCAGCCACAGTCGTGATCGCTTCCACCGAAAGTTCACGGGAGGCGAATGCCAGGAGCAGCGCCAGCGCGTCGTCGATGCCGGGGTCGGTGTCGATGAGGACGGGAATCGTCATCTCATTCAACGTATGGCCGCGGAGGAAAGCGCCGGCGAAGGAGCCAAGAAATCCTGGCCAGGCCTCTGGGGAAATGGGCCAACCGAGGTTTGACAGGAACCGAAACGGTCCGTACTATAATCAAAGAACCGATCAACAAGGAGGAACGGATGAACATTCAGATCACCTACTGCGCGGAGTGAGACTACCTCCCACAGGCCTCCAGTTTGCAGGCCGCGATCAAGAATCGGTACGGTGTGACCGCCACGCTCAAGGCGGGCCACGGCGGTGTCTTCAAGGTGACCGTCGACGGCCAGCTCGTCTACGACAAAGACGTGACATATCGTTTCCCCACCGACCAGGAAGTGTTCGACAAGCTCGACGCCCTCAAGAAGTAGGCGGAAGTCCGCGCTCTAGGGCCTCCCTGAACGCCGGGTGGGCGATCGAGACCAGCGCTTGGGCCCGCTGGGCGAAGCTTTTCCCTCGGAGGACTGCCACCCCGTACTCGGTCACCACGTAGTCGGCCAGGTAGCGTGGCGTGGTGATGCTTGTTCCCTCCCGAAGCCGTAGCACCACCCGCGACACACTGCCGCGCCGTCCCGTTGACGGGAGCGCGATGATGGCGCGCCCGCCCGGGGCGCGGGCCGCCCCCAACACGAAGTCAAACTGACCACCGATGCCCGCGAGCTGTCTCGGACCCACGCTCTCGGCGTTGACCTGACCGGTGAGGTCCACCTCCAGAGCAGAGTTGATGGACACGAAATTGCGGATTCGCCCGACCACCTGGGGGTCGTGGGCGATGTCCGAGGGCTCCATGTTGATCACGCGGTTTTCGTGAACGAAGTCGAAGAGGCGGCGGCTCCCCATCACCTCGCAAATGTCCATCCGGCCAGGATGAAGCGACTTCCGTGCGTTGGTGATGGCGCCCTTCTCGATCAGGGGGAGCATGTGATCCACGATGAGGGAATGGACCCCGAGCTCTCGCTTGTCACCGAGCGCCTCCATGACAGCCTGGGGGATGGCACCGATTCCGATTTGGATCGTGGCTCCGTCAGGAATCAGGGAAGCCGCGTGACGGCCGACCGCCCGCTCCACCTCTCCCAACGGCGAGGCGGGATACTCGACGAGCGCATGCTCGGTCTCCACCCAGTGATCCACCTGCGAGCGGTGGAGGTAGGCATTCCCGAGGGTGCGTGGCATCCGCGGGTTGACCTGAGCGATCACCAGCGGCGCCTGGCGCGCCGCCGGGAGGGGATAACTCACTGAGACTCCCAGGCTGAGATACCCGAACGGGTCGGGAGGAGTCGTGTGGACGATTACTGCATCAGGCGCCCACGGCCCCCCGCCCTTGAACAGCGTCACGGTGTCGAAGTAGCGGGCGGGCACGAACTCGACCTGCCCGCGCTCCCAGGGTTCGACCGCTCCCGGCATCAGCTGCCAGGTCACCCAGCGAATGCGCCCGGCGTACTCAGGGCGGCAGAAGGGATACTCACCGATGAGCAGTCCGCCCATGAGCGTGAGCGGCGTCAACCGGTCAACCTGGCGGCAGAGCTCCTGGATGAACGCCACGGGCTCACCACATCCCGGGGGGACCAGCACTTTCATACCCGCACGGAGCCGGCCGACCGCCTCCGCAAGCGTCAGCTTCTCAAAGCCGCGTCCCATGAGCGGGGCGAAGTATACTTGACCGCGCAAGACGGAACAAGCGAAGTCTGAGCAACTCGCTTGACACCGGAGTGCCGGTCAACTAGGGTGGCCGTGAATGGCACGAGATTCCTAGGATGTTGGACGCCTCCCGAGCGGTTGGCGCTGGAGGCGTAAGCGACCGGAGCCTACCGCACTGAAACGCTCGAACGCGGCAGCAAACCACCGTGTGTGCCCCCTCACGTGGGGCACAGGAGGAGAGCCAATGCCAAAAGAAGCCATCAACCCGCCCTCACTCATGAAACCCACTGGCTACTCTCATGCCTTCGGCGTCCGCGGCGGCCGGACCCTCTTCCTCGCCGGCCAGGTGGCCAAGGATCGAGACGGCAACGTGGTGGGCAAGGGTGACGTGGTCGCCCAGTTCAGGCAGGTCTGCGAGAACCTGAAGGCCTTGGTCGAGGCCGGGGGCGGTACCCTTCAGGACATGGTCAAGCTCACCATTTACACGCTTGACGCGGAGGATTACAAAGCCAAGGCCAAGGCCATCGGGGCCGTCTACCGCGAGTACTTCGGCAAGCACTTCCCGGCCATGACGCTCGTGGGGGTCAAGGACCTCTACGACGCCGCGAGCGGCTGCATGCTCGAGATCGAGGGCATCGCCGCGCTCGACTAGTTTCGGCTCAGAACGGCAAGTGCGTAACCCTCTGGCCATCCGAGTACACCACGCGTAAGCACGTGTACCCGCGCCCGGGCTCGCAGAAGTAAGTTTGTTCACACGCACATAACGGGGCGGGAGCCTTCCCGCCCCGTTTCTGTTTCTGCTACAATTCTGACCAGATCGGAACGGGTAAGGAGGACGACCGTGCCGAAAAGGGAAACCAGGGCAAAAGGGCTCAAAAGGCTCCAGAAAGCTAAGAAAGATCCCCCAGCCTCCAAGGCCTACGACCACAAGGAAGAGAAGCTCCTCCTCCGGCCCGACGTCGGTCTACAGCCCCAGTTCAAGCCCAAGAAGCCTCCCAGGACTTACCGCTACGACCCGAGCCTCGGCCCTGACCTCTCGTGGGACATCAACGCCGACCGCGAGCGCGCCGAAGTCCTCATTGCCAGAGTTCAGAACGCCAAGGATCTTGCTGAAGCGAAGGCGGCCGCCGCGGAACTCCGCCACATGTCTCGCTCCTTCCTCAACTGGGCGGGGAAGGCTGAGCGGCACAAGTTCACCGTGCCCACCCTGCCCCTCTTCGTCCACGAGCGGCTCTCCACCCGAGCCATCCTCCAATCAGTGAAGTCTCACAGGCGCGACAAGCAGCAGACCCTCCAGCTCTTCGCCGACGAAGACCTGGATGTCGCCGACCGCCTCCTCAAGGCCTACGAGCATGAGACCAACTGGGTGAACCGTCTGATCCTGGGTGACAGCCTGGTGGTCATGAACAGCTTGCTCCAGTACGGGTGTCTCGGCGGCCAGGTCCAGTTGTGCGAGTAAATGACCTAGCGGCGTTCCGGTACTACGAACTGCGAGACTCGGCCCGGGGCCCCGCTGGAGGCTTCGTCTACAAGCGCAAGCGAAACCAGAAGGGGGAAGAGGTTGGCGCTATCGTCCCCCATATAACGCTCAAGTCCACAGCGTTCTACCTGGACGGGGATGAGCAGGTCGTCGCGTCCGTGAAGAACTTCAACTCTAATCTGGGCGCTACGCTCTCTCCATGAGCGGGCCGTCTGGCTTGCTTCCTG
>JBHIAB010000051.1:0-17647 GCA_046758385.1 Methylomirabilia bacterium | reverse complement strand
GGCCCGCGGCGCTGGGGGGAGGAGCCGGTGTAATCCACCGTCACCTCCCCGTCCCCGACCACCACACGGGCCGCCACACGGATCCGCTCATCGAGCACCCCGTCATCGTCCACGAAGTACTCGGCCGTGTAGGTCCCTGCGGGAATCTCCGTGAGACAGGCGCGCGTCCGGCGTTCGGAGGTGGCGATGGCCTCGTCCGAGTACTCCTGGAAGGTGCTCGCCCCGTAGTGCTTGACCAGCTCCACCACGGCCCGCTCGCCGATCTCGAGGGCCGCGGTCTGGGCCCGGAGGTCGCCCAGGGTCTTCTCCGGCTGCCGGATATTGGCCCCGATAAGCTCGACCAGACGTGGGTTCAGGCGGCCGCCCTCACCAATCTTGATGGGGGGGATGCGGAGCCCCTCCTGATAGATCTCCGTCGCGTCGCCCGCGTAGCTGCCCGGCCGCATCCCGCCGACGTCCAGATGGTGGCTGAGGCTCCCGCAGATGGCTACCAGCTTTCCCTCGACGAAGACCGGCATGAAGGTCTGGAAGTCGGGGAGGTGCTGGCCTCCCCAGTACGGGTCGTTCATCAGGACGATGTCTCCTGGCCGCCAGCTCTCGATGGGGAACGCCCGGGAGATCGTGGTCCGAAGGGATCGGGACATGGAGTTGAGATGGATGGGAATCCGGCAGGCTTGGGCCACAATCCGCCCTTGCCGGTCGAAGATAGCGGTGGAGAAGTCCAGCATCTCGCGGGTGACGGTGGAAAAGGAGGTGCGCCAGATGATCGCCGACATCTGCTCGGCGACCCCCACCAGCGCGTGGCGAAACACCTCGAAGCCGATGGGATCCAGGCCCACAGCTCAACCCCCAACGGCGATGACCAGGTTGCCCCATCCGTCCATGGTAGCCACCTGTCCCGGATGCACCACCGTCGTGGAATCCATCTGCTCGACGATCGTGGGTCCCGCCAACGTCACTTCCGGCCACAGCGAGGAGCGATCGTAGATCGGGCAGTCCACGAACCCATCGGCCTCGTCGAAGTAGACCGGGCGGTGAGCCGTGGGTGCGGCGGCATGCCCGGCCGAGCGCTGGCGGAGGGTCGGCGGGACCACCGGGCCGATCGCCGCCATCCGAAGGCTGACGAACTCCACCGGATCAGCCGGAGCACTGTGGGCGTAGAGGCGCTGGTGCTCGGCGTGAAACCGCCGAATCACCTCCGAGACCGCGGCCGCCTCCAGAGAGCCCGCGGGCACCGGCACGTTGACCTCGTAGGCCTGGCCCACGTAGCGGAGGTCAGCCGTCCGTTGGAGCACCCACCGTTCGGGCTCGATCCTGTCGTCCCTGAGGGCATCGGACCCCGTGGCGTCAAGTTCCGCGTAGAGAGACGCGAGCGTGCCCGGCGCCACCTGGTCGGCCCGGGCCACATAGCTACGCACCAAGTCGTGGCGGACATCGGCGACCAAGAGACCCAGGGCCGAGAACACCCCAGGCGTCTCCGGCACCAGCACCCAGGGGAACCTGACCTCCCTCGCCAGGGCAGCGGCATGGACCGGACCCGCGCCACCGAAAGCCACCAGCGCAAACTCGCGGGGGTCGTAGCCGCGCTCGGCTGAGCTGACCCTGAGAGCCCGCTCCATGTTGGCGTTCGCGATCCGGATGATCCCGGATGCGGCCACGATTGGGTCCAGCCCAAGCGGGACAGCGATCCGTTCCCGGATCGCGGCCAGCGCTGCGTCGCGGTCGAGCCGCATCTCTCCTCCGAGAAACCGATCCGGGTTCAGGCGGCCCAGCACCAGGTTGGCGTCTGTCACCGTGGGCTCTGCACCGCCTCGGCCGTAGGCGACCGGGCCGGGGTCCGCCCCGGCGCTCCGCGGGCCAACCTGGAGCCCTCCGCCGGAATCGAGCCAGGCCACGCTTCCACCTCCCGCCCCGATCGTGTGCACGTCCAGCACGGGCAGCCTCACCGGATAGCCGCCGATCCCACCCTCCGTGGTCATGCGCGGCGCCCCGCGGTAGACGAGCGAGATGTCTGTACTCGTTCCCCCCATGTCGAAGCCCAGCACGTTCTCCCGTCCCGTCAGCTGCCCAATGAACTCGGCCGCCAGCACTCCGGCCGCCGGGCCCGAGTAGATGACATGAGCCGGCGCCTGTCGGGCGGAGCCGACTGTCATGGAGCCCCCGTTGGACTGCATGAGGAGCACCTGGGCCTTGGGGAGCAGCTCCCCTATCCGCTCTCGCAGGACTTCCAGGTAGTGTGCCACCACCGGCATGGCTGCCGCATTCAGCGCCACTGTGCTGGTCCGCTCGAACTCGCGGATCTCCCGGCAGATCTCTGAGGAGGTCGACACGCAGAGGGCGGGACATGCTTCCATCAGGGCCGCCTTCATCCGAGACTCGTTCGCCGGGTTGGCGTAAGCGTGCAGAAAGCTGATAGCCACCGCTCGGACGTTGGCGGCTTTGACGGCCTCCACCGCGGCCTGGGCGGAGGCTCGATCGAGAGGGGTGAGCACCGTCCCATCCGGCGCTGTCCTCTCCCTGACCACGAACCGGCGGTCTCGGGGGACAAGCGGCGTCGGTTTATCCTGGAAGAGATCGTACATGTCCGGCCTGAGGTGCCGGCCGATCTCGAGGACATCCCGGAAGCCCTCGGTGGTGATCAGAGCAGTTCGGGGCAGCTTACCCTCGAGCACCGTGTTGGTCACGATCGTGGTGCCGTGGCTGAGCAAGGTGACCGCATCGGGGGCGACCCCTGCCCGCTCCACCGCTCGCCGGACGGCCGCGACCAGCGCCCCGGCTGGGTCGGCCGGCAGGCTGGGCACCTTGGCCACGGTGAGCTGGCCGGTCGCCTCATCCAGGAGCACAATGTCGGTAAACGTGCCCCCGATATCGACCCCGAGTCGTATTCCTGTCATGATGCTGCTCTCGTCGCCTCCCCCTCACTCGGGCGCCGGCTCAGGCCCCCGGTTTGTTCGCCGCGCGGAAGCTTCTCCAGAGAGGTAGAATCCAGACCACCGGAATTTCAGAAGAGCGGCACACAGGACAACACCCTATGATGAGTCGACGGCAACGTCAAGCGCTGCGGAGTGGGGCGAAACGCGCACGACCCGGGGAACGACACATGGTGCGCTGGATGGCCGGGGTAGACGGCTGTCACGCCGGATGGGTGGTGGTGCTGCTGGGACGAAAGAGCGGAGGAATATCGCGGTACGAGGTCAGAGTCTGCTCCAGGTTCGAGGAGGTGCTGACCCTGGAGCCCAGGCCTTCCGTCATCGCCGTCGATATTCCCATCGGGCTGCTGGACGGGCCTCGCGCAGGAGCGCGAGTGTGCGATCGCGAAGCCCGGCGCCTCCTGGGGCGACGAGCCTCCAGTGTGTTCACCCCGCCCACACGCAGCTTGCTGGGCGCCACCAACTACAGACAGGTCCGATCCAGTGGCATGAGCATCCAGGCGTTCGGGATCCTGGGGAAAATCCGCGAAGTGGACCGCGTGACAACACCAGAGTTCCGTGACCTCGTCTGTGAGGCGCACCCCGAGCTCGCCTTCATGGCGCTGGCGGGCCATCCAATGCGACACAACAAGAAGACACCGAGAGGGCGAGAGGAGCGTCTCCGGGCGCTCGAGCGGAGCGCCCGCGCCCGGGCTCAGGGTATCAGGCGAGCCGTCGAGAACGCCCTCAATGGCGTGACGCGCCAGCAGGTCGCCCCGGATGACGTCCTCGACGCCTTCGTCCTGACCCAGACGGCTCTCAAAATCGCCGACGGGCAAGCCACCAGGCTCCCTCCCGACCCACCGCGCGATCAGAAGGGGCTCTGGATGGAAATCTGGTACTGAGAGACACGCCAGTGCGAGGCTGTCAGGCCGGCGCGAAGCGCGGCATGCTTACCTCATCATTCACATCCTCGAAGGTGACCACCACGGGCATGCCGATCCGTACGTCAGTGGGCGCGCAGCCGACGAGGTTCGTCAAGACCTGCACGCCCTCTTCCAGCTCCACGTAGGCGGGAATGTAGGGAAGGTCCTCCTTGAATCCCCTGGCTTGGGTCCGATAGGTGACCGTGAACGTGTAAACCTTCCCGCGGCCCGAGCTCTGCCGCCACTCCAGGTTGTCGCTCCAGCAAGTGGCACATACACCGCGCGGGTAGTGTTGAAAGCTCCTGCAGTCGCGACACCACTGGATCAGAAACTGGTGCCGCCGGCATCCATCCCAGAATGGCTTGGACTCCGGGGTGATGTCGGGCAGTGGTTTTTTGTAGTCGCTCATGAGCGCCTCCGCTATACCTTACTCAGGATCAGCGTTACGCCCGAGTGTCGACTCCCGAGGGCTCCGCCGGTCCCGTGAACCAGCGCGACCTCGCAGTCGCTGACCTGGCGCGGGCCGCACTCACCACGGAGCTGTTTGACAGCCTCGATCACCAGGAAGATTCCGCGCATGCCGGGATGGTTGTTGGAGAGCCCGCCGCCGTCGGCGTTGACCGGCAGCGCACCCCCCAGCTGAAGACGACCTCCTTCGACGAAGGGTCCGCCTTCTCCCTTCTTGCAGAACCCCAAATCCTCCAGCGTCACCAGCACGGTAATGGTGAAGGAGTCATAGATCATCGCCATGTCGATATTGTCATGAGAAACGCCGGCCTCGGCAAAAGCGCGCGGCGCCGCCTGGGCGGCCGCGGAGACGAGGTAGTCGCGCCGGCCGGCCGCCCTGTGGGCGACCGCCTCAGCGGCCCCGAGAATTTTCACCGCCGGCTTGGGGAGATCCCGGGCCCGCTCAGAAGCTACCATCACCACAGCACCGCCGCCATCGGTGATCACGCAGCAGTCCAGCAGATGGAGTGGGGACGAGATCATGGGCGAGGCCAGGACATCCTCCACCGTGATCGGCTCCCGATACAGAGCCAACGGGTTCAGGCCCGCGTGACGGCGACAGGCCACGGCAATCTCGGCCAGCTGGGCACTCGTCGTCCCGTACTCGTGCATGTGGCGCTGGGCGACGAGGGCATAGAGCCCGACGGTCGTGGTGCCGTAGACCCCTTCGAACTGGTCGAGGTACTCCCCCCCCATCCGTTCGCGAGTCCCCACCGGGACGCCAGCAGAGCGTGATGTACTTCCGTAGGTGATGAGCGCAACCTGACAGCGCCCCTCGGCGATAGCCGCCGCAGCGTGATGGACGTGGGCCGCAAAGGACGCCCCGCCGATGGTCGTACCGTCCATATAGCGAGGGTTCAGGTTGAGGTAGTCGAGCATGGACAACGGGCCGAGCCCGCCCATGGGCGCGGCGGTGAAGAAGCCATCCACATCTTTCGCGGACAGCCCTGCCTCATCGAGCGCCGCCCGCGCCGACAGCGCCTGGATCTCCAAGGCGCTCTTGGAAGTCTTCCGCTCAGGGAACTCGTACACGCCGGCAATCAGTGCGACGGGCTTCGGGATGCTCACCATGTCAGTCTCCCTGCTTACGGTAGCGTGCGAGCACTTCCGGATCGATCTCTAGCCCGAGGCCTGGCCCTTGCGGGAGAAGAAAATGTCCCTCCTCGATTCGCGGAGGTTCCTTGAACACGCTGGCTTCGAGCGCGACGTAGAGACATTCAAGAAGCCCGACCCGCGGAGCCGCGGCGACCAGATGAGCGGTCGCCGAGAGTCCCGGGCCAAAGTAGGGCGAGTGCGGCGCGATCGTCACGTTGTACGTTTCCGCTAAGGCAGCAATCTTACGCCACTCACTGATGCCTCCAACCTTGATCACGCTGGGCTGGATGTAGCTGGCGGCCCTGGCTTCGAGCATCGCCTGAAACTGATAGACCGTACACGCATTCTCTCCGGTGGCAACGGGCACGCCACTCAGTTCGGCAAGCCGAGCCAACCCCTTGAAATCCTCTGGCGGCCAGAGAGGCTCCTCGAGCCAGAAGAGCGCGTAGGGCGCTAACCGCCGCGCCATGTCGAGGGCCTGTTCGGGGGTCCAGGCGCAGTTGATGTCCATCATGAGGCGGATCTCGCTTCCTACAGCTTCACGGCTCACCCGTATGCTCTCGACGTCCAGTTGATGCAGCTTAACTGCCGTATAACCCGCCTCCTTTGCGTGCAACGCAACCACCCTCACCTGTTCCGGCTCAGGGTAGCGCACCAGGCTGGCGTAGGCCTCGACCTGGCTCGTTATGGCGCTGCCCAGAAGACGGTGCAGCGGAACTCCGGCAGCCTTGCCAGCGATATCCCAGAGCGCGATGTCGATGCCGCTGATGGCGAAGGTCGTAATGCCATAGCGGCCGAAGAGATGGGTTTGACGGTACATCCGGTCGTGCAAGGCTGCGATCTGGGAAGGGTCCTCCCCCAGTAGCATCGGCTTCAAGACCTCGTCAATGACGGCTGCCGTCGCGCGAGGAGTCCCATAGCCATACGCTTCCCCGTAGCCCGTGAGTCCTTCGTCCGTCTGGATCTCGACAATGATCTGATTGAACGCGCCCCAGATCCATGGGGTCGGAAGCTCCTCCTGCTTGATGGGGATCGCCAACACGTGGGCCTTGACGTCGCTGATTTTCATACACTCACCCCTCGCCCTTCCATTGCCACATTCACGCTCACCCTGAGCGCCCCGCGCGAGCGAGCGGGAGGTAGTTGGGCCAAGTCACGGACCGAAAGTCGACCACTGCGAAGGCATTCCGCCGATTTCGTTCGCCCACACCCTGGGGTCATACCCGACAGCCTCGTGCATTCATTTAACACGCGCGATGTCGCATGTAAAGGAGCAATGGCGGCGCTTGACCCCCTCCAGTTGCTCGGGCTAAGCTTGGCGCACCAGGCCATTCTTCAGCGGTTCGGTCCGCTCCACGCGCCGGCGTGCAGGGTTCGTGGTGCGGGTGGGTCGCCTGGAAATCACGAGAGGAGGAGGACGATGGTCCGGCACACCGTCCCTCAAAGCTGGAAGAGCGGGATGATCGAGCTCGGACCGAAGCTTTTCGCCTATGTGCAGGCGACGGGCGAGACCGGGATCTCGAACTCTGGACTCATCGTGGGCCACGAGGACGCCATCGTGGTCGATGCCCTCATGGTCCCATCGATGACCCGGCGGTTGATCGCGTCGATCAAGAAAACGACCCGCAAGCCCGTCGGCCACCTCATCAACACGCACCACCACCTCGATCACACCGGCGGCAACAAGTTCTTCCGTGGCTCAACCATCGTCGCCACCGACAAGTGTCGAGAAGCGCTCGCCCCCGGGTTCCCGCCTCTGCCCTTGCTCCAGCGCTTCATGCCCCGGTTCGCCAAGGAGTTTCCGCTGCTGAAGGTCACGCTCCCGACTGTGACGTTCCAGAACCGTATGGTGCTCCACGACGGCTATCGCGAGATTCACCTGTGGCACCCCGGCACTACCGCTCATACCATCGGCGATGCCATTGCCTTCTTGCCCAAGGAGCGCGTGTTGTTCGCAGGCGACATCGCCTTTCACTACGTCACGCCGCTCGCGTTTCAGGGTCACATCGGCAACTGGATCAAGGTCGCCAACCGCCTCCTCTCCTACGACGCTGACGTGATCGTCCCAGGCCACGGCCCGATCGGAACCAAGCGGGACGTCAAACACATGCGGGACTACCTCGCGCTGGTCCGGCGCGAGGCGAAGAAACGCTTCGATGCCGGGGTGCCGGCCGAGGACGCTGTGAGAGACATCACGCTGGGCGTCTACGCGTCGTGGCGGGAGGCGGAGCGGATTCTGCCCAACGTCCTCCGCTGCTATCAGGAGTTCCGCGACGAGATCCACCTGCCGATGGACCTGCCGCGCATGATCGAGGGGATGGCGCGCCTACGCCAGACGCCCGCTCACCACACCTGCCTGTAGGGACAAAAGGGCGATGAAAAGGCTGCCGCGCATCCCGCATTCACCGACCCGGGCTAAGGGAGGACCTCGACCATGAAGTGGTGGCAACGGTTGGCCGTGGCTCTCGTTGTCGTTGTGGGTTGTTCTCAAGACGCGACGGCACAGCTCAGTCCGGAGCTGACGGCGCGATTGGAAAAAGCCTCGGCCGTCCTCCACGAAGTCATGAGCATCCCGGACAAGAAGATCCCAGGAGACCTCTTGGCCCGTACGTACGCCGTGGCTGTCTTTCCTGGAGTGGTGAAGGGAGCCTTTTTCGTAGGGGGGCGGGTCGGCAAGGGAGTCATGAGTGTCCGGCGCGAGTCCGACGGGCAGTGGAGTCCCCCGGCCTTCTTCACCATGGGCGGCGCGAGCTTCGGGTTCCAGTTCGGTGCCCAGGTGACGGATCTGATCCTCCTGGTCATGACCCGGGGAGGGGTAGACAGCTTGCTTCGGAGCAAAGTCACGCTGGGGGGTGACCTGAGCGTCGCAGCTGGACCCCTCGGGCGCCGGGGGGAGGCAGGCATCGACCTACGCCTCAAGGCAGAGATCCTCTCCTACTCCCGCACCAAGGGCTTATTTGCGGGGATCTCTGTGGAGGGGGCCACCATTTTCGCCGACGCCGACGCCAACCAGGAGATGTACACCCGAGGCTTCACCGCTCGCGAGATCCTCTTAGGAGGCCAGGTGGCCACTCCTGACGCAGCAAAGACCTTCGTCAGCACACTCGGCAAGTACGCCCCACCCGAGACGCGCTGACGCAATCACTGGGAGCTATCTCTCGATGGTCCCCAGTTCCGCTCTCCCCCCCGGGTAGGGGTGAGGGGAGCCTGACCTTCCCCCGCCCGGGGCGAGCGCCAGCCTCACGCACCACGTGTTTTGTCCCGCCTTCTGGGGTAGACTTGGGAGCAAGGCGTGTCTGTGAGAATGGCTGGCGTCTCCGCCGCTGCCCTTTACAGACGAGACATCGCCTGGACAAAGAGGCAGCAAAGGGAGCTGCGATGGAACTTGTCAGCAGAATGATGGACGGATCGATCCAGTACGGGGACCAAGGGAGTCCCGAGTCATTTTCCGGACCCCCCATGGGTCGGGAAGAGAAGACCGAGCATCTCCAAAAAGTTCCCATGTTCCGGGAGTGCACGCGCCGCCAACTGCGTGCCGTTGCCAAGATCACCGAAGTGGTCGCGGAGCCACCAGGCAAGCTCCTGACCCGCGCCGGCGAGCCCGGAGCAGAGTTCTGCATGATCGTCGACGGGACGGCTCGGGTGGAGGTGTCCCCCGAGAGGCAGGTACGGCTCGGGGCGGGAGATTTCTTCGGTGAGATGAGCCTCCTGGACGGGGAACCGCGCTCGGCGTCAGTGGTGGCGGAAACGACCGTTCGGTTGCTCGTGATCAGCCGCAAAAACTTCTGGACCCTCCTCGACCAGGTGCCCCGACTCACCCAAACCATGCTCGTGACCCTCTCCCGACGCGTCCGGCAAGCTGAGCGGTCCTTGAAGGGCTAACTCTTACCGATCGGTCGTACGCGACCTCTGGGCAGCCTTCGGCTGAGCCGACCGATGCTGTTGGGAATCGTCCTGCTCGTCGTCTCCCTCCGGACAGCGTGGCACTTAGCTTACCTCTCGGCATGGCGCGAACTCTACCCCAACGGCGCCATCTGGCGCTCAGAGTGAGCAGGGGAGTAAACCACGTGGGCGTGGCCCTTAACGTTCCCGAGGAGGCCGCCTCATGGCTGATCTGAAAGGGCGGAAGGCTGTTGTTACGGGTGGGGCAAGAGGCATTGGGTATGCGATTGGGGAGCGCCTCCTCACCTCGGGCGCGGCGGTCAATGTGTGGGACATAGATGGTGACGCGCTCGACACGGCTGCTCGGGCTCTCGCGCAGCACGGGGACGTGCACACGGCCATGGTCGACGTCACAGATCCAGCATCGGTCGAGACCGCGTCAGGCGCCACCCTCGAGCGGTTTCGCACCATCGACATCCTCGTCAACAACGCCGGCATCAGCGGGCCCAACAGAAAGACCTGGGAGTACACCCCGGAAGACTGGCAAAAGGTGCTCATGGTCGATCTCACCGGGGTCTTCCTATGCTGTCGGGCAGTGGTGCCAGGCATGATCGCGAAAGGCTACGGGAGGATCGTGAATATCGCGTCCGTCGCAGGCAAGGAGGGCAACCCCAATGCCTCCGCCTACAGCGCGGCCAAGGCGGGGGTCATCGGGCTGACCAAATCGCTCGGCAAGGAGCTCGCGCAAACCGGGGTCCTCGTCAACTGCGTCACGCCGGCTGCCGTGGCGACCGACATCTTCAAGCAGATGACGCAAGAGCACATCCAGTACATGCTCTCCAGGATTCCCATGGGCCGGTTCGGCCGGGCAGACGAGGTCGCTCAGATGGTCGCCTGGCTCTGCTCGGAGGAGTGCTCCTTCACCACCGGTGGGGTGTTCGACCTCTCCGGCGGCCGCGCGACATATTGACCACGGTTCGAAGGAACTCGGTGTGGATTGGCGCATTTCCCCTCGCCCCCCACTTGCGCCGCTCTCCTTTTTCCCTCTCCCCGCTGGGGAGAGGATACAGGTGAGGGGCCATCACCTGGGGGAGAGGGCTAGGGTGAGGGTGGGGTGAGCTCCGCCTCCGCCCGCGGTTGGGCAGCGCCAAAAGTTCTTCGGCTCAGGTTTAGATCAGCGCCGCGATTGCTTGGCCAACCTCAGCCGTCGAGGCCTTGCCGCCCAGGTCCCGTGTCAGCACCTTACCCTCTCCTACGACAGTCTCGATCGCGGAGACGACTGCCCGGGCCGCCTCGGGATGGCCGAGATGATCCAGCATCATGGCTCCTGTCCAGATCTGCCCGATGGGGTTGGCGATCCCGCGCCCGGCAATATCTGGCGCCGAGCCGTGCACCGGCTCGAACATCGAGGGGTGGTTCTTCTCCGGGTTGATGTTGGCGCCCGGTGCCAGTCCGATCGATCCTGCCACCGCCGCCCCGAGATCGGACAAGATGTCGCCGAACAAGTTGCTGGCCACGACCACGTCGAACCAGTCCGGGTGCTGGACAAAATGGGCACTCAGGATGTCGATGTGGTATTGATCCGTCCTGATCTCCGCGTAGTCCTTGGCGACGGTCGCAAAGCGCTCGTCCCAGTAGGGCATGCTGTGGATGATGCCGTTCGACTTGGTGGCTGAGGTCACGTGGCGCCCCGCCCGCGTCCTGGCCAGCTCGAAGGCGTAGCGCATGACGCGATCGCAGCCTCGGCGGGTAAATAGCGACTGCTGCACGGCCAGCTCCTCGTCGGTGCCGCGATAGAGGCGGCCGCCGATCTCGGAATACTCGCCCTCGTTGTTCTCGCGTACGACCACGAAGTCGATCTCCTGGGGCGTCCGCCCCGTCAGCGGCGATCTCACGCCCCTCAAGAGCCGCACCGGACGCAGGTTCACGTACTGATGAAAGGTGCGGCGGATCGGGATGAGCAGGCCCCACAGCGAGACATGGTCAGGCACGCCGGGAAAGCCCACGGCACCGAGGAAAATGGCCTCGAAGCCCTTGAGCTGGTCGAGGCCGTCCTCGGGCATCATGCGACCGGTCTTCGCATAGCGCTCACAGCCCCAGTCGAAGCTCGTCCATGCAAAGTCAAAGCCGAACCGGCGCCCGGCAGCCTCGAGGATGCGCATGCCTTCGGGCACGACCTCCTTACCGATCCCGTCACCTGGAATGACCGCAATCCGATGCGTCATAGAACTCCTCCCGTGTGTCCGGCGCCTTGGCCCCTGCCTTCGGCGAATGATTCCTCTAACGGTAGCGCACGTATCATATGACTCCTTCCGTGACTTGGCCAACGGTATTGACCGGATGAATAGGCACGGTACAGTAGAAGCACCTGGGAAGGGCAACCCCGGATGAACAGAATCCCCCTAGCAGCCCGGGCGGCAATCATCTTTCTGGCAGCTCATGCGCCAAATGTCTACGCCCCCTCTTCAGCGGACGCCCAGCAGGCGCCCGCCACCGCCATCCACGTGGTCGTCGAGGACGGATTGTTGACAGTCGATGTGCGGGACATGCCTCTAGCCGATGTCCTTCGCGCCATCGGGGAGGAGGCAGGTCTGAAAGTGAGCATCCGTGGAAATATCACAACCCGGGTCACTCGGTCGTTCACCGACATCCCGCTGGAGGAAGGCATCCGGCGACTGGCTCGCGGGCACTCGGTGGCTCTGTTTCACTCCGCTCCCCAGGCCGGGGCGGGGGCAGCAGTGTTGACCGAGGTGTGGGTCCTCGAGTCCTCGCCAGGCCAGACCGTGCGGACTCGCGTTGATCCGAGGGAGCGCGCTACCCAACTGCGGACCGTCCGGGCGCTG
Organism: Methylomirabilia bacterium; assembly: GCA_046758385.1. GTDB lineage: Bacteria > Methylomirabilota > Methylomirabilia > Rokubacteriales > CSP1-6 > JBHIAB01. The sequence goes on along the minus strand of JBHIAB010000051.1, from coordinate 5,485 downwards.
GCCCGCCGACGAGACGAGGCCGCGGCCGCCGAGCTGGCGCGGATTCTGTCCCAGGCCGCCGACCCGATTGTTCGGAGTCGGGCCGCCGCAGCCCTGGGCCAGGTGGGGAGCGTACAAGCCGCTACAGCGCTCACGACGGCCTTGAGCGATCAAGCGCCCGCAGTGCGGATCCAGGCGGTGCGCGCCCTGAGGAGGGTCGAGGGCGAGAGGGCCATTCAGGCCCTACGAGGCGTCCTGATTGGCGACCGAGATGCCCGGGTGCGCCGAGTCGCTGCCCGGGCGCTGGGCGCGCTCAGTAGCGAGGACGCGCGGTGGGCACTAGAAGCGGCTTCATCGGATCCCGGCGAATCCGTCCGCCGCGAGGTGGCCCGGGCGCTGGCCAGATGGCAGAACCGCGCCCGGTAATTCTTTGCTCATTGCCTGCTCGCTGAAGAGGCGGATCACTCTCCCCCCGCTCAGCTTATTTCGTTACCGCGAACGTGGCGGATGCGCTCCCATTCTGGAATCCACCCTTGGAAGCAGTAACGTCCAAGGTATAGATGCCAACTCCATCGCGCCTGGAGTTGACCTTGTACTGGAACAACGCCACGCCGTTGGCATCGCTCGTGTTATCTGCTGCCAATCTTCTTCCGTTGGCTGTGGCTAGGTCCACATGGACGGCCGCGCCCTCAACCGGGGTAGTCCCGCCAGTCACGGTGACAGTGATTAGCACCTTCTCCTTGTTTACGTAACTGGCTTTGTCAGTGGTAACGGTGACATTGAGGGAGCCGGCCGCTGCTGCCGTGGTGAAGGTGCTAGTGAAATCGGCCGCCATGGGGTTGCCAGCATCGTCAGTGACCGCAGTCTTTACTGTGACGGTGTGAGGAGTTCCATTGGCCAAATCACCGTTGGGATCAAGGGTGGCGCTCAATCTGTCAGCAGCCACGGTCACGGTGCTGGGGATGTTCCTCCCTCCAGCACTAAGCTTGAAAGTGGTCGCGTTGACCCCGTTAACTGGCTCGGAGAACGTGACCACCACATTGGTATTCGCGGCTACAGCAATGGCCCCATCCGTCGGAGTTACGCCGGTGACCGTAGGAGCAGTTGCGTCGGCCGGTGGTGCCGTTACGGACGCGACCGCCACGTCAGCCTGGATGAAGCCGAAACCACTCTCATCGTCGATTCCAGGGTCGCCCATGTCGAGACCAGTGTCTTCCAGGGCCGCGTACAATTCGGCGGGGGTCAACAACGCATTCTCCAGCATCAAGGCTGCTACAGCCGCGGCGTGCGGGGCTGCGGCCGAGGTGCCGAAGAAGTTGGGGAAGGTGTCCGGGTCGAAGGCGATGTCGCTTCCAAAAAACGTGGTGTTGGTGCCGTCTGGAGCCACGATCTCGGGCTTCTGGCGCACCTCAGGGATCGCCTTGCGAGCGCCGTTCACTTCAAAAAGTATCGGAGTGGGACCGGCCGACGAGAATGACTCCAGAAGCGGCGGGTCAACCCCGAATTCGGGCGTGTCCCCGTAGAATGCGGCTCCGACTGCCTCGGCCCCGGCTGCATTGGTGTGTCCGTAGATTGTCCCACTGGCAGTGTCGAACTCTCTGACCACGACGCCTGGCCCGAGGTCAAACCTCACATACTTCATCAGCGCTGGGGCAGGCCCAGTGAAGTTCGTAATCAGTATGTTGAACCTGTCGCCAAAGCCGCCGAAGTTGATGAACTGAAGTACTTCAACCGGGTCGCCAGAGAGGGGGTTGTACGTCGTACTACTGGCGAGTATGAGCCTATTTCTACGGTCCGTCACATAAATGTCCATATCACTGGTCGATCCAGGGCCGCCGGCCGAGAAGTAGGACTCGTCCCATTGGAAGGACATAATGAATCCGCTGCCCACGGGGACATCGATCCGCTGGCCAATATCCACACCGGGCCCCGGATTGAAATCGTGGAGCTCGCCGCTCGGGACACCGTTGACTGTTAAGAACATTCCGCTACCCCTAAAGGGGGCCTCGTAGGCGTCGCGGTCGTTGTTGCCGGCTGCAGAGAAGTAGGAGACACCATTAGCCTCCACGGTATCGACAGCTTGCGCGATGATGCCGTCCTGGAACATGGGTTCGGCGAAGTAGATGACATCATCCACGATGACATTGGCCCCGGCGCCGGTGGCTAGCTCAATAATCCCGTCGGCGAAGTCGGCCTGGCCGTTGAACGCCGTGTGGAATGCCTGGCTGGCACCGGGCGCCACGTCATGGATCAGTTGCATCATGGCGCGGCCCTCGTCCGTGCCCGATCCACACCCCGGCTCCTCCGCCAACACGATGATCCCCACCGGCAAGTCACCACCGGCCACATCGGCTGCTGCGCCACCCTTGCAATTGAAGCTGTCGGACAACGTGCCCACGGTGACTCCGGTTCCGTCCACGCCGAAGGTGGCCCGCGCAACGTCGGAGCGCATGGCTTCATCGCCCTGGCTGGCCACCAGCCCCGCGCGAGTCATCGCATAGGCAGGCCGAGCGAACTTCAGGCTGCCAAGGCCGGCCATGCCTTTGATGGCGCCGATAGGTAGTTGGCCTGAGACCATGCGTCCAAAGCTCGAGGCCTTTTGCAAACCCAATCCTTTCAGATCAGCTTTCAAGGCACTCGTGTTTCCGGAGGCGACCGCATCGATAACGACCCGGTTACCCCTCAGTTGCAACAGAGGGTTGCCGGGCTTGAATCCTTTGTCGCTACCCTGCCGCGCCACATAGGCTTGATACTCTTGCTGCAAACTGGCCAAGGGGAAGCCGACTTTGGCCATCGGCCCATGCTTGCCGCTCGCCGTCCGGGCACCGGCGCCGCCGGCCAGAATGAGCAATGTCATGACAAACACGGGGAGCATGACTGTTCGTTTCATGGTGACTACCTCCCGAGTACTACACCGAGATTTTGCATCTCGAGCCTCGCCCCGCAGGGCGTTGGAGTGCCAGGCTCATGCTTCACTGAGTCGATGTTCACCGACCTACTTCCTTCCTTTCCGGGGGATCAGGTATGGGTGCTCGTGGCGCACCGAGGCTGGTAGACCCACGCCGGGTCGAAGCATAGGCAGGCCGTGCGAATTTGAGGCTGTCCAGTGCCGCCATGTCGTCGATGGCGAGGATAGGGAGCTGACCTGAGACCATGCGTCCAAACGCCGCAGCCTTTTGCATTCCCAAAGCTTCCAGGTCCGATCGCAAGGTGCCCGCGTCTCCCGAAGCGACCGCGTCGATGACCACCCGCCCATCGATTACTCGCAACAGAGGGTTGCCGGGCTTGAACCGCGTGCCACTGCCCCGCTTCAGGTAGGAAACGTACTCGTCGTACAAACCGGCCAAGTCGCCGCTAACCTTAGCCATCAGCCCAGCCTTCTCGCTGCCCGCCTGAGCATGGCCACCGCTCACTAGAATGAGCAATACCATGCCCAACACGGATGTTCGCTTCACGGTGACCACCTCTTCACCTTAACTTCCCGAGCCTCTCGACTGACTTGCCTTTTCGGCAAAAGACTTTCTGATCGATCCGACGACACTCATCCCCAAAACCTACCGGTCACTAACTTCGGCGCCGAGGGCCTGAGTAGAATATGACCACTCAAGCCAGACGGGCCGCGAAAGTACCAACGAATATTACGTGCTGATTCCCCTTGTCAAGAGCCAAAATTCTGGGCACTTCCGTGCCCGAGCATCCACTCCCAATGGGGGGAGGGGAAACACTCGTAGGACAGACTGTTGCCATTGCTCAATCACGGCGTATTAATCGGATAAAATGGTGACGATACTTTGAAAGCTGGCAGCAAGGGTGACTCTAGATGAACCCACACTCCCTCTTGGCAGTCCGGGCGGTGACCATTTTCCTCATCCTGGCGGCCCCCCTGCTGAGCGTCTCCACCCCGGCCTCCTCGCAAGGGGTCGCCCAGCAGGCTCCCGCCGCCGCCATCGACGTGGTCGTTGAGGACGGGTTGCTGACAGTCGATGTACGGGACGTGGCTCTAGCCGATGTCCTTCGTGCCATCGGGGAGCAGGCGGGTCTGAAAGTGAGCATCCGCGGAGATATCACAACCCGGGTCACTCGGTCGTTCACTGACGTCCCGCTGGAGGAAGGCATCCGGCGACTGGCTCGCGGACACTCTGTGGCTCTGTTCCACGACGCTCCTCAGGGCGAGACGGAGGCAGGACCCTTGACCGAGGTGTGGGTCATGGAGTCCTCGCCAGGTCAGGCCGTGCGGACTCGCGTTGATCCGAGAGAGCGCGCCACCCAGCTGCGGACTGTTCGGGCGCTGGCCCGCCGACGGGACGAGGCTGCGGGCGCTGAGCTGTCGCGGATTCTATCCCAGGCCGCCGACCCAATCGTTCGGAGCCGTGCCGCCGCAGCCCTGGGCCAGATGGGGAGCGCACAGGCCGCTACTGCGCTCACGACGGCCTTGAGCGATCAAGCGCCCGCTGTGCGGATCCAGGCGGTGCGCGCCTTGAGGAGAGTCGAGGGTGAAAGGGCCATTCAGGCCCTGCGAGGAGTCCTGACTGGCGACCGAGATCCCCGAGTGCGCCGAGTGGCCGCCCGGGCGCTGGGCGCGCTCAGCAGCAACGAGGCGCGGTGGGCCCTGGAAGCGGCTTCATCGGATCCTGACGAGTCGGTCCGCCGGGAGGTGACCCGCGCCCTGGCCAGGTGGCAGAAGCGCAATCGGTGACTCTTTGGCCACTCCGGCAGCACCAGGCTCCGCCTAGATGGGGTCGAGCGCTCGGATCGACGCAGGCCTCTGCTGCGGATCAGCGATGTGGACTACTCTTCCCGATGCACGTCAAGGCCGCACTCGGGGCAAGTCACTTCGCTCCCGCGTGGAGTCACCAGGAGTGGCATATCACACTCAGGGCACCTGTGATCCGCCCCTCCGGCTTGCTTTTCTGATTCGTCCGATTGCTCCATGATCCCGCTCCGCCAGTGACAGCCCCAGATTCTTACCCCCACCTGCCAGCAATCTTCGCCTCGCAGGACGGGCAGACCCCACGGGTAGGAGTCAGCAAATCCTTCTGGATGATATAGCCCGTCCGCTCGATCAGCAGCGTCTTGCAGGATGGACAGTAGGTGTTCTCGAACGGCCCGACTCGCCCGGGAATGTTCCCGGCATAGACGTAACGCAAACCCTCGGAGACCCCGATCTCAGCAGCGCGGAGGAGGGTGCCGGTGGCGGTGCTGGCCCGGTCCGTCATCTTGTAGTCCTCGTGGAACGCCGTAACGTGCCACGGGATATCCGCCGACACGGAGACAAGGAACTTCGCGATCTCCTTGAGCTCCGCGTCAGAATCGTTGAACCCCGGAACCACAAGCGTCACGACCTCGACCCAGAAGCCCTTGGCGTGCAAGAGCCGGATCGAGTCCAGCACTACTTTGAGGACGCCGCCTAGCTTTCGATAGCGCTTGTCGTCGAAGCCCTTCAGGTCAACTTTGTAGAGGTCGACCCACGGGCGGATGTAGTCCAGCACCTCGGGCGTGGCGTTTC
>JBHIAB010000050.1:0-17784 GCA_046758385.1 Methylomirabilia bacterium | reverse complement strand
AAATGGGCAGCCTGGCCCCAGCCATACCCATGCCCCATGTTTGCGGCCAGCATAGACCCGACATCGAACTTCGGGAGCCCGATCCCAGCCTGCCAGAAGCCGGTCACGGTCATGACAAACGTCGCGATGAAACCGGCAGTGATCGCGCGGAGAAAATTCGATCCACTCATGGCCCACTCCTCCAGACTCTAGACGCAGGTTCAGCGGGGCCCGGCCAGGTCGAACGGCACACCGAGCTCCCCCGCCAGCCCTCGAAGCTCCTGATACACCGCGCCGCTCAACGGAATGCCGTCTCGAGACCGCTCAGCATGGCGACGAAACTCGGGCTCCCCCGCCACATAGATCATCTCGACGCCGGCAGCCCGCTTGGAGGCTTTGATCTGACGGATGAGACGGTCGACGCGGCCCTTGAACTCGTCGAGCGGCATGAAGTGCTCGGGATCGATGGCCAGGTAGAAGGCGCTGGTGACAAGGGGGTCCTTACCGAAGGCTTTCATGGGCGGCACACTGGTGCCGAAAAATCCTCCTGAGAGCACGCCGCTCAACACCTCGATGACGGTTGCGAGGCCGAAGCCTTTGTAGCCCCCCGCCCATTGAAACAATCCGTGAAGGATGGCCTCCTCGGGGTCGGTCGTCGGCACTCCGAAGCGGTCGAGCGCCCACTCCTTCGGGATCGGCAGACCCTTCTTGGCGGCCAGGCGCAGCTTGCCGCCGGCCACCACAGTCGTGGCCATGTCCAGCACGATCGGTTGCTCCTCGCCGGACGGGAAGGCGACCGCGATCGGGTTCGTGGCGAAGGTCGGCGACGTTCCACCAAACGGCGGCACGATGGCGGGACCGTTGTTCATGGCAAAGCCGATGAGGCCGCGTCGGGCGGCCATCATCGGGTAGAAGCCGATCATCCCCGTGTGGGTCATATTGCGCACCGTGACGGACGCAATGCCGACCCGCGCCGCCTTGTCCATGGCGGCGTGCATCGCCTGCTTCGCCACCACCATGCCGAAGCCCTTGTCCCCGTCGAGCATGGAGAGGGAAGGGGCGTCCCTGATGACCTGTACGGTTGGCTTCGGATTGAGGAGCCCGAGGCGAATCATGGAAACGTACCCCGCCAAGCGGGTGGTCCCATGGGATTCGACGCCCCTGAGATCCGCCTCGACGAGGATCTCGGCGACCGTCTCCGCATCGGGCGCGTCGACACCGGCCGCCGTCAACACCCGGCTCACGAAGTTCGTGAGCACATCTGGCCTGACTAGTGTCACATTGCTCCTCGGGTTCATTCAACCTCCTGAACGGCCCGCAGCGCTTGCGCTCAAGCCGAGGGAACCCCCGTGCTTCGGAGACCAGACCAGGCGCTCTGTGCCCGTTGGGGTAGTCGACGACAATGCTATCCCCGCCCGAAGAAGGCAACGGGGCTTGAACCGGGGCCGGGAATCATGGCCCAGGCTCCTCGCGAGGGGTCCTCACTTGGAGATCCGTCGGTAGAGGACGTGCCGGCGGTTCTTCGTGTAGGGCCGCACGTGGTCCGGCCAGCGCCCCTGGTCGACGGCGCGGGCCCAGGCTTCACCGGTCAATACCTCGGGACTTTCGATTTCGTACAGCGCGCTGTACGTCGGTTCGTTCTCGACCACGATGGTCCGGCGCTGGCCCCCGATGATCATGCTCAGCTCTTGGGTCTTGAAGCGAGCGACCGAGATAACGCCCGGTACGGCCATCAACGTCGGAACGTGCTCCTGGTCGTACACCTCGTTGAAGATCGCCTCTTTGTCGGGCTCGACATCCATGGCGGCGGTGAGCAGATATCTGGTCTCAATCGGCATCGCGGCCTCCTCTTCTGGTCAGGGTTGGTACGATCGGCCACTCCCGCATCGGCCCATTCTGCGTCCCCCCTGGGAGGAGAGGGTAGGGATTGCCGGAGCGGTAATGGGGGCGCCGAACCGAGCAGCCTGCCGGTAACGGTCTAGGCCGCCGTGTAGCCGCCGTCGACGGGCAGTGCCACGCCCGTGACAAAGGCCGCCTCGTCGCTCGAGAGGTAGAGGATCGCCGCAGCGATCTCCTCAGGTTGCCCGAAACGTTTCAGCGGGTATCTCTGGAGCGCGGCATCGCGCCACGCCCGGTCCCGAATGAGCGGGGCCGTCATCGGTGTGTCGATGACACCCGGGCACACGCAGTTCACGCGCACTGTGGGCGCCCACTCGAGCGCCATCTGGCGAGTAAGGTTGACGACACCACCCTTCGAGGCGGCGTAGGCGGGAGAGAGCGAGCCGCCGACGAGTCCGTAGATCGACGCAAGGTTCGTGACGGCGCCGGCTCCAGTTGCCGAGAGCGCTGGGAGAGACGCGCGCGAGGCGAGATAGGTGCCGGTGAGGTTGGTCTCGACGACGCGCCGCCATTCCGGCGACGGCGGGGTTGCATCACTCCGCTCCGTCCGGACGCCGGCAGAATTGACGAGGGTCGTGAGACGCTGGAACCGGGCCAGGGTCGCGTCGACCATCCGCGCGCAGGCCTGCTCGTCCGTGACGTCCGCCTCCAATGCCAGCGCCTGCCCGCCTGCCGCCTCGATCCGCTTCGCCGTCTCGACCGCGCGGCCGGACGCGAGATCAACGCAGGCCACGCTCGCTCCCTCCGCGCCGAGCCGTAACGCCGTGGCACGGCCGATCCCCGAGCCGGCGCCTGTTACAAGAGCCACCTTCTCATGCATGCGCATCAACCCCCCTCACCTCCCACTGACCACCGCAATGATCGAGGGCCTACTCAAACGATTCGGTCGTCTCACGCGGAGCTCGCTCCGCTACCCGGCGACGCTCTCCCACGCGCCTGCGCCTCCCGATGGCGGGATGGTCGCCGAGTGCACCCTCCTTCGTCAAGAGGTTTGAGACCCCGCCCGCCGAAGCGTAGTGGGCGGCGCCGCAAGCGTGGTGCCCCCACTCTGCGTGCTCGAGCATCCAGACTTCGACTTGACAGCCGCAAGCGCGGGTCGTAAAACTAGTGCCGTTCCAGCTAGTTGTGGCGACTTTCGCACTGCGCGGAGTCGCGATGGTTGTCGTAAACGCAAGCAGGTAACAGTACTCACACTCTGACCTGAAAGGACGAAGCGATGAACATCACCGCGAACAGCCTCAAGATCCACCACACCTTGGACGGGCGGGCCTCGGGGCCCGTCGTCACCATGAGCCACTCGCTCGCAGCGAACCTCTCCATGTGGGACCCCCAGCTGCCCACACTCACCTCGCGCTACCGGGTGCTGCGCTACGACACGCGCGGCCACGGCGACACCGAAGTCCCGGGTGGCGCCTACTCGCTGGACAAGCTGGCGGAGGACCTGCGGGCGCTGCTCGAGGCGCTCGGAATCGCCCAGACGCACTTCGTCGGGCTCTCCATGGGCGGCATCATCGGACAAACCCTGGCGCTCAAGTATCCCCGGGTGCTCAAGAGCCTCGTCCTCTGTGACACCACCAGCCGCATACCGGCCGAGGCCAAACCCGTGTGGGATGAGCGCATCCGTGTGGCCGAGACACAGGGAATGGAACCCCTCGTCGAGCCGACGCTCGCGCGCTGGTTCACCGAGCCTTTTCGAGCCCAACGCCACGAGGTCTTTGACCGCGTGCGCGCCATGATCCGCTCCACGGACCCCCGGGGCTACGTCGGCTGCAGCCATGCGATTGCGGCGTGCGACCTCACCGATCGCTTGCAGACGATCAACCTCCCCACCGTGATCATCGTCGGTGAGGATGATCCCGCTACGCCAGTCGCGGCAGCGCGGACGATCCACGAGCAGATCAAGGGCTCTGAGCTGAGAGTTCTAAAATCGGCCTCGCACCTGTCGAACATGGAACAGGCGGAGGAGTTCAACCGGGTGCTGGCCAGCTTTCTGGCAACCGTAGAAAACCGCTAGCCCGAATTATATGCATAATTCGGGCTAGTCATCGAAAATCGCACGGACCCCAAACGGGATAGCCCTGGGCCACAGAGGGAGTGTTCAAGAGCAAACATCCGGAAGACTAAACATAACATGAGGTGAGGAGCAGTGACGTGGACTGAATTCGCCATCTACCTGCCCCAGGTTCGCGCCGGTGGCCGTGCTCGGCCAGGCCGTTTCGGCCTCATTTACACGGGGTCAACGGCATCGTCGGAGTCACCTTCATGGTGGTGCCGTTGCCGAAGACGTAGTCGTTGACCTTGGCGGTCTGGTGGCATCCCGCGCAGAATGCTACCCGGCCTACGCTCGTTCCCTCTCCCCATAGCGTGCCATCGGGGTTGTAGCGCACCCAGTGCCAGTCGTTGGCCTTGGAATCGTAGCCCTTTCCCCGCTTCTCCATGACGAATACGGCCCCCGGCGCGCCAGGCTTGCAACCCTTGTTCATGAATGCCTCCTTGACGATCACGGTCCCCACGGGGAATGGGAACTTCCCGTTCTTCGCCGCCGATAAGCCCGTTGGGTTCACGTAGGTAAACACAAACGAGCCGCCGTGGGTCGAGCTGAAGACGCCGGTATCGTTCATCCGTGCCCACTGCTTGTAGTCTTTGTAGGGGCCAGCCTTGAGGCTGCCGTTCTGCGCTTCACCGATCCCCACCGAGCCGACGACCGCGACGCCCAAGAGAAGCCCCACAAGCGGTACACCCCAACGCAGGACCATGGAACACCCCCCTTTCCAGTTGTCGTCCCTAAAGATTACTCCTGTCAGCGCGCCGGAGAGAAGACGTCAGCGAGTTCTTGCCGAAGGAAGAGCCGGGCGCGATGGACTCGAGACTTCACTGCGGCCAGGCTCAGTCCGAGGGCCGCTGCGACCTCGTCGTTGGGAAGCCCTTCGACATCATGAAGGACGATGACGATTCGATACTCTTCGGGGAGCCGACCAAGACTTTGCTCGATGGCGGCTCTGACCTCGGCGGCCGCGGCCGGGTCATCGAGCTGGCCCGACCAATCCACCACCGGCTGCGCGTGCCGGCCATCTTCATCAAAGACGGGAAGGAACGATTCCAGTGAGACTTCTGGCCGCGACCGCCTGGAGCGCAATCGTTGATACGCCGCATTGACCGCGATCCGGTAAATCCAGCTCGAAAATGCCGCCTCGCGTTTGAACGTGTGGATTTTCCCAATCACCGTCAGCAGAACCTCTTGAGTGACCTCTTCGGCGTCTCGCTCGTCGCTGAGCACCCGACGAGCCACCCGGTGAATCCACCCACCGCAGCGGCCAAGCAGCTCCTCCGCGGCGCCTTCCTCCCTGCGCAGTAGTGCCTCGACAAGCTTCTGATCTTCGCCGCCCCCGCTCGTCATCGCACAACCTGCCCTCACTGAATGGTTAACCGTCCGGCCCCGCTGCTCGATTCCTTCGCAGCCCAGAACTTGTCTCACCTTCTCTCACACCTCTCAAGTCCGCCGGCAATTGAAAGACACGAAGCCAGAGTCGCCAAAAACTGCAAGCTCGGTGCCAAGCTCGGCGAGCCAGATTTCCAGAAACTCAGGCACTTCATCGGGCATTCTGCCCGATTGCTCACGGGCACTGGTTGGAGCTGTGCCCGACCGTCGCTTCAGAACTGGCCGTGCCGACCTGCTCCGGCGCGAAAGCGACCGGCGCCCTCCAGGCTCTCGCCCGATTGCGCAGCCGCCTTGCCGAGGGTGAACTCGTTGGCCAGCATGGTAGTGACGCCGCCACTCGCTTCCATCCTAATCGCGCCCATCCTGAGTGCCTCCCTTGGGGGGTGCCGTGCGCCCTATCGAAGCCACTCCACGATTGCCTGCCCGATGGCCTCGGGCTGATCCTCCTGGACGAAGTGAGAGCCCTCACCGAGGTGCCGATGGGTGAGCCGTTTCAAGCTCGTCTTCGCCCAGGCGATGTCCCGCTCCTGGATCAGCGCCCCAGGCGTGAAGGTGAGGAGCATCACAGGCTTGTCAAACTCGGGCAAGGCCTTCTCGATGTGCTCCACGATGCGGTAGGCCTCGTCCTTGCGGTCATCAGCGGTGGGGTCCTTCGAGAGATCCATGGCAGATCAGAAGACCGCCACGACGCGTCAGTCGGAGTACAGCTCGATCGTGTAGCCGTTCGGATCCTGGACGTAGAGGCTCCTTCGGCCTCGACGCCCCAGGGCCGGAATCTCGGCCTTCCTGAGAGTCTGGCTCAGTTTCTTCAACTCCCCGCGCCCGAAGCGAAGACCGAAGTGGTCGAGCCCGCCTTGCTCCGGATCGAACGGCCTGTTCGTCTCCACGAAGTTCAAGAGGTCATCTCCGCCGGGACTCCGGAAAAAGATCATGCCCCGGTTGCGAAAAGCGACCTCCAGCCCGAGGATCTTGATGTAGAACCGCTCCGTCATCCGCAGGTTGCGAGTCTTGAGCGCGAGGTGGCGGAGGCCACCCTGTGGCTCGGGTTTGACCCTCATGGCGTGAAGACCTCGTTCAGCCCCGAGGAGGAGCCGCCCGGCCGGGGTCCACCCGACACCACGAAAATCCGGCCGCCGATCGCCACCGCGCCGAGGCCGTGGCGGGCCGTCGGCATCGGGGCACGCTTCCACCAGCGATCTGTCTCCGGGTCGTACTCCTCGTTGACGCGAAGATTTCTCGCGAAGCTCCCGTCGATTCGCCCGCCGACCACGTACACCTTCCCCGCTATCTCGGCAACGGCGACCTCGGTGCGGGCTCCAGGCATCGGCGCCGCGGTGGTCCACTGCCCGAGCCTCTGTGCAGCGCTCGCCGGGATCAGCAAGCCGACCGCAAGCAACCCCATTCCGAAGCTAGCCATCCACCTGAGCTTCATCTTCTCCTCCGCGGCTTCCGCGCCATTCTACCCTTCTTTTCCAAGAGCTGAAAGCGCTCGCGACAGGCCACGCCTGAACGGTTGGTCGTCTTGACCCACAGTTGTCCACGATCTACTATCCCCCCAGGCAGACCTAAGAGAGCGGGAGGCTTATGAGCGAGCGATTGAAGGGGAAAGTTGCGCTGGTGACCGGGGCGTCGCGGGGCATCGGGAAAGCCATCGCTCTGATCTTCGCCCGAGAGGGTGCTCGAGTCCTGGTCAACTATTCGAAGAGCGCTGAGGCGGCCCACAAGCTCGTCGACGAGATTCGGAAGTCCGGAGGCCAGGCCATCGCTGTCCAGGCCGACGTCGCCCGCACCGCCGAAGTCCGGGCGATGGTCGAGGAGGCTGTGGGGCAGTTCGAGAAGATCGATATTCTCGTCAACAACGCGGCAATCTTCCACAGAGCGAACATCCAGACGCTGACCGAAGCGAACCTCGACGAGATGTTGGAGGTGAATCTGAAAGGCATCATCCACTGCACGCAGGCGGTCTTGCCGCGCATGATCGCGCGAGGCTACGGCAAGATCGTCAACATCTCTTCTGTCGCCGCGCTCGGGACCGCCCTTCAGGACACCACTCCGTATGCCGCAACCAAGGGAGCGGTCCTCGCCCTGACGAAACGGCTAGCTCTGGAACTCGGGCCTCACGGCATCAACGTCAACGCCATTTGCCCCGGGTTTATCCGGACCGACATGACCGTGTCCGGCACCGCACTGCAAGAGGCCGAGGCGAGGCTGGCCACACTCGCCGACAGGGCCATGCTCGGCCGCATTGGCGACCCCGAAGACGTCGCCTACAGTGCCTTGTTCCTGGCCAGCGACGAAGCCAGCTTCATCACCGCCCAGGTGCTGACGGTTGATGGCGGCAGGACGGATTTCCTGACTCATTCTGGATAGCACATTTCACGGGGAGAAATCCGTGATTGTATGAGGCCCCTGACCGCACCCTACTCTCCTTTGGGATTTCCCAGGGCCAGCCGGGCTGCCAGGCGGAGGGCCGCCACCATGCTGTACTCGTCGGCGCGCCCGGTGCCCACGATGTCGAAGGCGGTGCCATGGTCGACGGAGGTGCGGATGATGGGCAGGCCCAGGGTCACGTTGATGCCTTCGTAGAAGCCGAGCATCTTGATGGCGATGTGTCCCTGATCGTGGTACATCGCGACGATGGCGTCAAACTCCCCCCGGCTCGCCCTGAAGAAGATGCTGTCCGGCGGAAACGGGCCACGAGCGTCGAACCCGCCCTGCTGGGCGGCGGTCACCGCCGGACCGATGATCTCCCGGTCCTCGTCGCCAAAGAGGCCTCCCTCTCCGGCGTGCGGATTCAGCCCGGCGACAGCGAGGCGGGGCGCGCTTATCCCCAGGCGGACCAGAGCGGCGTGGGTCAAGCGGACCACGTGGAGGACGCGCTCAACGGTGACCCGCTCCGGCGCCTCACGCAAGGCCACGTGCGTGCTGACGTGGCTCACCCGCAGCCGGTCTGTGACGAGCATCATGACAGTCCCCGTCACCCCGCACAGGTCGGCCAGGAGCTCGGTGTGCCCGGCGTACCGGTAGCCGGCGGCATGCAGCGCCTCTTTGTTGATCGGAGCCGTGACCACCGCTGCGGCGCTCCCTTGCAGGGCCAGGCGCACGGCTTCCTGGACGTACTCGTACGCGGCGCGGCCGCCCTCCGCACTGACGCAGCCGCGCGCGAGGCGGGCGGCGTCCACGTTGGCGAGATCGAGCAGATCGAGGGACTCGCCTGTCCCAGCGTCCGCGACCGCATGAACAGCGCGCACCGGGCGGTCTGCGCTGACGATCCGAGCCGCTTCGGCCATCCATCGCGCATCACCGACGACCAGTGGCCGGCAGAACGCCCACACCTCCGGGTGCGCAAGGCATTTGACGATGACCTCGGGACCAACCCCGGCCGGGTCCCCCATCGTTATTGCCAGCAGGGGACGATTCAGCGCCATGAGATCCGTGCGGCGTAGCGCGCGGCGGCGTGATCGGCCGCCACAATCAACGCGTCGCCCGAACCAAAGCCGCCCGCTTTGGTGACGACTGGCACGCCGGGAAGCGCTCCGCCCAGCATCACGCTCAGGGCGATCCCTGGCTGCACCTCGCCCATGAGCCAGAGCGCGGAGGTCCCGAGCTCGGCGCACACCGCAGCCGCAACGTCGCCACCGGTGAGCACGAGCCCGCCCACATGCGTTCTGGCCACCACCGCACACGCGATCCGACCCAACCCGACGGCCACCGGCTGACCGCCCATCGGGGCCTCATCCAGGCCCGCTGTGGTGAGAATCACGTCCCGTCCTGCGGCCAGGTGTGCGACGACGCTCTGCGCGGATCTCTCGATCGCCTTGCCGTCGGTGATCACGAATTCCGGGTCGGGGCGGACCACGGCGACTCCCTGCTGCCGGGCCACGTCCACCTGGCGGAGAGTCTGCGGGTGCCTGCTCCCCGCGACAGTCAGCACCGGGCCCGGGGCCCCGCGCGGAGGCTTGGGCCGGGGGGCGGTCGGGGCCAGGGGGAGGGTCCGCGCGAGTGCCCGCGCCAGCCCGGCCGAGCCGCACACGAGCGTCACTTTGCCTTGGACGACGGCTCCGGCCAGCGTGGCGAGGTCGCTTTCTGTCTCTGCATCGGCGATCACCACGGCCGGACCGAGAGCGCGCAGCATTTCCGTAACAGCCGCTGGGCCCCGCCGCACGGTGCTTAACTCGATCAACTGCACAGGCCGACCCGAGCCCCCTACGCCGTCCGGGCCGGGCCCGAACAGACGCGAGAGATCAGAGGAGGCTCCTTCTCTGCCGAGGGGTGTCTGCTCCAGAGGCAGCCCGTCCACCCGCTGCTGCCCGCCTACCGTTGTTCGCCCCTGGGCGGGGAAAGCCGGGGCCACCAGCGCCTGTTCAGGGCCGAGGGCGTCCATCAGCGTCGCCAATTCCGGCCCAGGATGCCCTCGAAGGGTGGAGTCGATTTTCTTGTAGACCCAGACCGCCTTCCCGACCCGGCCGGCAGCGAGGCGGACCCGCGCCTCGGCCTCCGCGCGCGCCAGGTGACGGCTCTCAGTGGAGAGGACCAGCACGTCACCCTGGGGATCGTGCCGGGCGTGGGAGGTAGGCCCCCCGACCAAGGTAATCAGGGTGACCAGGCGGGCCCGGGCAAAGGGCGCGCCGGTGTCGGCCGCGCCGGTGAGGTCGTCGGCGATGATAGAGATATAGGGCATGGGCCTGACACCCTTGTGAAGTCTACGAAGCGCGGACGGGCTCGCGCAAGCAATCCGTGCGCCAGGTTCAGAGAGTGGTAGACTCCGCCGCAACTTCTGGTGGGACCACTGCGCTTCCCCACCCTCGTGTGGATCGCGATCGATGAGGTGGCCATCGTCGAGAAGGGCTGACCCCGGACGTTCGAATCAGACACAGCCCGACAAGGCCCATCTGACCAAGAAATGCCGTTGACAGCAGGAACCGCAGAGTTCGACAATCGCTTGCGGCATCGACGTTGTGCTTCGCGTGTGTTGAGCTGTGCAGGGACGCAAAGTGCTCGCGGAGGAGGGACCGATGAACCGAGCCGTAACGTGCGCGCTGGTGACCCTCCTGCTCCTCTTCGCCGTCTGGCCAACCAAGGTCTTGGCACAGCCGCCCAAGGCCGGGGTGGTCACGACTATCCACGGCAGGGCCACCGTGGCCCGGGCGGCGCTGCCCCAAGAGCTCCGCCTCAAGTTCCGGGACGACCTCTTCCTCAGGGATCGGATCACCACCCAGGCGGAGTCGATCGTCCGGGCGCTGTTGGGCGGTAAGGCCCTGGTCACCATCCGGGAGCTCTCGGTCGTGACCATCACCGAGGAGGTGGACCGCGCCACGGTGGACATGGAGGCCGGAAAGATCGCGCTGGCTGTGGCCCGCCGGCTACTGCGGCCCGGCGAGACCCTTGAGATCCGCACCCCCAATGCCATCGCGGCGGTGAGGGGCACAGTGGTCATCGTGGAGGCCCTTCGGCCCGCCGCCCAGCCTCCCGTCACGAACTTCCACGTCCTCAAGGGGGCCATCGAGGTTCTCCGCCGAGGCATCCCTGGCGCGATCCCGACAACGGTAGCCGCGGGATTCAGCCTGACCATCACGGGCAACGTCATGCGTCAGGTCCGCCCCACTCCGCCCCTCACCCAAATCGTCCAGGGGCTCGAATCCCCGCCCCAGCATACCGACACCCCGGAAGAGGCAAAGCAGCAGGTCAGCAGCAGCTCGGTGGACCAAGCCACGGCTCTCGCCGTTGTCCTCGGGGGCGCTCAGCCGGCCAAAGAAAAGCCGAAGGCAAAGCCAAAGGAGAAGCCCAAGCCCACGGCAAGGGCGACGCAGCCCGCCGCCCCACCCGCGCCGCCGGTGCCGGACGACCTGCTGAAGGTATTCGCGGGGAAGCAGCCGACGCCTCTCCCGCCGCCCCCGCCTCCCAAGCCTGCACCCCCACCCATCATCCCGACAACGACGACACCGCTGCCGCCACCAGGACCAGATGTCTCGATCTCCGGCGACGTTACTGTGGCCCCGGGCCAGACCCTCAAGACGTTCGGCGGGTCCACCACCCGGAGCGATTCGTCCCCCGTGGTGCGAATCACTGGCTCCACCGTCACGCACTCGGGCGCGGACGGGGCCCTGATCCTGGTGGATGCCGGGGCGAACGCAAAGTTAGCTGGCCCACTCCTTCGAGTCACCAACAGCACCCTCACCGGCACGGGGCAGGTTGACGTGCTCGAGGTCAAGGGCAGCCTTACGAGCACCACAACGTCTGCTCTCATCAGCCATGATCCGACCAAGGTCAACGCCGATAACTTTGTGAGCATTGAATCGGGGGGAGAACTCTTTCTCGCGGGCTCCCTTCTGAAAGACGTTGGTGGCACGCTCAGTACAAGCGACGACTTCCTAGAGGTCGAAGGGACGCTGACCAGCACCAGCTCTTCCCCTCTGTTGCAGCTCAGCAACACTACGCTCACGGTGTCTTCAGGGAAGTTGCTCGCAGTCAGATTGTTCGACGGCGCTACGCCAGGATCTGCAAGCCTCAAGGGGCCGCTCCTCGCCGCATCTAACGCGAATCTCACTGTCGACTTTAGCCTGGCCTTCATCGCGGGCGGTGGTCAGCTCACTGTGACCGGCTCTACAGACCCCTTGGTCTCCATCACCGGCGGCACGCACTCAATCGCGAGTGCCGGCGGCTTCGCCATGGTCCAGCTGGCTGGGATCAATACGGCAGTGGATCCTTCCACAGGGCTGACACTGGGGATCGACGAGCCACTCAAGCATAGCGGGGGGGTGCTGGAGGTTTCGGGGGCTACCGTGACGGGCCAAAAGGCCTTCCAGATCGACACCGCTCTCCTTCAGGCCAGCGCCCCGCTCCTGAACCTTAAGGGCGGGAGCAACTTCACCACGAGCGCCGACACCGTGGACCTCTCCTTCAAGGCCAAGGTCACCAGCATCGGGCCGCTGGTTAAGCTGAACGGGAGCACGCTCGACGTCAAGAGTGGCGCGCTGATCAACCTGGCCGGCGGAAGCTTCCTGAACGTGACTGGAGACCTCCTCGCGCTCGCCAACGGGAGCGCTCTTAACCTGCGCAACGGTCCGATACTGAGTGTGAGCAACGCGTCTGCCGTGAATATCTCAGGGGCTCTCGTCGCGTTCAGCGGCACAGGGGCGAATCACATCAACGTGAGCAACAGCCTCTGCAGCAGCTCGTGCACGACGTTCGGTGGCATTCCCGTGGCCCTGAAGGACGGGGCGCTCCCCTCGAACGTCAGCATCGGCGGGAACGTGATCAAGAACTCCAGCCTGGGGTCGATCCAGCCATCGTCTTCCAACACTGCCTTCATCGTGGTAAGCGGCCCCAACTCTAAGGTAACCATCTCCGGCCAGTAGCCGCGTCGTCCCTTCGCTTGTATCAGGCCGCGCCCGGGCACGATCTTCCGACGGGGCCGTTGGAATGCCGATGCGCGTGTCCCGGCATGCGAGGCTGACCCACTTCCCCTCGTCCGACGGACTCTCGCTCGAGGGCCGCCTGACGCCAGCAGAGCGGGGCCGCGGCGTCGGGGGGAGTGAGGGATCGCGCCCCCGTTGAACCTCTACGATTTCATGTTCCTCGCTCAGGCCACCTGCCGCATCGCCCTGATCGGCGGCAGTCACGACGAGTTCTGCGACCGCGAGAGACTGGAGGCGCTCTCCGCTTCCCTGCCGGCAAGGCCCTGGCGTCGAGTGCTGGACACGGACCACTTCTTTACGGAAGCCTTGGAGGAACTGGCGGGCGCGTG
Source organism: Methylomirabilia bacterium (assembly GCA_046758385.1). Classification (GTDB taxonomy): domain Bacteria; phylum Methylomirabilota; class Methylomirabilia; order Rokubacteriales; family CSP1-6; genus JBHIAB01. Next base: position 4,720 of record JBHIAB010000050.1, on the reverse strand, counting down.
CCGGGACGTGGTCGCCTGGGCCCAGGGAGCACGGACCTAGGTCCTTGCTCCTTCCCGGTATAATGTAGGGTCGTGCGCTACTGCCTTCCGGCTCTTGTGCTGGCCCTTACCGTGACGGTGAACGCCCACGCCCAGGGACCGCGCAGGGCGCGGGTCATTCCCGTGAAGGTCGTCCCGGTCGTCGAACGCCCCGTGGTGGAGGAGGTCCGCTTCATCGCCACCGTCGAGCCGTCGGTTGCCACCACGGTCGGCGCCGACGTTTCTGGACGGGTGATGGAGATGCGGGCCCTCGAGGGAGACCATGTCGAGGTGGGGAAGACGGTGCTGGCCCGGCTCGACCCGACGCCTCGGCAGATCCAGCTCCGGGAGGCCATGGCTGACGTCGCCAAGGCGCGCGAAGGGTTGGAGAAGCTCCGGCGCGGCTACCGGGAAGAAGAAGTCGCCCAGCGAGCGGCCGAGGTCGCGGAGCAGCAAGCCGTTCTGGACCGTGCGGAAGCCGACTTCAACCGAGCCGAGCGCTTGCACGAGGACCAGATCATCAGCCTCGCGGAGCTTCAGCGCTTCAAGAGCGAGCACCTGGCCGCCAGGCAGAAGCACCAGCGCATGCTGGAGGCACTTCGGTTGGCGAAAGCCGGGCCCCGGCCGGAAGAGATCGCCCAGGCCGAGGCCGAGCTTTCCCGGGCCCGAGCGCACGCTGACCGGATCCAGGACGAGATCCGCCGGACCACTATCCACGCTCCCATCACCGGGTTCGTGATCAAGAAGCACGTGGACGTGGGGGCGTGGGTCCGGCTGGGGGACCGGATCGTAGACTTGATTGCGCTGGACCCCGTGTTCATCACCGGCCCGGTGGGCGAGCGGGAGATCGGTCGGATCCGGCTCGATCAGGCGGCGGCAATCAGTGTCGACGCCCACCCCGGGCGCCGGTTCGAGGGGACCGTGACGGCGGTGGTGCCGGGCGCGGACGCGACCAGCCGCACCTTTCCGGTGAAGGTCACCGTGAAGAACCCCGACGGCGCGCTGAAGGCGGGGATGTTCGCCCGGGTCTCGGTGCGCACTGGGCGCGGGCGGACGGGGCTCTTCGTTCCCAAGGACGCCATCGTGCGGCGTGGCGGCCGGGACTTCGTCTTTCTGGTCAACGCCGATGCGGCCAAGCTCGTGCGCGTCGAGACCGGTCCGGAGGTGGCCGGGTTGATTGAGGTCCGCGGACGTGGCCTGGCCGCCGGCCAGAAGGCCGTCACGCTCGGCAACGAGTTTCTGCAGCCGGGCATGAAGGTCAGACCGACTGAATGAAGCTGATCGGCTTCTGCATCCGCTATCCCGTCACGGTCTGGGTCGGTGTCCTCCTGGCCGTGCTCTTCGGTGCCATTGCGCTCACCCGCCTACCGCTCCAGATGAAGCCCACGGTGGACCGCCCGGAGATCACCGTGCGGACCGACTACAAAGGGGCAGGGCCGCTCGAAGTGGAGCGCGAGATCACCCGGCGGCAAGAGGAGAAGCTCAATTCCGTCGAGAACCTCCGGGAGATCACCTCCACCTCCATCGAAGGGAGGAGCACCGTCGTCCTCAAGTTCGACTGGGGAACCAATAAGGACGTCGCTCGGCTGGACGCCTCCGAGAAGCTCGACCTGGTTACCGAGGTTCCCGAGGACGCGGAAGAGCCCCGGATTCGGGCCGTGAATACGGACGAGGAGAGTCCCATCGCCTGGATCATCGTCCAGTCCGATCGGGAGCTGAACGAGGTCTGGGAAGAAGTTCAAGACGTCATCGCCCCGCGGCTGGAGCGAGTCGGAGGCGTGGGCGCCGTCTGGCGCTTCGGCGGCCAGGCTCGTGAGGTCCACGTCATCCTCGACCAGCGGGCCATGGCGGCGCGCAACCTCACCATTGCCGATGTCCGCGAGGCCATCGTCAGCGAGAACCGCACGACCAAGGGGGGCCAGATCAGCGAGGGGAAGCGGCGCACCGTCATCCGCACCCTCGGCGAGTTCACGGACATCCGTCAGATGGAGGATCTAGTGCTCCGGCAGGGTGTCAATGGCCAGGGAGTGGTGTATCTCCGAGACGTGGCCCGGGTTGCCTTCGGCTACGAGGACCGCAACTTCGTAGTCCGCCACAACGGCAGGCCCGCCATCGGCCTCGGCGTGCTGCGCCGGTCAGGAGCCAACACCATCGAGGTAATGAACGGGATCAAGGCGGAGATGGCCTACCTGAATGGGCAGCTCTATCAGGGCAAAGGGATCCGCCTGACGCAGGTTTACGACGAGACGGAATACATCGACGAGTCCGTGTCCCTGGTCAGGAACAATATCCTCTACGGCGGGGCGCTCGCTATCGTGGTGCTCCTCCTCTTCCTCCGGAGCGTCACCTCTGTCCTGGTGATCGCCGTGGCGATCCCGGTGTCGGTCGTGACCACCTTCGTGTTCCTGAACCTCCTGGGGCGTTCGCTCAACATCATCTCTCTAGCGGGGCTGGCCTTCGCCACCGGGATGGTGGTGGACAACGCCGTGGTGGTCCTGGAAAACATTGTCCGCCACCGGCAGATGGGCAAGGACCGGACGCGGGCGGCTTTGGACGGCGCCACCGAGGTTTGGGGGGCTCTCCTCGCTTCGACATTGACGACCGTGGCGGTCTTCCTCCCGATCCTGTTCGTCCAGCAGGAGGTCGGCCAGCTCTTCCGGGATATCGCCATCGCCATCTCCTTCGCGGTCCTCCTCTCGCTAGTGGTATCTGTAACGCTAGTCCCGATGCTCTCGGCTCGTCTCGTGAGGGCGGCAGAACGGCGGCGGCTCTCGTGGGCCCACCAGCTCCTGGACGGGCTAGGCGGCCGGTTCGTCCGGGTGGTGGTTGGGCTGCTGGATTGGCTCCGTCGCGGCGTCGTCCGGCGCCTGGTCGTGGCCGCGAGCGTTGTGGCCGTCTCGCTCGTGGCCAGCTTCCTCCTGGTCCTCCCGGGTGACTATCTCCCCCAGGGGAACCGCAACCTCTTCTTCGTCATCGTGCGCACCCCGCCAGGCTACTCCACCGAGCAGAAAGAGGAGATCCTCAAGATCCTCGAGCAACGCTTCGCCCCCATGCCGGAGATCCTGCGCTACTTCTCAGTGGTCCGGATCGACAACCCACTGATGGGGCTCCTCGCCAAGCCCGAGCATGCCTCCCTGCCCGAGATGCGGCGCATCCTGCGCGAGCTCAGGAAGCGGAGTCAGGGCGTGCCCGGCACCCGAGCCGTCTACATCACTCAGTCCCCACTGTTCCGTCGGCGAGGGGCCTTCTTCGGCGGCACCAACCTCGAGGTGAACATCAGGGGCAAAGAGCTGGAGACCATTCGCCAGCTCGCCGAGCGGCTGGAAGGCGAGCTGCGGACCTTCAAAGGGGCCAACTTTGTCAGCTCCTCCTTCGAGTGGGGCAGCCCCGAGCTCCAGGTGGTGGTGGACCGGGACCGCGCGGCCGCCCTGGCGCTCTCCGCCCGGGACGTCGGGTACATCGTGGAGACGGCCGTGGGCGGCACGCTGGCGGGCCAGTTTCGCGAGGGTGGCAAAGAGCTGGACATCAAGCTGGTGTCGACCGAACGGCAGGCGCGGCGCACCGAGGACGTGGTCCGGACCACCTTCTATACTCGCGCCGGCATCCCCATCCGCCTCAGCGAGATCGCTGAGGTCCGCCCCGCCACGGGTCCCACCAAAGTTCAGCATCTCGACATGGACCGGGCCATCACGCTCACCGTGAACGTGCGCGAGGAGATCCCGCTCGAACGCGCCCTGGCGGCGGTGGAGCGGGACATGGTGGGGCCCGCCCGCCAGGCGCTGCCGCTCGGTTACACCCTCGACCTCACCGGGCAGGCCCGGGACCTGGATCAGGCGCGCGATGCGATCAAGTGGTCATACCTCCTCGCACTGGTGGTGATCTACCTCTTGATGTGCTCGCTCTTCGAATCCTGGAGCCGACCGTTCTACATCATGTTCAGCGTGCCGCTGGCCGCTACCGGCGGCATCCTGGCGGTCCGCCTTGCCAATGCCCTCGAGCCCGCCACGAAGATGGACACGGTCACGATGCTCGGGTTTATCATCCTTTCAGGCATCGTGGTAAACAACGCCATCCTTATCGTCCACCAGTCGCTCAACAACATGCGAGCCGGCCAGCAGCCCCAGGAGGCACTGCTCGCCTCCGTCAAGAGCCGGATTCGTCCCATCTTCATCACCACCTCCACCACGGTCTCCGCCATGCTTCCGCTGGTGCTGTCGCGCGGAGCGGGGTCCGAGCTCTACCGGGGGCTCGGGGCAGCCGTGCTCGGAGGGCTTGTCCTCTCCACGCTTTTCACGTTGATCCTGGTGCCGACTCTCTACTCCCTCGGGTTGGACGCCCAGCGGGCCCTGGCTCACCGCTGGCGCGCACCGCGCGCGCAAGGGGTTCTCCACGAGCTCTGACGGAGCTCGGCGGGGAGAGGAGGACCCAAGGCAAGCGCCTTGACGCCGCCACACCGCTCCTGATAGCCTCCGAGGATCGCGGGTGCCCAAGGTACGCTAATCCTCGCCCGGACACCCCGGCAACGGTCAGCCCCGAAGGGGAACTTTAGGGGTTCGGCACGCGTTAAGTAACTCGAAACGGGCGAGAGTTGCCCCGGCGGTCTTTCGGCGTGTGTCCCTCCGTGGTACGCTCAAAAAGAGGTGTTCCCCCAGGATCCCGATTGAACGAACCCTGATACCGCTCGCCGTGTCCGGCACTTCAC
>JBHIAB010000049.1:0-18001 GCA_046758385.1 Methylomirabilia bacterium | reverse complement strand
CCGGCCCGAGACCGGCGGGTGGGGGCGCGAGGCGCCCGGCGGAGCAGCCGGATGGTGGCATACTCCCGAAGGCTGGCGCGCGTCACGGGGCCCTCACCTTCGGTAACCCAAATTTTGAGTCGATGCGCGCCCTTGACAAGCTCCTCTCATCGGGCCTACACTCCCTCCCCGAACGCGCGAGCGTTCCCTGGAGCACGCGGCGGACAGTGCCGGAGAGATGTCTCAGACAGAGCGGAGTGTGACTCATGCACCAGTGGGTCGTCATCATGGAAGCACTCGTCGAGACCCTACTTGTCGGCTCGCTGATAACCCTCATCATCGGTACCGCTCTGCTGTTTCGCCGCGGGCGCCTGGAAGCCGGTGACACAGACCTGGAGGGGTCCGGGTAGGGCACCCTGCCATCGAAATGATGCGCACCTCATCGCCGACCGGATTCTCTCGTCCGAGAGCGATTGGCGAAAGAGCTAGTCTTAATCCGAAAACACTTCCGCCCTGCCACGAAGAGGGGAGACTCTCCTAACGCTCTCCCTCTCCCTACTCGGGAAAGGGAGGATCTCGCGGGTTACGAGTGAGGACCGAGAATGGCGTCTAGGTCCCCCGGCTTGCTGATACCAAAGTAGCGGATCATCCCGTCCTTCTCTTCATGGTCAACACTCCTTGGCCGGAACCCGACTAGTGCCGTTCCAACTTGTTGCGCCGACTGTTATCTGCTTGCGTTTACGACAACCATCGCGACTGCGCGCAGTGCGAAAGTCCTTACAAATGGTTGGAACGGCACGGAGGGAGCTAATCTGACTGGACGACTTTGCCGCACTCCTCCAGGCCGTCGGAGGTCCTGAGGACCCGGCCACGCTGGCGGTGGGGAAGTGCGTGGGCTTGATGCTGCCGGCCTTGAGAGGGAGACTCGGCGGCCGGGAGGCGGTGAATGCCCTCGGGACAGGGTGGCCCCGTCTTTGGGTTGGTCTCACTGGCTGCGCCCAGGACGACGAGGCTCAGCAACAGGCCGACAAGCGTCCCATAATCCATCGACTGAGCTCCTCTGATGTACGGGGTTCGGAGTCCCGGCAGGGCATCGCCGCGAGGCAAGCGGCCGGAGTTCACCCTGGCGCGGTCTTGGGTGACCGTCGAGACGAAGGCCGGGCGCTCCCCAGCACGTACGACGAGCCGCCGGCGCGGGGAGCAGCCCGATCAGGCCACCTGGACCAATTTATCCCTTTGGCACCCTCAAGCGTCTCCCCGATTCCGGTCCCTGTAAGCGGACCGCTTGCCCGGCGCTCACCTTCCGGTTGGGCGAACAGTATAATGAACCGGCCACCCAGCGACAGGAACGCCTTATGGGAATTGCCGCCGTTCAAGCCGACCTGTACCGGATTCCCCTGCCCACCACGCTTTCCGATTCGACGCACGGGGACATCGCCAACTTCGAACTGATCACGGTACGCCTGCGGGATGAGGACGGCATGGAGGGGCTCGGGTATACCTACACCGTCGGCGTGGGCGGCGTGGCGGTGCGCTCGCTGGTCGCGCGGGACCTTGGTCCGGTGTTGCAGAAGGAGGACCCGCGGAGGATCGAGCACCTCTGGGAACAGATGTGGTGGCGCTTGCACTATGTTGGCCGGGGAGGGCTCGCCACACTCGCCATCTCCGCGGTGGATATCGCCCTGTGGGACCTGATCACCCGCCGGCAGGGGGAACCGCTCTGGCGCGTGCTGGGAGGCCACCACAACCGGGTGCCGGCCTATGCTGGAGGCGTTGACCTTCATTTCCCCCTGGAAGCCCTGACAGAACAGACCCGCCACTTCCTGGCCCAAGGGTTTCGGGCCATCAAGATGAAGGTGGGCCGGCGCCGGATCGCCGAAGATCTGGCCCGGGTAGCAGCGGTGCGCGGAATCCTCGGGGCAGACATCACGCTGATGGTCGATGCCAACATGCGCTGGAGCGTCGACGAGGCGATCTGGGCCAGTCGTGCCCTGGCGGAATACGGGGTGTACTGGCTCGAGGAACCCACCATCCCCGACGATGTGGCCGGCCACGTGAAGATCGTCCAGAAGGGATCTCTTCCCGTTGCGGCCGGCGAAAACCTCCGCACCTTGTACGAGTTCAACCGGCTCATCGAAGCTGGCGGGGTCTCCTTTCCGGAACCAGACGTGTCCAATATCGGGGGTGTCACCGTGTGGATGAAGGTCGCCCACATGGCCGAGGGGCACAACCTGCCGGTGACCTCCCACGGTGTCCACGACCTCCACGTGCACTTGCTGGCCGCGGTGCCCAATGCGTCGTACCTCGAGACCCATGCCTTCGGCCTTGAACGGTTCCTCATCCATCCGCTGCAAATGGTGGGTGGAGAGGCCATTGCCCCGGACCGTCCAGGCCATGGGGTCGAACTGGACTGGGAAAAGCTGGAGGCCTACCGCGAGCGAAGTTGAGCGGTGAGGTGGCGACCGTCACTCATACCCTCAGGATGCGTTGAGCGTTTTCATAAAAGAGAAGCCTCTGCTCCGTATCGTCAAGGGCGAGGGCCTCGGCTCGATGGCGCTCCTTGGCTGGCACACAAAGGGGCCAGTCGGTGGCGAACATCACCCGGTCCACGCCGAAGAGACGTAGCAGGTTCACGACCTCGTCATCCGAAAGCGGAGGCGGGTTCCACGTTCCCGTGATGGCCAAGGTGCTGTCGAAATAGACATTCCGGAACTGCCGCGCTAACGCAACCGCCTCTTCCTGCCAGCCGAGGCCCATGTGCGCCAGTACCATCGTGAGGTTCGGGAAATTCTCTGCCACCTGAGCAAACCGCGCTGGCCTGGCGTAGTCGCTCAAGTGGCATCCGAGCGGGTGCCAACCACTGTGGAAGACGATGGGTAGATCACGTTCTTCCGCCCATCGGTAGACCGGCCACAGCCGGCGGTCGGTGGGATATGCGCGCTGGGTCGAGCAGTGGAATTTGATCCCGCGGGCACCGTTGCTGGTGCAGGCTTCTAGTTCGGTGAGCATCCCATCCTCTCCCATCAGTGGATCGAGCCCGATGAACGGGACCAGAGCTGGGCACTGCTTGGCAGTTGCCAGCGTCCAGGCGTTGCGGCGCTGTACGCGCTCCACGATCGTCAGCCGGACCTGCTCCTCTACCTCTCCCCACCGCGCAGGATGTGAGTCAGGCGCCCGCCTGGTCAGGTTCTCCTCGCGCATCTCCCCCGTTGGCGTAAAGTTAAGCATCACGGCTCTGACGAACCCGGCGGCTGCAAGATCTGAGAGTAGGTCGTCGATCACTCCGGATGCACCCGGGTAGGGCAAGCGGCTAATGGCCTGCTGCCCTATCGCCTTCGTCGGAAATGTGTGGGTGTGTGTGTCGATGATCGGATAATCTGCCATGCTTCTGGCCCCCCGTGTGCTTGCAGATCGTTTGATTGACTTCGCGGTTGCGAAGGGACGAACTCGGAGGACTTCCTCAAGCCGTTAAGCCGTTGAACCCCGCGGCGTGGGTAAGAACTTCAAGACGCGCCTGTTCATCGGAGGCACTGAACAGCAAGTGATTCGGGTGGTCAGCGGCCCAATGACCGAGTGGCAGGTTGCGGGGCGACCCTCGGCGCTCGTGGTGTTCTTGGGCCTCTAGGGCCGTGGGTGCCTAGTGCCGCTCCAACTTGTTGCGCCGACTCTTACCTGCTTGCGTTTGCGACACCCATCGCGACCGCGCGCAGTGCAAAAGTCGTCACAAGTAGTCGGACCGGCACTAGCCGCCAGGGGTGGCCGTGGCAGGAGGTGCTCTCCCTGGCAGCACCCGGCTGAGCGCCTCCTGTAGCTCGGGTAGCCTCATGGGCTTGGCAATCACGAGGTCAACGGCCGGGTCGTGCTCTTCCCACAGGGTTTCGGGAGTCCCGGTGACGACACCCACCTTGAGGTTGGGCCACCGGGCCTTAACCGTCTTCACGACTCCCCACCCGGTCACGTTCGGCATTCGCAGGTCTGTGAGCAGCAGGTCCACGGCTTCCCCCGCCTCGAGTCGCTCTAGGCCCTCTCGCCCTTCGGCAGCTTGCAAAACCGTATGCCCCAGGGAGGTCAGCATCCGAGACAGGACGTCGCGGACTGTCGCATCGTCCTCAATGAGGAGAATCTTGAGGGCTGACGGTGAAGCGTGAGTCATCGTATAGACCCCTCAGCTCAAAAATGCCAGCAACCTGGAGCGGAGCAGGTCTTCCCAGGCGTCCTCCGGCGTCAAACGCGACCACGTAGGGAGGATACGCGCGCCGGCTACCCAGGGAGGCACCTTCACCTTCCCGCCTTCAGGGAGATCTCCGCCACGCTCAGCGCGATCGCGAAGAGCAGGCAGATTCCGGTGAAGCGCAGATACGAGAGGGGGATGAGGTCGAGAACGACGAACCCCGTCACCTTGGCGATCACGCCCAGCACCAGACCGAGCGCCGCCAACACGAAGAGGATCAAAAGGGTCGTGGCGTGATACCGTCTCATGGTGGCCCTCCTTCCTGGGTCGAGTTTAGGAACTTGGATAGAGCAGGAGCCTAATCAACCCACCCCGCCCGCGTGATCCGGCTCTTCTCTGTTCCTCGATTCTCCCACAAACACGTCTCACACTCCAAAATTCGCCCCGCGTTTGGGGCAAAATCGGTGTCGGACGGCAGCTCGGCCTGGACCGAAGACACTTCATCCCGCGGCCTCCCTGAGCGGGACCGACGAAAAGGACGCCGGTGGCCCAATTTAGCGCTGGGGCTGGCATGGGGTCAAGAACAAGTCAAGAGCGCTCCTCCGCCTGGGAGTCAGGGGGTCTGTAGTCCGAGCTAGCACCGGATCTCCAACTCAGGCAGCAACGGCCGAGAAGCGGTTCGGAGACAGTTTCTCGGCCCCCTCGATGGCTCGTGGCTCGCCGTAAACTACCCATTCCGCAGCTAGTCTGCCAACGATGGGCGAGAGATTCACGCCGACTCCGCCGAGCCCGCACGCCGCGATCACCGTCGGCTGTTCGGCGAACGGGCCGACCATCGGCATCCCATCCAGACTCATTGGGTAGAGGCCGGCCCACCCGTTGTGAAGCCCGATCTCACCGATGCCAGGAAGCCGGGTCCGGAGTTTGGTCGCAACGAGCTCCATGAACTCAAAGTCCACGCCGCCCTTGTAATCGTCGGGATCTTCGCATTCCGACTGCAGGACCTCGTTGGTATGCAGACCTGCGAGCAACTGGTCTCGGCCCTCTCGCCGAAAGTACAGCCCTGGCTCGCCGCTACCTACCACGTAGTCCATCACGAAGGGCATCGAGCAATCGGGCGGGCTCATGAGCTGCCCTCTACAGATCTGATGCCTCTGGGGGATGACTGTGACGCGAGCCCCGAGGAGCTCCCCCACCTCGGAAGCCCACGAGCCAGCCGCATTGATCACGACGTCACATTCGATCTCACCAGCCGTCGTCAAGAGACGGTGCGTGTGGCGGGTCCCAACCTCAACCCCCGTGAGCGGCGTCTGCTGGAGGATCCGAACGCCGAGCGCCTCGGCCTTCCTCGCGTAGATCATGCACAACTGATGGCCGTCCAAGTGTCCGTCGGTGGGACAGTACATGCCACCCACGATGTCGGAGCACTCCATGTCAGGGATTAGGTTGGCCACCTCGTCGGGAGAAAGGACGACGGCGTCATGGACCCCCAATTCGCGCTGCCGCTTCGCACCCGCCTCAAACTGAGACACCGTCTCCGCATCGTGACCGAGACGAAGGAAGCCGTTGCGAGCGATTAACAAGCCGTCCTCCCGCTCGAGCTCGGCAAAAGCCTCATAGGCATTCGTCCGAAGTTGGATGTCCAGCTGAGTCACATATTGCCTTGTAAAGACGCCAGCAGAGAGGCCCGAGGATCCGCTCGCGATCGAGTTCCGTTCAATCAGCACTACGTCTTTGCACCCGAGCTCTGCCACAGTGAGGGCGCAACTCAGTCCGCTGACTCCACCGCCGATGACGGCAACCGCTGGCTTTCCGCTCACGGGTGTTCCCTCCCTCTACTTGATGGCCGCGACTCGCCCGGTCGACGCCGAACGAGATCGATGCGTCGATCCATCGTTCATCTTGTGCTCACGGGCAGTTGATCGGGGCGGTACAAGCCGGGCGGGAGCCTCCGGAGCGGGCCTACCGCGTTGATGGCCCGAGCCGCAGTGACCGGGTACGAATCGCCAAACCAGTTCCCCCTGACCTCCGTCTCGATCGTCGTGTCGCCGTCAATCTTGATTGTCGCCCCCTCACCCACTTTATCAACCGCGGCGTCGATACAGAAGATTGCAAACATTTCGATCGTGACGACCGGTTTCCCGTCGCGGAAACCGACTGATGTCTTGTGGAAGCCGGCGTTGTATCCCGGTTCCACGATGCGCCCGCCATACTCACGCCGAGTCGAGGAGACGTACGGCTCGTGAAAGTCTTCCGTACGATCGAACTGAATGCCGAGACCGTCACCGATGAGAGCCAGTGACTCGTCGAGCGGATTGCTGAGGGTGTCGGAGACCTCGTCGGGAGGGAGACCAATTCCGCATTCCTCGTGGACGCCCGCGCCCCAAGTACGCATCTCCGCGACGCGCAGCGCGTAGACGTGCTCAATCTCGACGCAGCTGGCACCCCAGAGGACGGGAAGGACATCAAGCAAGAACCCCGGGTTCCAGCCCGCTCCCACTAACCGTGCGTTCCCGCGCACCGCCCGACCCGCAAGCTCCTTCGCCGCGACGGCGCCGAGTGCCGTGGGTGGGTGGACGAGACCCGTGAGAGTGATGGCATCTTTGCCGGCATCCGCAAACCGCCCAAGAAACTCCGCCACTTGAGGAGGGTCTCCCAGCCCGCAGTAGAAGATGAGGTCGACGTCTTCACGACCAAGCACCGTGTCCAGATCAGTTGTGGCGGGAACGCCCAAGTCGCCGATCCCCGACAGCTCGCCTAGATCTCGCCCCCGCTTGCCCGGATTCACTACGACCCCTGCAGTGAGGTCCACTGCTGGGGACACCAAGCATGCCCGGATAACCTCCCTTCCAATCCGTCCCGTCCCGAAGACGGCGACGCGGGCTAGCGCGCGCTCCTTCGTCCTCACCATCCCAAGTCTCCTTTCACCTTCTCTGCTCACGAACTTTGCCTCGCCGGGCGGCGCACCAGCGCTCGACGAACGAGGGCACTGAATAACTGTCCTTGGATCCGATCCACCGGCGTGACTGCTTCACCCGAGGGCCGGACGTTGGGTTTTACGCGTTGGGGTCGGGCTCACTCTAGGCGGGCGTCAGGGGCCTTTGGAATGAGGCAGCCGCCTCATTTTCATGGGTCAAACGCATCACGAAGGAGCGCTGCGAAGGGGCTGTGGGTCTCTCTGAGCTGGAGACTCCCAGGCCCCCTGCGGGTGCCACGTGGATTGATGCGCGGCGCTACCGGGCGGCGCGGCAGGGGTGCCGGACGCAGCGTCAGCGGCCGGCCGGCTCCTCTGAGGGTGCCCGCTTTTGCCACAGACGACTGAAGCTCATCAACGCCCGCAGCTCCAGTCGCATCCTCATTTGATCGCTACGGCCTTGACCTGTTTGAAGTCGGTCAGACCGTCGAGTGTCTTGAGGATCCCGTCCTGGACGAGCGTGGTCATCCCTTCCTGCCTGGCCACCGCAAGTGTCTCTGCGACACGGGTCTTTGTTTGAATCAGCCGTTTGATCTCGTCTGTGGCGATCAGGAGCTCGTGAATGGCCGCTCTTCCCCGATAGCCCGTGTTGTTACAGCTCGGACACCCCTTTCCTCGGTACAGGACGGACGTCTCGTCAAACTTCAGCCCAAGGGCGTCGAATGCTTCGTCCCCATAAGTCCTGGCGAGCGCATCGAACTCTTCTCTGGACGGATTATAGGGTTCCTTGCAATCGCTGCAGATCTGCTTCACCAAGCGCTGAGCGAGAACCCCCAAGAGAGCGTCCGCGAAGTTGAAGGGATCCAGCCCCATGTCAAGTAGCCGGATGACGGTCTCCACGGCGCTGTTAGTGTGCAGCGTGCTCAACACCAGGTGGCCGGTCAGAGAGGCCTCGATGCCGATTGCCGCCGTCTCGGCGTCTCGCATCTCACCGACCATGATCACGTCTGGATCGGCGCGCAAGAACGACCGCATGGCCATTGCGAAGGTGAACCCGATCTTCGGCTGAACTTGGACTTGGCGGAGGCCGTACTGCGTGATCTCAACCGGGTCCTCGGCAGTCCAGATCTTCCTATCCGGCCGGTTGATGTATCCCAGCACGGAGTGGAGGGTGGTCGTTTTCCCCGAGCCGGTGGGACCCACGCAGAGAATCAGCCCGTAGGGCTTTTCGGCGATGTTCTTGAGCTCTCGCAGGTTCCGCTCCCTCATCGCAAGCTTGTCGATCGGGAGGGGTTCACTCGCGCTGAGAATCCGCATGACCACATCTTCGTTGCCCCCGGCAGTGGGAACCGTGACCACGCGGAGCTCTATCTCGCGCTCCGGGAGGTGGAATTTGATCTTTCCATCCTGAGGCTTGCGCCGCTCAGCAATATCCAGTTGGGATATGATCTTCACACGGGCCACGATAGGGCGGCGAAAGGCGCCGGGGATCTTTTGGTATTCCATGCAGCCACCGTCGACGCGGAACCGGATTCGTGTTTCCTTCTGGGGGCCGTAAGGTTCAATGTGAATGTCCGACGCCCGAGCCCGGTACGCGTCAGTGATAATCTGGCTCACGAGGCGGACAACGGTGCTGTCGTTTTCGTCGAGTTCGCCGTCTCCCGCCTCCTCGGCTTCGTCGGTTGCCGCCTCGACGTTGAGGTCTCCGATAATGGTACTGATGGAATCCTTCGCCACCTGGTCGCCGGTTGCGGCGCTCAGGAACAAGCGAATGTCTGTCCGGAATCCCACGGCGAACTGAATCTTCTGGTTCGGGAGAAGCCGCTCGATGCTGTCCACCTTTTGCAAATCTCGGGGGTTGTCGATTAGGACTACCACGCCACCACCCTGGTGTCGCAACGGGACCCAGCAATTCTGCTTCAGAAACTCCAGCTTCAGGCCTTTCATCAGGTCGGCGGGAGGCACCAGCCGCTCGTCGAACTCCACGAACGGGCACTTGTAGAACTGGCTCAGGGACATCCCAATCTCGGTTTTGGGGACGCGATATTGCTCGATCAAAATCGATTCCACGTCGGTTTGCTTCTGTCTTGCCGTGGCGATGGCGACGTTGAGCTCTTCCTGCGTGATTAGGTGTTGGCTAAGGAGATGGTCGAACTTCGTCGGGCGCTGTTGGGCCAGGCGGTATTGGTTGTGGAAAGCGATGCCAAGCGTCTTCGCGATTCTCTCGACGCTGGTGATATCGTCCCTGGTGAACTGGGGGCCACTGTTCTTGTTGAGGAGCTGGATCACCCCTACCAGGTTCTTGTCGTCCTTGAGGATTGGTACGACAAGGACCTGCCTGGTGCGGTAACCGGTCTTTTGGTCCCAGGAACTGTCGAAGGTGAGGGCCGGAGAAACGCCGGCCAGCTCCGCCTTGTTGTAGGCGTCGGAGATGTTGACCGTGGCTCGCGTCAGTGCCGCATACGCTGCGACGCTCTTCTCGGTGAGGGGGACCCGAATTTCCTTGACGCTGTCGAGCTCGAGGAACTTGGAATAGAGCTCGTTCTTCTCCAGGTCGATGGCATACAAGGTGACTCTGTCCGCATCCAGGAGCGCCAGAATCTCATCCCTTAGGGCGATGAAGATGCTGTCGAGACTGTCTGCGCCGTGGATGCGGTTGGTGACCCGGACGAGCTTTTGCTCGTAGGCCACCTTGGCCCGCAGCGTCTGGACGGTGTCGACCTGGCCCACCTGAAACGAGTTCCTGCTTTTGTCTACCCGCCGGCCCGACGTAGGCGTGGGCGGGACCGACCATCAGGATCAAGCTCGCCCCGCCATCCTGATGACGTCACTTTCTCTTCTATCACCCATAGGAATTCGGGTCAAGGACTGCCGGCCCACTGTGCTGGCTCTCACGCAGCGGTTCACATATTGGCAAGGGACAACCGCTGCGGACTGTACCATGGCCTGCGGTTTTGCATTATCATGGCACGACATGGGCTTCCGGCTCGGAATTGACATCGGGGGCACCTTCACGGACTTTGTCCTGCTGGATGAGGGCTCTGGGCGGGTCTCGAACGCAAAGCTCCCTTCGACCCCAAAAGACCCAGCCCAAGCCTTCGTCCAAGGGATTCGGGCTGTGCTGGCCCGGAACGGAATTGGCCGGGAGGGGCTCACAGCGATCGCTCACGGCACCACCGTGGCGACGAACGCCCTCCTCGAGAAGAAAGGCGGCCGGACAGGCCTCCTGACCACCGGTGGCTTCCGGGACATTTTGGAGATCCGCCGCCATGTGCGGGGGCAGGGGCAGATCTATGATCTGTTCTTCGAGCCGCCCACCCCGCTCGTCCCTCGCCACTGGCGGAAGGAGGTGCGGGAGCGGCTGGATGCGCGGGGCCAGGTTCTGGTGCCACTGGACGAGGCCGATGCGCTGGCCAAGGCACGCGAGCTCGTCGCCGAGGGCGTTCAGGCCATTGCCGTCGTCCTCCTTCACGCCCACCTGAACGGCCAGCACGAATCCCGGATCAAGGCCCTCATTCAGCAGGAGTTCCCCGATTGCCCCGTGTCGATCTCCTGCGAAGTCTCCCCTGAGATGCGGGAGTATGAACGGACCAGCACCACCGTGGTGGACGCCTCTCTCCAGCCTGTGGTGGCCCAGTACATCGGGTCGCTGGAGACACGACTTCAGAACGAGGGTGTGAGCGCGCCGCTTCGCATCATGCAGGGAAACGGCGGGGTCATGCCGGCCGGGCGGGCAGCGACTCGGCCGGTCGGCCTCGTCGCCTCGGGCCCGGTGGCGGGAGTCATCGGGGGGATGGCGGTGGGGCAGGCGGCCGGCTTCGAGCGCGTCATCACCATGGACATGGGGGGGACCAGCTGCGACCTCTGCCTGGTCGAAGAGGCACCGCGTCTGACAACCCAGAAGGAAGTGGACGGCAATCCGATCCGGGTTCCGATGTTCGACCTCCACGTGATCGGCGCCGGAGGGGGAAGCCTGGCGTGGGTGGATGAGGGCGGGGCGCTTCGCGTGGGGCCCCACAGCGCGGGGGCGGAGCCGGGGCCCGTCTGCTACCTCCGCGGGGGGACCGAACCCACAGTGACCGACGCCAACCTCGTTCTCGGTCGCCTGAACCCCGAGTATTTCCTCGGTGGGGCCATGAAGCTCGACAAGGATGCGGCCCGCGCCGCTCTCCAAGAGCGGATCGCGCGCCGCTTTGCGCTCAGCGTGGAGGAAGCGGCCGCGGGGATCCTCCGGGTGGTAAACGCGATGATGGCGGAGAACATCAAGGTTGTGTCCGTCAAGCAGGGGTACGATCCCCGGGACTTCGCCCTTGTAGCGTTCGGAGGCGCCGGGCCGACTCACGCGGGCGCCCTGCTGGTCGAGTTGCAGGTGCCGGCGATTCTCATTCCGGCGGTACCGGGGACGCTTTCCGCTCTGGGCCTTCTCGCCACCGACCTCCGCCACGACTACGTGGGGACATACCTCATGCGGGCCGAGGCGGCGCGGGCCGAGGAAGTCAGCACTACCCTCGACGGCCTCGAGGCAAAGGGCCGGGCTGAGCTGGCGGAGGAGGGTATGAGCCCCGACCAGGTGGTCATCACCCGGGCCGCGGATATGCGCTATCTGGGTCAGGCTTACGAGGTCACAGTCCCCATTGAGGATCCCGCCGACCTCAGCCGGCTCGTCGGGCGTTTCCATCATGAGCACGATCGCCTTTACGCCCATAGCCTCGAGGGGGCAGCGGTCGAGTTCGTCGCTCTCCGCTTGACCGCCCTCGGACGACTGGCGCGGCCCTCGACGCGTGAGGTGCCCGCCGGTGAGAGCCGCCCACCCACCTCGGCCGAGAAGGGGCGGCGGCCCGTTTACTTCGACGAGGCCAGCGGGTGGGTGGACTGTCCCATCTACGAGCGGGGCGAGCTCTTGGCTGGGAACCGACTCACCGGTCCGGCCATCATCGAACAGCTGGACACCACGACAATCCTCTTCCCCGGTCAGACGGTTGCGGTCCACCGCACCGGAACACTAATCTTGAGGAGCGCCAATGCATCCGCGTGACCTTGGTTCGAGCGCGGGCTTCGCCCGCGCACCCGAAGGGGGGGAGGTTCGGAAGGGGGGCGCAGCCCCCCTCCGAGCACGGTGTGATCCCTTCACCGTTGAGATAATCCGAAACGCGCTGGACTCCATCTGCGAGCAGATGTCCACGGTTATCGAGCGAACGGCCTACTCCACGCTCATCCGTGACATCCTCGACTTTTCAACGGCGCTCTTCGATGCCCGCGGACGCATCATCGCCCAGTCCGCCCGGATCCCCGCCCACTTGAACACCATGGGCCCCGCCCTCGAGGTCATTCTCGAGCGCTACCTCCCCATCGGTGACTGGCAGCCCGGCGACGTCGTCCTCCTGAACGACCCCTACCACGGCGGCCAGCACCTCCCCGACATCTTCGCGCTTCTTCCGGTCTTTCACGACGATCGGCCCGTGGCGATCGCCGGCTGCATGGGCCACCACATCGACATCGGCGGGCGCGCCGCCGGCTCCTTCGGGGGCGATGCCACCGATATCTTCCAGGAGGGACTTCGGATCCCGCCCATCAAGCTCTACGAGGCGGGGCGCCCCAACAAAGCCGTCTTCGACATCATCGCCACCAACGTCCGAGAGCCCGGCAAGACCCTGGGCGATCTCTCCTCGCAAGTCGCCTCGCTGCGGATCGGAGACCGCGGGCTCCAGCGGCTGATCGCCAAGTACGGGGCCGCCACCATCAGAGACGCCGTGGAGGACCTGATCGACTATTCAGAGACCCGGATGCGGACGCGAGTCGCCGCGATTCCCGACGGCACGTACGCCTGGGAGGATGTCCTCGATGATGATGGGATCGAGGACCGGGCAGTCCGCCTGCGCGCCACGGTGACCGTGTCGGGTTCGAATCTCTCGGTTGACTTCACCGGGACCGACGCCCAGGTGCACGGGCCGATCAACTGCATGGTCGGCATGACGCTCGGGACGGTGTACTACGTCATGGTCGCCGTCCTGGACTCCCAGATTCCCAAGAACTACGGCTGCTACAAGCCGATCCGGGTCATCGCTCCCGAAGGAACCCTTGTGAACCCGCGGCCACCCGCGCCGGTGGTCGGGCGGATGGAAGTGAGCCATCGCATCGTGGACGTCCTGCTCGGTTGCCTGGCCCAGGCGATCCCTGAGAAGGTCATGGCGCCCTACTACGGGGCGACGAACCATCTCGTCCTTTCGGGGGAGGAGCGGGGCACGGGCCGAACGTGGGTGGCCTTCGAGATCCAGCCGGGAGGGTGGGGCGGCCGTCCGACCCTCGACGGCAGCGACGGCTGGTCCGCGCACATGCACAACGTGCGAAACGTGCCGGTCGAGGTTGAGGAGACCACGTACCCCATCCGGGTGGAACGGTACGAGTTCATCGCCGACTCCGGGGGAGCGGGCCAACTCCGAGGCGGGCTCGGGCTTCGACGCGAGCTCCGCCTCCTGGCCTCGGAGGGGCGCCTCACCATTCACTGCGACCGGTTCAAGTTCGCCCCACCGGGGATGCTTGGGGGGAGCGCCGGCCGCCCCGCGCGCTGCCTAATCAATCCGGGGACTCCGGAGGAGCGCGAGATCGGGTCCAAAGCCACCAACGTCAGACTTCGTCAGGGCGACGTGGTCCGGTTCGATTCTCAGGGCGGCGGGGGATACGGCCCGCCTTCGAGACGCGATCCGGACCGAATCGCTCGGGATCTGAGAGCGGGGAAGCTCAGCGTCGAGGCGGCCCTCAGGGAGTAGCCCATGAACACTTCGGCGCTGGAGCAACGCGGCCGTGGATGAGCTCACGGTCTGGCTTCTGACGCTTCACGCGTGACCGCCGCTGGACCATCATGGCGGTGCTGGTCAAGAAAACACCCCGGCTGGTGCTTTGAACCGGGAGGAAGTAGGATAACCTCCAATCTCTGACCTGATTGCGGGGCGGCTTCTGCTCAGCCCCGCCCGTCGGAACTAGGAGACCGGACTCTGAGGAGGAGGGATAGCATGGCCAAGACGACGCATCTCACCCTTACCCTTCAGTCCAAGCCAGGCGTCCTGACGAAGGTCTGCCGGACCCTCGCCGACGCCGGCGTCAACATCACCGCCCTCTGCGCCGCCGAGACGGCAGGACGGGGAAAGATTCGGATGCTGGTCAGCGATGCCGCCCGTGCCAAGGAGGCCCTCAAGGCGGCCAAGTACCGGCCTGCTGAGGAGCCGGCCCTGACCCTGGAGCTGGAGGATCGTCCTGGTGCGCTTGCCGAGGTTACGGAGAAGCTGGCCAAGGCGAAGATCAACATCAAGTGCGCCTACGCCACGACGGCCGGCGGGGGCCGTGAAACCGTCGTCCTCAGCGTGCCCAATGCCGACAGGGCCCAGGCGGTGCTCGGCAGGTAGGATCGGATGGGGGTCGGGGGACGCGGCCCCGGGCGAGATTCGGCTCGAACATCGGCCACTGGGACGTGCCGGAGATGACGGAAGCGGTGGAGAAGCTCCAACCCCTGTTCCGTTCCAGCTAGGACGAGCTGACTCGTCGAGGAGAAATGATGAGTTGGCAACCGGAAGTTGACGAAGTGCGGCGGCGGCGTGAGCTGGCTCTGGAGCTTGGTGGGGCCGAGCGCGTCAAGCGCCATCACGAGGCCGGCAAGCTCACAATCCGGGAACGGATTGATCGACTGGTGGACCCGAACACCTTTCAGGAGGTCGGGCGGCTGACCGGGTCGGCGACTTATGTGACCGGGAAGCTGGAGAAACTGATTCCGGCGCCGTACGTCATGGGGCTGGCGCGGATCGCGGGTCGCTTCGTCGCCATCGGCGGGGAGGATTTCACGGTCCGCGGGGGGTCGAGCGCCGGACTGGATCGCCGCAAAGGCGGCCAGGGCGGCTTCATCGAGGATTTGGCCTACCAGTATCGCATCCCGCTCATCAACCTGATCGACGGCGCGGGGGGGTCGGTGACGACGGTGGCACGCACCGGCCACGCGCACCTGCCGGGCGTCGATACCTTTCAGCGCGCCGGGCAGCTCTTGGGGTGGGTGCCGGTGATCGGCGCTGTGCTGGGTTCGAGCGCGGGAGGGCCCGCCGCCCGTGCGGTCCTCTCGCACTGGTCGGTCATGGTCGAGGGCACGGGCCACGCCTTTTCCGCGGGGCCGGCCGTCGTCGAGCGTGCCCTGGGTCAGCGGGTAAGCAAGGAGGAGCTGGGAGGGGTCGAGGTAGCGGTGGATACCGCCGGGTGCATCCACAATCGGGCCGCCGACGAAGAGGAGGCGTTCGGCCTGATGCGCCGCTATCTGAGCTACATGCCGCAGAATGTCTGGGAGCTGCCGCCCCGCACGATGTCCGAGGACCCGCCGGAGCGCCGGGAAGAAGAGCTCCTCTCCATCGTGCCCCGCAATCGCCGCCACATGTACGACATGCGAAAGCTGATCCAGCTCATCGTGGATCGCGATTCCTGCTTCGAGATCCAGCCCACGTACGGCAAGACGGTCATCACCTGCCTGGCCCGCCTCAACGGGTATGCCGTGGGGGTCGTGGCGAACAACCCCATGGTCTTCGGAGGGGCCCTGGATGCGCCCGGCGCCCGCAAGACGGAGCACTTCATCGAGGTGTGCGACACCTTCCATCTCCCGATCCTGTTCCCGGTCGATACCCCGGGCTTCATGATCGGGCGCCCCGCGGAGCAGGCCGCCACGCTGCCGGCAGGGGTGCGGGCGCTCTACGTCGCCCACCAGGCGACCGTGCCGAAGATCAGCCTGATCGTTCGGAAGTGCTATGGCATGGGCGGAATGATCCCCACCTCGACCGACGCGCTGAATCTCCGGCTGGCCTGGCCATCGGCGGAGTGGGGGTCGCTCCCCATCGAGGGCGGGGTGGCAGTCGCCTACCGGCGCGAGATCGAGCAGGCGGCCGACCCGGCCAAACGCCTCCGCGAGATCGAAGAGGAGCTACGCGCCCTGAACTCCCCCTTTCGCACGGCCGAGGCCTTCGGGGTGGAGGACATCATCGATCCGCGGGAGACACGACCGCTGCTGTGCCGGTTCATCGAAGCGGCCCAGGCCGCGCTGCGCGGTGAATTGGGCCTCAAGCCCAGGGCGGGCGTTCGCCCGTAGCCTCAGCTGCGCCGCGGAGGGCACGGGCGTGAAGCCGCTGGAAGGTCTCGTAGTCCTGGATCTGACCCGCTATCTGGCCGGTCCCTATTGCACGCTGCTCCTGGGAGGCCTCGGGGCGGAAGTGATCAAGGTGGAGCCTCCCGGTACCGGGGACTCCTATCGGTACCGGCCACCGTTTGCGGGCCCGAAGGGAGCGAGCCTGACGCGACAGACCGACGACGACATCGGGATGACCATTCTCCACCGGGGGCGCAACAAGAAGAGCATCACCTTGAACCTGCGCTGCCCCGAGGGCATGGAGCTGTTTCGGCAGCTCTGCGCCAGGATCGACGTGATGGTGGAGAACTTCGCCCCGGGTACCCTGGAGGAGATGGGCATCGGGTTTCCGGCCCTACAGGCCTGGAATCCCCGCCTCATCTTGTGCTCGATCTCGGGTTTTGGCCAGCGCGGCCCTTACCGCGAGTGGCGGGCCTACGACTTGGTCATCCAGGCGATGAGCGGGCTCAGCGCCGTCACCGGCTATGCGGATCGCCCGCCCGTGCGCTGCGGGGCGTCGGTAAGCGACACTGCGGCGTCCCTCTATGCGGTGATCGGCATTCTCTCCGCCCTCCGGCTGCGAGATGAGACTGGGCAGGGAGAGTGGGTGGATATCTCGATGCAGGATGGCTCGTTCTTCCTGCTGGCGGATGTCCTCGAGTTTCTGGCGGCCGGAGTCATTCCTGAGCGCATCGGCAACGAGCACCTCGGGGGAGCGCCGTTCAACGTGTACCGCGCCGCCGACGGGTACGTGTCGTTGTGCGCAGTGACGCCTCGTGACTGGCACAACGTCCTGGCTGCTCTCGGGCGGGAAGAGCTGGCCGAGGATCCCCGGTTTGACGCCAGCCCGCTCACGCGGCGCCAGCACCGAGAGGAAATCGACGGCCTCGTCCAGCAGTGGGTCGGAACGCGCACGGTGGCCGAGGCGGTCGAGATCCTCCAGGCGCACCACGTGCCCGCCGGTCCGGTGCTCAGCCTGCCCGAGCTGGTCCGGGACCAGCACCTTCTCGCGCGGGAGATGGTGGTCGATCTGGCCCATCCCACGCATGGTCCGATGCCCGGGGTGAAGGGTGCGGGCATGCCCATCAAGTTTGCCCGGCATCCGCTGGCGTTCGACCAGCCCGCTCCGGCGGTCGGAGCCCACAATCGAGAAATCTACGGCCGCCTGCTGGGGCTCGACGACGCGAGGCTCGAGGCTCTGAAAAACGAAGGCGTCATCTAGCCTCTATCCGAAAAAAATTGCTCGCCGTTTTCACGGGCCCGCGGGTCCTGCCGTCCTGGGAATTGCGGACCGGGACTAGCTGCTAGCTCATCTGGAAGGGAGCCGTTTCATGCCTAAGATGAGCCCCGAATTGGACACAAACGTGCAGATGTTGGGCGAACAAGCAGGCTAGCGAAGGCTGGCACCTGCTTGCCCGTCCTGAGCCCCCGACCGTTGGACCAAGACGAGAGAGACGCTCTTGACTCCTCCCAGCTCTGGGGCTACATTGGCGGCGGCGCCTCACACCTTTCAGCGGCCCGGTGAGGGAGCCCACTTGCTATGGTCAAGACGGTCGCCTTCTTCAAGCGCAGGCCCGGAATGTCGGTCGAAGCATTCGCCACCTACTGGCGTACGACCCACGCTGAGATCGTCAGTAGGTTGCCCAGCATCCGGAGGTACGTGCAGTCTCACACGCTGCTCTCTGGTTACCGTAAGGGCGAACCCGTCTATGACGGCGTCGCCGAGCTTTGGTTTGACGACACCCAGGTGATGCGGACCCTGGTCCAGACACCGGAGTACGCGGCGGTG
>JBHIAB010000048.1:0-18146 GCA_046758385.1 Methylomirabilia bacterium | reverse complement strand
TAGTCCTGCAGGGTGCCTTGGCCGTACCACGCTCCCGTGTCGGGGCGGTAGTAGCGATTGAGCGTTCCCTGCGTGTTCAACCTTCGGGTGACGAAATCGAGCGAGCTCACGAGCTGACTCTGGAGCTCCGCATCCGGCCGGTGACCATGGACTTCCGTTACGGGGCGGCCTTCGGTGGCGAACCCCCCGAGGCCTACGAGCGGCTCC
Organism: Methylomirabilia bacterium; assembly: GCA_046758385.1. GTDB lineage: Bacteria > Methylomirabilota > Methylomirabilia > Rokubacteriales > CSP1-6 > JBHIAB01. The sequence continues at coordinate 17,939 of JBHIAB010000048.1, read as the reverse complement.
TCCTGGACGCCATCCAGGGGGACTCCACCCTCTACGCTCGCGACGACTGGGTCGACCTGGCCTGGCAGCTCCTGACCCCGGTGCTCGAGACCTGGGCAGAGGGACCGCCGCCCAAGTTCCCCAACTACGATGCCGGAAGCTGGGGGCCCGTGGAGGCAGGCAGCTTGATCGAACGGGACGGTCGTGCATGGCGGCGTCTGTGAGCGGGCGCCAGGCGGCTCGATGCGGGCGCGAGGCGAGGCCGACAGCGCGCGGGAGAGGTCAGCGCCGGGGAGGAGCGGAGAGGCTGATGACCCGTGTGGTGGTGATTTCAGCCCAGGTGTACCACCACCCGTTATAGATCTTGACCTGCAGTGAGTCACCGCCCTTTTGGTAAACCTGTGTCGTCCCCTCTTTGGAGAGCGTAGTGGAGCTGATGTGGTGCCAGCCGTTGACCTCCAGCGTGGTGCGGAAGGCCGTGACCAGACTTTGCAGCTCCACGCGTCCTTTGTAGATCAGGCGGGCTGCCTTCACGGTGGGAGACTCGATGATGGTGGTCCGGTTCAGATCGAGGACGAGCCCCTTCGGGACCGGAACATCCTCGAACTCGGTCCTACCCTGCGGGCGTGGCGTCGTCATCGCGCACCCGACCGCGGCCAGGAGAATCAACCCCACGGTTGCATATCGACGCATCATTCCTGCCTCCTCCGGGGAAATCGTACTACAGCCCCCAACGCCTACCGAAGAAATTCTCAGACCGGCTCCGGCATGAAATCCTGAACGGGTTCGGAGGTTCGAGACGAACTGCTACCGATCCGTCACCCGCGCCGTAGCCACCGCCCTGGTGGGGACCCTGCTGGCAAGCTGCGCCGGCCTCCAGGTCTCTCCCGAGGTGGATCAGCGAACGATCCAGGCCCAGGCAGAGTGGGAAGCTCGAACCCTGGAGCAACTCCAGAGAGGCTACGACGATCCGCTGCTCGATGAGTATCTGGCAGCGCTGGTCGATCGCCTGATTCCGCCAGAGGACAGAGCGGCCGGCTCCCCTCGCTTCCGCTTCTTCATCGTCCGGGACCCGAGCCCGAATGCCTTCGCGCTCCCCAACGGCCAGGTCTACCTCCACACCGGTCTCTTGGCTCGCCTGGACAACGAGGCCCAGCTCGCCACCATCCTGGCTCATGAGCTCACCCACGTGACCCACCTGCACATGCTGAAGGCGCTTCGCGATGCGCGAAACGCGAGGACTGTCTTCGGCGCCGGGATGGTCCCCGCGCCACCGGTGACGGTGATAGGTGGCGCAGAAGCCCGGAGAAGAGCCCTGGCCGGCGCCGGGCCCCTGAGCCAGACCGAGAAGGTTCTACTGGGGCTCGGGCTCACCCTCGCCTACACCGCCTCGGTCACGGGGTACAGCAGCGATCTCGAGCGAGAAGCTGACGAGGAAAGCATGAAGCGGCTCGTCAAGGCCGGGTACGACCCCAAGGAGGCCCCCAAGGTCTTCGAGCTCCTTGGGGAGGTGCGCGGCGATGGCAGGCCCATCGAGGTCTTCTTCTTCGGGAGCCGGCCCCGCCTGACCGAGCGGGTCGAGACAACTGCCCGATTGCTCCGCACGCGGTACATCAGCGAAGCCGCCGACCCGCATCGCACCGTGAACACGCCGGACTTCTCGCACCGGCTGCGCGCGGTGGTCAGGGACAACGCTCTTCTGGAGCTCCGAGCCGCCCGCTTCAGCACGGCCAAGGCCCAGCTGGATCGGGTGCTGGGCGAGACCCCAGAGGATCCCGTCGCACACCTCTACTACGGTGACCTCTATCGGCTTCAAGCCCAGCGGGCGGGGAGCCGGGAGGACAGGGAGCGCCTGGGCGAGCTGGCGCGCGAGCGCTACGAGCAGGCCGCCGAGCTCGATCCCACCTTCGCCGACCCCTTCCGCCAGCTCGGGCTGCTCTTCTACCAGCTCGAGGATCTCGACCGCGCTCGCGAGGCGTTTCGGCGGTACCTGGCACTCAACCCTGAGGCGCCAGACGCCCGCCGAATCGAGGAGTACCTCGCCGCGCTGGAGCGCTGAGGATCAGACCGGGGTCACGTCGGCTGCGTCGATCTCGACCGCCGCGGCTTGGCGGATCAGGTCGACGGCGAGGACGAGCCGGGTGGCCCGGTCTTTCCGAAGGAGCCGGCCCCGAGCGCCGAGCAGAGGCCCCCGGACGACCTCCACCTCCATTCCTTCTGTCAGGTAGGGATGCGGGTCGTAGCGAAGCCGGCTTTCGACAAGCGTCCTGATGGCCTCGATCTCGGATTCCGGGATCGGCTCGGGCTGCCCGGTGAGGCCGACCAGGTCCACGGCCCCGACGGCCCTCAGGACCAGAAGCTTGTTAGCAAGCGGGATCCGGACGAAGCAGTAGCCAGGAAAAAGAGGGAACTGAACCTTCTTCTTCCGGTCCTTCCACCGACTCCACTGCTCCCAGATCGGCAAGAAGACGTCGATCTCGCGCCCGAGGAGCTGATCCCGGACCAGCTTCTCGTGACGCGAGCGCGTTCTCACCGCATACCAGCGCGCCTCAGCCCAGGGTTCCGCTCCGGGCGGATGGCCCGGTTCGGGCCCCTCGCCAGCCATCGCAAGCGCGCCGGGCTGCCGAGCTTCCTTTACAGTGGCTTCTTCCACGGCGATATTCCCTCCGGGATTGATTCAGTGGACAGATTCTGCCACAAGCCGGACCGAAGTTCACCTGCCCAGAAAATACTGCGGGGAGCGAGAGACCCACCGCTATCCCTGGATCGAGTAGCCACCGTCGACCGGGATCGCCGTCCCCGTCACGAAGTCGGAGGCCGGGCTGGCCAGAAAGACCCCGATCCCCGCCAGATCGTCGGAGATCCCCCAGCGCCGCGTTGGCGTCCGGGCGAGCACGCGCTCGTGAAGTCCCGGGACATCCCGGCGCGCCTGGGCTGTGAGATCAGTGTCAATCCACCCAGGCAGCACGGCGTTGACCTGGATCCGGTCCTTGGCCCAGGCCGTGGCCAGCGACCGCGTGAGCTGGACGATCCCGCCCTTGGACGCTCCGTACGGGGCAACGAAGGAGGCGCCGAAGATGGACATCATCGAGCCCACGTTGATAATCTTGCCCCCCCCCGCTTTCACCATGTGGGGATAGGCCGCCTTGGAGCAGAGAAACGCCGAGGTGAGGTTCGTGTCGAGAACCAGGCGCCACTCCTCGAGCGAGTACTCCTCGGGCGACTTCCGGATGTTGGTCCCGGCGTTGTTCACGAGGATGTCCAGCCGACCGAACTGCCCGACGGTCGCTTCGATGAGCGCGTTCACCGAAGCTTCCCGAGCCACGTCGGTCTCCACGGCGAGGGCGCGGGAGCCGAGGGCCTCCAGCTCCTTCACCGCCTTGGCGCTCTTGTCGCGGTTCCGCGCCGCCACCACCACATGGGCCCCAGCCGACGCCATTCCCCGCGCCATGCCCAGCCCGATCCCCCCGTTGCCGCCCGTGATGATGGCGACCCGTCCGCTCAGGTCGAAGAGCTTCATCATTCTCCTCCTCCTTGGACTTCCAGAAATCAGAAAAGCAGCATCCAGAGCTTGGCCACGAGCCAGGCGAGCGCTCCGCAGACCGGGAACGTGAGGATCCACGCCGCGACGATCTGCCTCCCCACTCCCCACCGGACCGCCGAGAGGCGCCGGGTCGACCCCACACCCATGATGGCGGTGTTGATCGTGTGCGTCGTGCTCAGGGGGATTCCCAGCCGCGAGGCCAGCTCGATGGCGAAGGCTGCCGCGGTCTCCGCGGCGAACCCGTGAACCGACTCGAGCTTGGTGAGCCGGAGCCCCATGGTCTTGATGATCCGCCAGCCGCCGACCGCGGTGCCGATCCCCATGGTGACGGCGCAGACCAGGATCACCCAGAGGGAGACTTGGAACTCAGGGATCACACCGCCGAGGACGAGGGTGAGGGTGAAGGTGCCGATGAACTTCTGGCCATCGTTGGACCCGTGACTGAAGGCCATGAACGCGGCGGAGAGAAGCTGCAGCCGTGAGAAGAGGCGCCGCACCGTGCCGGGTCGACTCCGGGAGAGGAGCCAGTAGAGACCCGTCATGAGACCCAACCCTCCCAGAAATCCCAGAAAGGTGGAGAACCCGAGACCGATCAGCACCTTTCGCCACCCTTCCCACAGGACGACAGACGGACCCGCCATGGCCAGCCCCGCGCCCGTGAGCCCGGCGACGAGAGCATGGCTCTCACTCGTGGGGAGGCCGAAGTACCATGCCGTCGTGCTCCAGACCACGATCGCGACCATGGCCGCTGCCACGGTACCGATCGTGATGTCCTCCGGACGCACGATCCCCTTCCCGATGGTAGCCGCCACTGCGGTCCCCGACATCGTGCCCAGGACATTGAGGACCGCCGCCATGACAAGGGCTAGAAACGGAGAGAGCGCGCGGGTCGAGACGACGGTGGCGATGGCGTTCGGCGAGTCGGTCCACCCGTTGACGAACTCCGCGGCGAGGACCAGAAGGAGCACAGGAAGGATGACAAGCACGCCGTCGGTCATGTCGGTCTTATAGCCAGCTTACGGCCGGTGCTGCTCAGCCAGCGGCGTCGTCGATCAGGCCGACCACGGAGCCGACGGGGACCGTCTCGCCTGCGGGAGCAGTGATCTCCCTCACCACGCCCGCCACCTCGGCCTCGATGACCACGTCGGCCTTCTCGGTCTCCACCTCGAGGAGCGGGGTCCCCGGGATGACGCGGACGCCCACTGCGACCAGCCAGCTCTTGATGTCGCAGTCTGTGGTGTCCATCCCCAGCTTGGGAATGCGGATCTCGTGCACCGCCTACGCTCCCGAGCCAGCCAGGATCGCCTGACACTCGGCCAGGAGCCGCTCTCGAGCGGGGAGGACGTAGGCCTCGAGCGGCAGGCTGAAGGGCACAGGCACATCGGCCCGCGCGATCCGACGGATGGGAGCCCGGAGAGATTCCCAGGCCTCCTCGGCGATGACAGCGGCCAGCTCGGCAGCAAACCCGCAGGTGCGGTTGGAGTCGTCGAAGATGACGACACGCCCGGTCTTCCTCACGGAGCCCAGAAGGATCTGGCGATCCAGGGGCAGGAGGCTTCGCGGGTCCACCACCTCGGCAGAGACTCCCTCGGCTCCCAGGGTCTCGGCAACCTTGAGAGCTTCTGGGACCAGCGGCCCGACGGCAACGATGGTGAGGTCGGTCCCCTCCCGCTTCACCTCGGCCTCGCCCAGCGGGATCGTGTACTCCTCCTCGGGGACCGGCCCTCTGAGCGCCAGCAGCGGCGCGGGGCAGAACACCACGACCGGGTCGTCCTCGCGGATGGCGGCTTTGAGGAGCCCCTTGGCATCCTTGGACGTCGAGGGCATGACCGCCTTCATTCCCATGTGAAGCAGGAGCGGATAGGGGTGATCGGAGTGCTGCCCGGCGAGGCCTCGCCGCGCCCCGGAAGCCACGACCAGATAGGTCACGGGGATGGTTCCTTGCCCGCCCATCATGTAGCGGAGCTTCTGAGCCTGGTCCACGAGCTGATCGAAGGCCACGAAGAGGAGGGCGTTGATCTGGTACTCGACGACGGGGCGGAGCCCCGCCATGGCGGAACCGGTGGCCAGGCCGGTGTAGCCGGCTTCGGAGATCGGCGTGTCGAAGATCCGGTTCTGGCCGAACTCGCCCACGATCCCCTTCGTGAGGCCCCGCAGGCTGTGGCGGACATCCTCGCCGATGACGACCACACGGGAGTCCCGCCGCATCTCCTCACGCAGTGCCTCGGTCAACGCCTCGAGATAGCGAAGTTGCCGCATTCTCACCACCCCCTCGCCGGGAGCCCCGGGTAGGACACCGCATACATTCCCTCCAGCGCCTCCTCCGGGGCCGGGAGCGGGCTCTGGCGCCCGAAGGCGATAGCCTCCTCGAGAAGCGCTTCCACCTCCGCGTCGACCTGAGCCGGATCTGAGATCCCCTCCTGGCGGAGCCACTGGGGGAAGGTCGCCAGTGGATCGCGCTTGCGCCACTCCGCGATCTCCTCGTCCGTGCGGTACTTGATGCCGCGCGCCTTCTCGGCCGTGAAATGCCCGACGTAGCGGTAGGTTCGGCACTCGATAAGTGTGGGCCCGCCCCCGCGCCGGGCCTGCTCGACGGCGCGGCCCGTCGCCTCGTAGACGGCCAGGACGTCCATCCCGTCCACCCACTCCCCCCTCATGCCGTACCCGGGCGCCCGGTCGGCCAGCCGCTCCACCGCGGCCATCTGGGCGATCGGCGCGCTGATGGCATAGCCATTGTTCTCACAGACAAAGACTACGGGGAGCGTCCAGATCGCGGCCAGGTTCATCGCCTCGTGGACCACACCTTGGTTCATCCCGCCATCGCCGAAGAAGGCCACGGCCACTCGGTCGCTCCCCTGAAGCTTGGCCGCGAAGGCGGCGCCGCACGCAATGGGGGTGCCCGCTCCGACGATCCCGTTCGCTCCATAGATCCCGAGGGAGAGATCGGCGATGTGCATGGAACCGCCCCGACCCCGGTTGTAGCCCGTGGTCTTCCCCATGAGCTCGGCGATCATTCGGCGTGGGTCGCCGCCCTTGGCCAGGATGTGGCCGTGACCGCGATGGGTGCTGGTGATCACATCGTCGGCCCGCAAGGCATGGCAAACCCCCGTGGCCACAGCTTCCTCGCCCACGTACTCGTGCGTGACCCCGGGGATCTCATCCCGGTTCACCAGCTCCACGACCCGCTCTTCGAAGCGGCGGATCAGGCGCATGGTGCGGTAGAACCCGATCAGGAGTTCCGGCTTGTGTTGAGCAGTCTGACGCATCGTCCTCTCCATTGGCTATACCTCCCGAGGTGACCAGTTCTCAGGCATCATACACCAGAACCCAGACAGCCGCCGTGGCGGTCCCGACCATTCCGGCCAGGACCTCCCGGACGGCCCCGCTCAAGGCTGGCTAGGGCCTGATCTCCAGCTCGAGCCTCTCGGGGGGGACCGAGAGGCGCCAGTGAGAGGGATAGCGCGTGCTGTCCCGAGGACTTTGCCAGTGATCCAGAACTTGGATCCCGACGTCGTCGCGGGCGAGCGAGCGGGTCGAGCCGCTGACGACAAATGTCTCGGAACCGACCGTGATCGTGCCAGTGGTGAGCATGCGGGTCAGCGAGTAGTAATGGGAGGCGCTACCAGGCTCGGCTCGCTTCTGACTCAGGCCACGGTCGCCGTGGAGCACAACATCCTTGGCGCTCTCAAGGGTCAGGTCGACGGCGACCTCCCCCTCGGAGGCCGAGAGACGCATCGGAAGCGCTTGCTTTGCTGCTCCCTGCGCGGACCAGTCCTCCAGCCAGACGCGGAACGGACGGGCATCAGCACCTGCCAGTCCCAGAGCAGCTCGGCTCAGGCGGTCAAAGGCACAAAAGCGTCCGCCCCCCGCGTCAGTCAGGGCAAAGTGAGCCACGTAGACCTGGCTCGTGCCCCACGCGGAGGCTCGCTCCTTGGGCCTCGGCGTCAAGGCAATCCTGAAAAAGGTGAGCTGGAACCCGAAATGCCGCCCCTCGGCGGTCTCGAGGTTGCCGGTGTAGTACCACCACTCGGTCCTATATGTGGGGTGGGGCGCGCCGGATCACCGCGAAGCTCATCGTGTTGTAGATGAGGAACATCCCGACCACCAGCGCCAAGAGACTCAGGGCCGTCAGGTTCATGCTGAAGGCGCGCGTCATCTGCTCGAGGGTCTCAGGACGCGAGGCAGCGCGGATCACCCGGGCGCCTCGATGCAAGGCCTCGCGGCTCGTTCCACCAGGCGACCATCCTGAATCGTAAACAGGCGGTCGGCCAGACCGACGACCTCGTAGCTGTGCGTGACCATCACCATGGTTTTGCCCGCCCGACGAGTGAGGCGGTCGAGCAGGCCGACCACTTGACGGCCTGTTTCAACATCCAGGTTGCCCGTGGGCTCGTCGGCCAAGATCAGCAGCGGGTCGTGGGCCAGCGCGCGGGCGATGGCCACGCGCTGCTGCTCGCCACCGGAGAGGCGGTCAGGGAAGCTCGTCGCGCGATCGCCCAGCCCGACCAGCTCCAAGAGCTCCAGCGCACCCTGGCGGTCCTTGGGGCCCACACGGCGGTTCAACTCCAGCGGCAGCAGCAGATTTTCCTCGACGGTGAGGGTCGGGATGGGGTTCAAGAACTGGAAGACAAAGCCGATGTGGCGGCGGCGAAAGAGCGTGCGCTGCCGCTCGGAGAGGGCTGTCAAGCAGGTGCCGTCGATGACCACCTCGCCAGCGGTGGGCAGGTCGATGCCGCTGATCAGGTTGAGGAGCGTCGACTTTCCCGAGCCGCTGCGTCCCAGGAGTACGGCAAACTCGCCGCGCCTGACTGTGGCCTCGACATCGCGGAAGACGACACGCTCGCTCTGGGCTTCGTCGCAGGTCTTGGTCAGGCGGCGCAGCTCGATTAGCGGTGGTGTCACCGGCTGGCGTCGCCCTCGACCTCTATCTCGAAGGTGTATGTCTCGCCATCCACGGTGGCGCGGACAACTCTGCGAACGGGTAGAGCCCCGGCTTCCCTGCTCGACGGACGTGGAGCGGCTTCTTCCAAGCCTGTCATGACCTCGTAGGCATCGTCGTTCACCCTTGCCCGAAACCGACGGCGGGTGAACACCGTGGGTGACGTATTCCTGAGCTGTTGGAGCACGACCTCCTGCTGTCTCAAGGCCTCGTGTGCCTCCTCCACTGTCGTTGACTGGAACGACACGGTGTCACCGGGGATGGCCTGGGCAAGCCTGGCGAGATCCACGCTGATAACGGTGGCGATCTTGGTGTAGCCCCCCGTCGTCCCGCGGTCCGCCAGGAGCACGATGGGCAGCCCGCCCCCTGGCACCTGCACGCCCCCGAGAGGACTCCCGTCGGAGACGATGTCGTGGCCTCTCTTGTGCTGGATCCGCGGCCCCTGAAACCGGTAGCCGACGCGATCCGACTGGGGCGTGACCGTATAGGTGGACGACAGAAAGGTCTGGATGCCCTCCGGGGTAAAAGCGTCCTCCTGTGGCCCCATCATCACGCGTAGCACGTGATGTTGGCCGTAGGTGGGGACGTGCTGCTCTGCCAGCCTCCTGCCTTCCACCAGGGTGGCGGGACTGTCCCCAGAAGCCGACAGCCTGTCTCCTGCCAGCAGGGGACGGGATTCCGCCATGCCCAGCCGAGAGCGAGTGTAGGTGGAGCGGCTTCCCAGTATCTCAGGGACATCGATGCCGCGGGCGACAGCCAGGTACGCCCGCATGCCGTCCCGCATGCCGGTGAAGGAGAGCGTGCTGCCCTGGGACGCGGCAACGGCCTGCCACGTGGCCACAGGCCCATCGTCGAGCCGAGGATCCAGGTCGGCGCCGGTTATGGCGATGATGGTATCGGCGAGAAACCGCAGTCGAGGCCCTGCCAGCGTGATCTCCAAACCGGCGTCCCCCTCCTGATTTCCCACCAAGATGTTGGCGGCGCGAAGAGCGAACCGATCCATGGCGCCGCAGACGGGCACTCCGTACCTCTGGTAGCCATACCTCCCCAGGTCCTGCACGGTGGTGAAGAGGCCCCCCTCCAACACTTCGATGACGTCCATGGTTCTTACAAGCCTCGCGTCCTGTGCCATGCTACTCTATACCACGTTTGACTCAGAGCCGCCCGAAGAGGACGTCCAACTCCGGTGACCAGCGCCGAGTTCAAAGAGGCCCTCGAGCTTACCTTGGGAGGCATGGGAACCGCCTTCCTGCTCCTGGCGATTCTCATCGCGCTGATTCTGGGAATGAAGTGGATCTCTTCGACCCGCGTTGTGCAGAGAAGGACCGGCGCTCTTGCTGCCGCTCGGAAGTCCGCCGCCAGTCGCGAGAGGGCGCTGGCAGCGGCCATAGCGGTGAGCGCGGCTCTGGCTGAGGGCGAGGTCACCGGCCGCCATAATGTCCAGGAAGACACGTCAGGCGCCACGGACTGACTTCAGGAGGATCGCGTGCCGGACCTTTACCAGTACCTGACACAGACCGGTATCTACCATCTGACGTGGGGCAACATTCTGCTCGTGGCCCTGGGCGCAGCATTCATTTATGTGGCGACCGCCAATCAAACAGAGCCCTATGTGCTGCTACCTATTGGGTTGGGGATCATTCTGGGCAATCTGCCTGACAATGCGCTCACCCGGTTGGCCACCGGCGATCCGCTTGCACCGCAAGCACTCCAGGAGTCGGGCATCCTGGGGCTGACCTTTCATTTTGCGTTGTCCTTCTGGAACATCATGCCTCCCTTGATCTTCCTGGGCCTGGGAGCCATGACCGACTTTGGACCCATTGTCGCCAACCCCAAGACACTGCTCCTGGGCGCCGCGGCGCAGGTGGGCATCTTTGTGGCCTTTTGGGGAGCGCTCGCAACCACCTTCGTGCCCTTGTTCGGCGTGGAGTTCACCCTCAGGGAGGCGGCCGCCATCGGGATCATCGGCGGCGCCGATGGGCCGACGACCATCTTCGCCTCCGCAATCCTGGCACCCGACCTCTTGGGGCGCACCGCGGTGGTGGCCTACTCGTACATGGCGGGCGTGGTGTTCATCCAGCCGCCGCTGATGCGGCTCTTTACCACCAGGCGTGAGCGCCAAATCGTGATGAAGCCGCCCAGGGAGGTGTCCAGGCTGGAGAAGCTGGTCTTTCCCCTGCTGGCGATGATCGTCATCATCCTGCTGGTGCCCGAGTCGGCGCCGCTGATCGGCATGTTCATGATCGGCAACCTGTTCGCCGAAAGCGGCGTGGTGCCCCGGCTCAGCCATGCGGCCTCCAACGAAGTCATGAACGTCGTCACCATCTTCTTGATGATCACAGTCGGGGCCCAGTTATCGGCCGCCAAGGTGCTGGTGTGGGAGACCCTGGCGATCTTAGGCCTAGGGCTCGTGGCCTTTGCCTGCGGGACCGTCGGTGGCCTGTTGTTCGCCAAGTTGATGAACCTAGTCGTGAAGGAGAAAGTGAATCCCCTGATCGGCTCGGCAGGGGTATCGGCGGTGCCCATGGCGGCGCGCATCTCCCACAAGCTGGCCCAGGAGGCGAACCCGGACAACTTCCTGCTTCCCCACGCCATGGGCCCCAACGTGGCGGGAGTCATCGGCTCCGCGGTGGTGGCGGGTGTCTTCATCTCCCTGTTGAGCTGAGGTCGAGGCGGAAATTTGGTCAGGCGGATGAGGGTCCAGGTAGGAGAGCACTGGTACGTCGTCGAGCTCGACGATATCCGATCCAACCCGGTGCGCGTGCTGGTGGACGGCGAGCCGGTGGAGCTCGAGGTGGAGGGGCTGCCAGCGGGCGAGGTGCACCGTCCTCCAACCGCGGCTGCCGACACAACGGCGGGACAAGCGACGGTGATGCGGGCACCCATGCCTGGCGTCATCGTCTCCGTGGCAGTGAGGGTGGGCCAGCGGGTCTCAGCGGGCGATCAACTCTGCGTGCTGGAGACCATCAAGCTGGAGCAGGCCCTTCGCGCCCCGGTCGCGGCCATCGTTCGGACGATCCACGTCGAGCCTGGCCAGAGCGTGACCACCGGCCAGGTCATCGTAGAGCTGGGATGAGAACCAAGGAGGCTGCTATGCCAGGATCACCGTTCTCGCTGGAGGGAAAGGTCTCGATCGTGACGGGAGGGGGGGTCGGGATCGGGAAGAGCATCGCCATCGAGTTCGCCCGTGCCGGCGCCGACGTGGTGATCGCGAGCCGGAAGCTCGAGAACCTCGAGCCGGTCTCGGCCGAGATCCGGAGTATCGGCCGGCGCTCCTTCGCGATGGGCGTCGACGTGCGCAACGAGGACCAGGTGCGGGACCTGGTCGAACGGACGGCGCGAGAGCTGGGGAAGCTGGACATCATGGTGAACAACGCCGGGGCCTCCTTCATGGCCCGGCCCGAGGACATCACCATGAACGGTTGGAACGCCGTGGTCGGAATCAACCTGAATGGCGTTTTCTTCGGCTGCAAGTGGGCGGGGAAGCGGATGATGCAGCAAGGGGGCGGGGTGATCGTGAACGTCGCCTCGACCGCCGGGATCTACGGCTCCGTCATGATGTCGCACTACGGTGCCGCCAAGGCAGCCGTGATCAACCTGACCCGGGCCCTCGGCACCGCCTGGACCCGCCAGAACATCCGCGTGAACTGCATCGCCCCAGGCCCGATCGAGACGCAAGGGTACCTGGATAACCTCCACAAGATCGTCCCGGACCCGGAGGCGGTGTACAAGGCCGTGGCCTCGCGCGTGGCCATGGGCCGGTGGGGGAAGGTGCAGGAGATCGCCTACCCGTGCATCTTCCTCGCTTCCGAGGCCTCCTCCTTCATGACGGGCGAGACCATCGTGGTGGACGGCGGCCCCCCTTCCCGCGAGTCCGCGTAGACCTTCGGGGGGGGGGGGGGGGGGCGGCGGCGCGGCGGCCGCGCCCCCCCCCCTCGCCCCCCCCCCGGGTGGGGGGGCCCCCGCCCCGCCTCGACAGCGCCCGAGCATTGCGCACGCGCAGCGCTTCGAGGTGCTATTGGGGCGTGCTGACCGCGCCGGTATTGATCAGTTCCTCGATCCTGTCCGGGGCGTAACCCAGCAGCTCAGATAACACCGAGACGCCGTCCTCTCCTGGGCGGTAGGGCGCCCCTCCGGCGGGCCCCACGGGCCCGCTCGAGAGCTTGAAGGGGGTGTTGGTAATCCTCACGCTTCCACGGGTCGGGTGCTCCACCGCGACAAACGCCCCTCGTTCCGCCAAGTGCGGGTGAGCAGTCACCTCTGCGGGGGTCAGGACCGGGGCGCAGGGAATCCGGCCCGCGCGGAGGGCGAGAACAGCCTCATCGACGGTTTCGAACTGCAAGAGCCACTCGCGGATCATCGTCTGGATCTCGGCCTGGTGCTCGGTGCGGGCCTCGCGGGTGGCGAAGCGCGGGTCGTGGGTCAGCTCGGGCCGACCCATGATCTCCGCCATGCGCGGCCAAAACTGAGGGCCGCCGACCACTTGCATCGCGAGGAACCGGTCCGCGATCCCAACGATCATCAGGCCGGCGCGGGGTCCCAGATGTCCTGGCCCGCCGTTCAGGATGCTGCCATAGCACAGATCCTCCGTGGCGATCAGGCATTCGAGCATCGACACGTCGATGTGGGTGCCCTGGCCGGTTCGCGCTCGCTGGAACAAGGCTGCCACGATGGCGCCGAAGGCATGGGTGGCGGCCAGCACGTCCGCGGTCTGGAAGTATCCGATATGGGGTGGCGCCTGATTGCTCTCCAGATGCGTGATCCCGGCCACAGCCGCGACGGTGTGCGCGAATGCGGGCCAGTCACTCAGTCGGCCGGTCTGTCCGTACCCGGAGACGGAGCAATACACCAGATCGGGTTTGATCCGGCTCAGGCGTTCGTAGTCAAGGCTCAGCCCCCGCATCACCCCCGGCCGAAAATTCTCCACGAGGACATCGGAGATCCTGACCAGGTCCTCGATGATCCCGCGAGCCAGCGGGTGGGCGAGATCCAGCGCCACACTCCGCTTGCCCGCATTGTAGCGAATGAAGTACGTGCTCTGATCATCCCGTCCCGGGTCCAGCTGATCGAACCCCCGGCGGACCTCATCTCCGACCCCAGGACGCTCGATCTTGATCACCCGCGCCCCCAGGTCGGCCAGAAGCCTGGTGCAGTATGGTCCGGCTAGGACCCGGGTGAAGTCCAGCACCGTCACTCCCGAGAGCGGCAGTCCGTCTTTCATGTCTCTGGGCACCTCCGCATTCCACAAGCTCAGCCCGAGGCTGCCAGCTGTCGGACGGCACCGATGATCCCGTGCGCAGCCCTGGCAAACTCGGGTGCGATGACGTTCTCTGGGAGATCCCGGAACGAGTGATACTCGGAGTAACGATACGGGGCCGTGTCCGTGACCATCAGGGCCAGATACCCTTCCGTCCAGAACGACCAGTGATCGGACCAGTCCACACCGGGGATCCACGAAAAGGTCGCCGCCCCTTCCACCGGGAAGTCGATCGAACGCATGAAGCCCTTCAGGAACTCGATGACCAACCGGCGAGAAGCGAGGTTCCCCACCACCCCCAGGAAATTGGCGGTGTCAGGATAAAAGGCACCGAGCGGAAAAGGGTAGCGCTGGCTCCCCGGAGTGTCGGAATAGAAGCCCAGGGTCTCCAGGGAGATCATGGCTACGATACGCTCCCCCCGCTCCCGGGCCTTCCGTGCGTGGAGTCGGCTTCCCATCCGCTCGGTGTGGAAATACGGAGGCTCCTCGTTGACGAAGGCCACGAACCGCACGGTCCTGGGCAGGGTGGCCTGCCCCAGGATCCGCGGCATCTCAAGGAGGACTGCCACGCCCGTGGCATTGTCGTTGGCCCCGGGGCTCCCGATGATCGAATCGTAGTGGGCACCCACCAGCACGATCTCCTCTGGCCGGCTGCCTCCCTCCTGCTCCACGACAAGATTGGCACAGCGCTGTCCCGAGACTTCGAAGGCCTCTTCGGTCACCGAGAGACCTTGAGCCGACCACGCCTGTCGGATGTAGCTGGCGGCAGCGAGCAGGCCCTCTGGCTTCAGCAGATGTCGTTCGCCGATCTCGCCCCCAAGGACGTGGACATGCCTCATGAGGCGGTGCTCGAGGTCCTGGATCTCACGCGCCGCCTCCACGCCCAACGTCGGCCGCTCGCCCTTCGGCTTCACATCGAACATCACGAGGTAGCCGAAGACGGAGATGACCCCTGCCGCCGCGAGGATCCCGACGACTCCAAATACGCTCACGCCGAGCGCGCCTTGCGGTGTCACCGGAGCGACTCACGGCGACCGCATACACTCCATGCCATCAACCGCCCAAGTCGTCCCGATCATGACCACTCCCTTCGTCCTCGCCCCCGTCTACGCCGATCGCAACCCGCCTCCAGAAGCTAGAGGAGAATTTCGGATCGATGAAACGGGCAAACTCTCTCCACTGGGGGAAGTACGTCCGAAAGCTCTTGGCAGACATGCAGGCATCCTTGGCCGGATACACAGCTCCACGACTCGCACACACAATGCCGTCAAGCTCTCGCAGAAGCCCCAAGGTCCCGCCACCCTGATACGGGAAGTCCAATGAGACCGTCACGCCCGGTCTCGGAAACGACAGCATGCCGGGCGACGAGATCGTCCCAAATACCTTCAAGACACCCAGGAATGATGCCAGGCCTGAGTGCCCGATCCGCGAGAGAATCTCCTTGATCGTTCGATAATCATCGTCGCAGGGCACCACGCATTGATACTGCAGAAAGCCCCGTTTGCCATACAACCGGTTCCAGTCCTGCACGGTATCGAGCGGATAGAAGAATGGGTCGTAGTGGAGCATCTTTTGCGCCTGCTTCCGCCACTGAGCGTAATAATACGCCGTGTTGAACGCCCTCATGGTGAGTGGGCTGAGCAGGAAAGCGGGAGCATCGAAGGGCAGCCCCCGTGTTCGTCGGCTCACCCCCTCGTCCCGCCTCTGAGGCGCACCCTGCACGTGGTTCCCACGGAGAAAGATGCCCCGGCCCAATTTTGCGCCTTGGGCCAGAGGGTCCACCCACGCAACGGTGTACTCGTACTCCTTATCCGAGAGGGCTGACAGCTCGAAGAACTCTTCGACCGCGCCAAAGCGAATCCGCTCCATGGCAATCAACGGGCTAGAGATGGGCCTCAGCTGCAACTCCGCCCACAGAATAAGCCCTGTCAGGCCCAAGCCCCCGACTGTGGCCCGGAAGAGGTCCGCGTTCTCACTCGGGGAGCACACAAAGCGCTCGCCAGCGGAGCGCGCCAGTTCGAATCGCCGCACGTAGCGGCCAAATGTGCCTGCACGATGGTGATTCTTCCCGTGGACGTCGTTGGCGATGGCGCCACCCACGGAGACATACTTTGTCCCTGGGGTCACAGGCAAGAACCATCCGCGGGGGACGACCAGCTCGAGAATCTCTGCCAGCGTCACGCCCGCTTCGCAGCGCAGAATGCCCTGCCCTTCATCAAAGGCAATGAACCGAGAAAGTCCTGACGTATCGATCAGAATGCCTCCCTCGTTGAGGCAGCAATCTCCATAGCTGCGCCCTTGAGCATAGGGAAGCACAGGTCGCGTCCACTCATCGAAGCGCAGCGGCTCACTCCTCCAGAACATCGGCACAGCCAGCGCATGCCCGAGTTTGGGATGCCGGCCCCACGATTCATACCGCTTCATCGCACCACCGCACGCTTCGCCGCTCTCATCTACAGGCTCATTCGCTTGAAGAGAGTCTCCGGGATCCCCCTGATGATCGCCATAATCCAGCGCCAGATCCACGGCAAATACACCACATCCCTACCGCTCACCATCGCCTTGTGGATGCCTTCGCCCACGTTCCGTGCACTGGCAAAGAGAACGGTCTTTCGCATCGACGCAGTCATCGGGGTGTCTACGAGACCCGGCTTGACCGTGACAACGGACACACCAGCTTTGCTGAGCCGATTACGCACCCCTTGGAGGAAGACGTCCACTGCACCTTTCGCCGCCCCATACACGTAGTTGCTCTGTCGACCGCGATCACCCGCTACAGAAGCGATTACCGCAATGCAGCCGCTTCTCTGTTCCTCGAAGTAATTCGCCAACAACGTTACCAGTGAGATGACGCTCACACAATTTGTCATGAACCCCGCCACTGTCCCCGCCACGCTCCGTTCGCAGGCCCGTTGATCGGGCAGGCTTCCATGAGCAATCAGCACCGCGTCGAGCCCACCCAACGCGTCCGTTGCTTTCGCCAGCAGCTCTTGGTGACGGGCAAGCTCGGCCAGATCGAGGACGAAAGTCTCGACCCTACCCGCTCCCCTCACCCGGAGATCATTGGCCACAGCAGCAAGCTTTTCCTGATTACGTCCAACCAAAAACAGCCAGGCTGACTCGGCGGCAAACCGTTTCGCCGTCTCGTGGGCGATTGCCGAAGTCGCCCCGATGATGACCACTCGTCTCACCCTTCGCTCCATCCACGCCCATCGCAACACAGGACGGTACCCCTCGCGGGACAGTCCTTCCTGCGGTCAGGTAGCAATCTACAGCTCCAGCGAGACATCTGTCATTCGGAAGCAGCCCAAACGTCGGCTGTCATCTGATTCAAAAAGCTCAGCGGGCACGAACGTGCATCCCGGTCGGACCTCGACCACCGTCACTTCCCCAGTCTCACCCGGCGGAACCTCTATGAGGCTGTTGACCCGATACCCATGATAGACCTCATATGTGGGCCTTCCATTGATATGAATCGCCAGCGGCGGCGGCGTTGGCCTGCCCGGTAGCCTTGGCACTTCACCGCGAAGCGAAATCTTCATCCTCCCCGGAGAAAGCCGGACTATCCAGATTTGGCTGCCCTCCGCCTTTGACCATCGTGTCGACCGCTCTTCCTCCGGCTCAGGATCATGCCACCCTCGCAAAAACACAACAGGTCCCGAAGGCTCGTACACAGCTACCCGGAGAAATCCATCGTGGCCTGCCCCCAACAGCTCGCGCCCGTGCCGCACGTCGACGCGCCATGCGCCAACCTGGCGCCCCGGTGCCGTGTTTCCTTCGCCCTCAACCCGGAGTATGTGACGCACTCCTCGAAGCATATCTAGTCCCAACGACGGTTCCCACACACCGGAAAACCCCGCCCCCGCAGCGTAATAATCGAGATGACGACTGATCAGGCGGCTCTTGCTCACAATTAGCGTGTCCCTGGCCTCGTAGTGCTCCCTGACGAACTCGACTGCGCGAACGGTGGGAGCGACTTCCGAGTGCATCGTCCACATCGCAGGCACGACGTAGCTGGCCTGAACCACAATCCAGCCCAGCATGAGAATAACGCCAACAGCAGGCCACGCAAGTCGTTCCCAGCTACCCAGGCCACCGTTGAAGTTTAGCCTCGCGGCCGATCTCGCGCGCGGTAACGCACTGCGAATCCACAGCATCACTGAGTAGAAGCCCACACTGACAAGAGGAAACAGAAACGGAAGGTAGTAGAAGGCGTAGCG
>JBHIAB010000047.1:0-18690 GCA_046758385.1 Methylomirabilia bacterium | reverse complement strand
AAGAAGGAGGCCTCCTCGCCCTCCATGAACTCCTCGATCACCACCCGCTCACCGGCACCCCCGAAGGCCTTCTCCTCGAGGCAAAGCGCCACCGCGCGGTCTGCGTCCTCAAGGTCCCGGCAGACTAGAGAGCCTTTGCCCCCGGCCAACCCATCGGCCTTCACCACCAACGGGGCCCCGAGCTGCCGGCAGAAGGCACGAGCTGCCTTCGGGTTGTCGAAGACCTCAAAGCGCGCCGTGGGGATCCCGTGCCGCGCCATCAGCGCCTTGGCGAAGGCCTTGGAGGCCTCAATGGCCGCCGCCGCCTTGGAGGGGCCGAAGATGAGATGCCCTTCGGCGGCGAACGCATCGACGATCCCGCTGGCGAGAGGTTGCTCGGGACCCACGACTGTCAGGTCAATCCGCTCCTGGCGAACGAACCCTATCAAGTCGGGAACGGCAGCCGCCGAGATGGGAACACACCGAGCGTAACGGGCCATTCCCGGATTGCCCGGCGCTGCATAGAGAGCAGAGCAGTCATGGCTCCGTACCAGCGCCCACACCAGCGCGTGCTCCCGACCGCCGCCGCCGACTACCAGCACCCTCATTGAGACAGTCCCGCTCCAGGATCGTCGGTCTGATCGAGGGGAGACCCGGGGAAGCCCAGGGGTGGAGTCTCGGGGGCATTGGGATCAAGCTCGAGGTAACGGCGCCAGTGGCGTAACGCCTCGTCGCCCCGCCCGCTCCGCGCCAGAGCTCCCGCCAGGTTGAAGTGAGCATCGGCGTAGTCAGGGTTGAGCGCAAGAGCCCGGCGGTACCAGTCAACGGCTTGAGGGAGGTCGCCAAGGTCCTCGTAGAGCGAGCCCAGATTGTAGGGGGCCTGAAAGCAGCCGGAGTCGGCCTCGAGCGCCTTTCGGTAGCACTCGCCCGCGGCCTCGTAGCGGCCCGTGCGGTGCTGGAGCAGACCCAGATTGTTCCAGGCTGCCACGTAGGTCGGATCGAAGGCCACGACGCGCGCGTACGCTTCCACTGCTTCGTCCCAGCACGTCGGGTCCTCCTCCAGTTCGGATGCGCGGTCAAACCAGGCCTCCGAAGCCTGCTGAGGAGGGACAAGCTGGCGCACCATCCCCCGGGTGAGCGAGGCGCGCGCCTCGGCGGCAAGACCTCCCACATCGAGAACCATCACGGTCTGGCCGGTACGCGGATCGAACCGGACACGATCGCTCTCAGCCAGGATCTTCTGTCCCTCTACCACCAACCGGATTTCTGCCAGCGGGACCTCAGATTCGGGAAGCATCCGCTTGAGATCCCCCACCGCCTGTCGGATCTGGCGGACCGTGGCCCCGCTCTCCAAAAGATCCGAGGCGACCCGTAGCGCGACCAACTCCTTGAAGCGGTAGCCGGCTGGCTCGGCTCTGACCAGCCCGAGTCGCTTGAGCTGAGCCGAGCGCTTGGAAGTGAGCCGGAGGAGCCTGGCCACCTCCCGATACGGCATGAGCCACTCGGCGGCATTCAAAAGCAAACGCCGATCCGGCGCTTCCCCGCGCTCCCGCCTGTCAGTCATCGTCTAACTCGCTTGTTCGCGCAACATCTGCACGGTTGTGTCCAACTCTGGCAGGCCGGCGCCGTGCCGAGAACCGAGCAGATCAAGGACGCAAGGAGGAGCCCACCGGAGGCGTACTCCCTGTACGTTGAGGATGGGCGACGACCGAGGACGCAGAGATGCGACGGTTATCGGCACGGCGCTAATGCCTGAAGTGGCGGATGCCGGTCTGCACCATCGCCATCCCGTGCTCGTCGGCCGCAGCAATGACCTCAGCGTCCCGCACCGAGCCCCCCGGGTGCATCACGGCGGTTGCGCCGGCCTGGGCCACCACGTCCAGGGCGTCACGGAACGGGAAGAACGCATCCGAGGCACACGCCGTTCCTTTCGTCTCGAGCCCGAGGTCCCGCGCTCGCATCACGGCCAGCTTGGCCGCGTCCACCCGGCTCATCTGGCCCGCCCCCACCCCGATCAGCTGGTCCTGTCCAGCCAGGACGATGGCGTTGGACTTCACGTGCTTGGCCACCGTCCAGGCAAAGCGGAGGGCACGCCACTGCTCCTCGCTGGGCTGGCGCTTGGAGACTACGCGGAGCCTATCTTCGTCCAGGGTCACCCGGTCTCCCTCCTGGAGGAGCAGCCCACCGACAACGCTCCGCGCTTCGATGAGCGGTGACGGGAGAGCCGCCCGGTCGGCGGGCACCTCGATCACGCGGCACTTCTGCTTGGTCCGCCTGAGCTCCTCGAGGGCGTCCGGGGCATAGGCCGGAGCAAAGAGGATCTCGATGAAGATCCCAGCCACCTCCTTCACGACGGCCAAGTCTACCGGGCCGTTCACGCCCACGATCCCCCCAAAGATAGAGACGGGGTCGGAGGCCTTGGCCTTCCTAAGCGCGTCGGCTGTGGTGCCGCCAAGCCCAACTCCACACGGGTTCGTGTGCTTGATCACCACGGCGGAGGCTCCCTCGAGCTCCAGGAGGAGACTGTAGGCAGCCGAGAGGTCGAGGTAGTTATTGTAAGAAAGCTCGGGACCATGGAGCTGGCGGGCCGCTGCGACGCCCATGGGAGGAGCCCCGAGCAGGCGATAGAGGGCCGCGGGCTGATGCGGGTTCTCCCCATATCGGAGCGGCTCCACCCGCTCGGCCTCAAGACGGAGGACAGGAGGAAGGGTTGTGGCCTCCGCGCTGGACGCCGGCCGGCCGACCAACCCGGGACTCCTGAGGTATGCCGCGATCGCCGCATCGTACTGCGCGGTCCGGCGGAACGCCTCCTGCGCGAGGCGAAAGCGGGTCTCTCCCGAGAGCGCGCCTCCGGTGCGCTCCAGCTCATCGACCGCAAGCCCATACTGGCCCGGATCGGTGAGTACCGCCACGGCCTGCCAATTCTTGGCCGCGGCGCGGATCAGGGTCGGGCCGCCGATGTCGATCTGCTCGATGACCTCCTCCAGGGCGGCATCTCCCCTCGCCGAAACGCGCTCGAAGGGATAGAGGTTCACGATGACCAGGTCGATGGGCTCGATCCCCTGTTTGCCGAGCTGGGCCAGGTGTTCGGGTTTGTCCCGCCGGGCCAGAATCGCTGCGTGGATCTTGGGATGCAGGGTCTTGACCCGGCCGTCCAGCATCTCGGGAAAGCCGGTGACCTCGGAGACGTCGCGAACAGGGATCCCGACTCTCCGAAGCAGCGTGGCCGTGCCCCCGGTGGAGAGGAGTTCGATGCCCAGGGCCGCGAGTCTCTTCCCCAACTCGGCCACCCCAGCCTTGTCAGAAACGCTCACCAGCGCTCGCCGAACCTTGCTCACAGCTCCCTCATCATGGTGAGGCTCACCCGCTCTTCGCCCCCTCCCCGCCCTCTTCTGCACCTTCAGCCGGGCGGATGACCACTCGACGCCCCTGGACCGTGAGGCGGCCCTCGGCGAACAGCTGGATCGCCCGGGGATAGATCCGATGCTCCTGCTCGAGAATCCTCGCCGAGAGCGTTTCCTCGGTGTCGTCGTCAAGGACTGCTACGGCAGCCTGGAGGATGATGGGCCCCGAGTCCACACCTTCGTCGGCGAAATGGACGGTGCAGCCGGCGATCTTCACCCCGTGTGCCAGCGCCTGACGCTGGGAGTGAAGACCGGGGAAAGCGGGAAGGAGAGCCGGGTGGATGTTCATGATCCGGTCCCTGTACGCGTGGACGAAGAGCGGCGTGAGAATGCGCATGAAACCGGCCAGACAAACGAGCTCCACCCCGTGCGCCGCGAGCACCTCAATGAGGGCCCGGTCGAACGCCTCGCGATCGGGATAGCCCTTCGGATCCACGAACACGGCCTCGATCCCGTGACGGCGAGCGCGCTCGAGCGCCCGGGCGTCGGAGCGGTCCGAGACGACGACGATCAGCTGAGCGGCTAGCTGACCGCGCTCGATGGCGTCGATGATGGCCTGGAGATTCGACCCGCGACCCGAGGCGAGCGCGCCGACCCTGAGCCGCTCACGCCCCATCACCGAATGCCTCCCGAGCACACCCATCTGTCCTGCGTCGCCGAGAGGACCGTATCGAGAGGGTGGGACGCCCCGCGCAATGACCTAGGCGTCGAAGAGGTGAAGCTGCGCGGCGGGCTCAGTCTCGAACCCTACCCTGTAGCTCCCGGTGAAGCAGGCGTGACAGAACTGGCTTGGATCGTCCCCGGTGGCCTTCAGCATCCCATCCAGGGAGAGGTAGCCAAGGCTGTCAGCGTCGAGATACCGGCGAATCTCCTCGACGCGATGGCTCGAGCCGATGAGCTCTCTGCGAGTGGGTGTGTCGATCCCGTAATAGCACGGCCACTGGATGGGGGGTGAAGAGATCCGAACGTGGACCTCCCGCGCCCCGGCGCTTCGGATCATCCGTACGATCTTCTGACTGGTGGTGCCGCGCACGATGGAGTCATCGACCACCACCACGCGGCGCCCATCCAGGGTCTCGCGCATGGGGTTAAGCTTCACCTTGACTCCGAAGTGGCGGATCCCCTGTTTGGGCTCGATGAAGGTCCGGCCGACGTAATGATTGCGGATCAGCCCGACCTCAAAGGGGATTCCCGACTCCTCCGCGAAGCCCAGCGCCGCGCCCATCCCCGAGTCCGGCACCGGGATCACGATGTCGCCCTGGACTGGGTGCTCGCGGGCGAGCTGGTGTCCGAAGGTCTTGCGCACGCCATGGACATTCCGCCCCCACAGGATCGAATCCGGCCGACAGAAGTAAACGTACTCGAAGACGCACTGTAGGCGCTCCTTCGCGGGGAACGGTGTGAGGGCGCGGAGGCCATGGTCGGTGACCACCAAGAACTCGCCCGGCTCCACGTCCCGGATGAACTCGGCCTCCAGCAGGTCAAGGGCGCAGGTTTCCGAGGCCACGATCCAAGCCTCCCCGAGCTTCCCGATGGAAAGCGGGCGGAAGCCGTAGGGATCGCGCGCAGCAATGACGGCCTCGCGCGTGAGGAGCAGGAGGGAGTACGCTCCCACCACGCGCTCGAGGGCACAGCTGAGCCGCTCCTCGAGTGTCGCCCCGTCCGCCCGGGCCAGCAGGTGGAGAATGACCTCCGTGTCCGAGCTCGACTGGAAGACGGCACCATCCCGCTCCAGCTCGGCCTTGAGGGCCCCGGCGTTGACCAGATTGCCGTTGTGGGCGATGGCGACCGGACCCAGCGCGGTGTTGGCGACAATGGGCTGGGCGTTCTTCACGGTGGAGGTGCCCGCCGTGGAGTAGCGGACATGCCCGATGGCGCGATCCCCTGGCAGCCGCCGGAGCCGCTCTCGGCCGAAGACATCGGCGACCCACCCCATGGCCCGCTCCACATGGAAGCCTCGCCCGTGGGTGGCCGCGATTCCCGCCGATTCCTGGCCACGATGCTGGAGGGCGTAGAGGCCGAGATAGGCAACGTTGGCGGCCTCTGGGTGCCCCCACACTCCGAAGATGCCGCACTCGTCGCGGAACTTCTCGGCTCGACGCACGCTAGGCGACGTACCGCTCAAAGCCACTGCTCCAGGCCTGGTTCAGCCGCTCCGGGGACAAGCTGACCAAACGCTCCTCCCCCACGCGAATCTCCAACCGATCACCGCCCACCGCGCCGATCCAGCGCCACGACACCTCCCACTCCCCGATCAGCTGCTCGAAGTGGCGCTGGGCACCTGTCGGGACGGAGACCACAATGCGTGATGGTCCTTCGCCAAAGAGCGCGAGATCCGGCCGCCCGAGAGCCCCAAGCGAGACCTGAACCCCGAGCAACGCCGGCCCGGTGAGGCACGCTTCCGCCAGGGTGAGAGCTAACCCTCCCTCCGAGCAATCGTGGGCGGCACTCACTAGCCCCGCATCGATCGCCGAGCGACAGGCGGCCTGGACAGCCCGCTCGGCGTCAAGGTCCATCGGGGCCAGGGGGCCGGCGAGACGCCGGTGGAGGGTCCAGAGGTACTCGCTCCCCCCGAGGCTCACCGCCTCGGGCCCGATCAGGGCGAGTCGGTCCCCCTCATCCTTGAACCACTGGGTCGTCCGCCTGTCGGCGTCTTCCAGGAGCCCTACCATCCCGATGATCGGGGTGGGAAGGATCGCCTGCCCCACAGTCTCATTGTAAAAGGAGACGTTCCCGCTCACCACCGGGATTTCCAGGATTCGGCACGCCGCTGCGATCCCGTCGACGGCCTGAGCGAACTGCCAGAGGATCTCCGGCCGCTCGGGAGAGCCAAAGTTCAGGCAGTCGGTGACTGCCAGAGGGCGGGCGCCTGAGCAGGTAAGATTGCGGGCCGCCTCTGCCACAGCCATGGCTGCCCCGACGAACGGATCGAGGAAGACGTACCGGCCGTTGCCATCTATGGTGACCGCGATGGCCTTCGGGGTTCCCTTGACCCTGAGGACCGCCGCGTCAGAGCCGGGAAGCACGAGCGTGTTGATGCCTACCTGGTGGTCGTACTGGCGCCAGACCCATTCCTTGGACGCCACGGTGGGCGCAGCCAGGATCGCCAGCAGCACCTCCTCGTAGTCGGCCGGCGCGGGAAGCGTGAGCGGGTCAAAGGCCAGGAGCGGATCGAGCCAGCCCGCTCGCGCAGTAGGCTTCTCGTAGGCCGGTGCCCCCTCGGTCAGGGCCTCGAGAGGAACCTCGGCCACGATCTGGCCACCCAGGCGGGCTCGGAGGATCCCATCGTCGGTGACACGGCCGATCTCGACGGCATCAAGCTCCCATTTGGCGAAAACCCGCTTGACCTCCTCCTCCCTCCCTTTGGCCGCCACCAGGAGCATGCGTTCCTGGGACTCCGAGAGCATCAGCTCATACGGGGTCATGCCGTGCTCGCGCTGGGGAACCAGGCTGAGCTCGATCTCCATCCCCGTGCCCGCGCGTGCGGGCATCTCGGCGGTGCAGCAGGCAAGCCCCGCCGCACCCATGTCCTGGATCCCCACCACGGCGCCGGTCTCAAGCGCCTCCAGGCACGCCTCGAGGAGGAGCTTCTCGGTGAACGGGTCCCCGACCTGAACGGTGGGGCGGCGCTCCTCGGCTCCCTCCTCGAAGGTCGCCGAGGCCATCGTGGCGCCGTGGATTCCATCCCGGCCAGTCTTGGCCCCCACGTAAAGGACTGGGTTACCAACACCTTGGGCGCGGGCCCGAAAGAACCGGTGGCTCTCGACGAGGCCGACGCACATGACGTTCACCAGGGGGTTGCCGTGGTACTCGGGGGCAAAAGCAACTTCGCCACCCACCGTGGGGACCCCGACGCAGTTCCCGTACCAGGAAATCCCGGAGACCACCCCGGTGGTCAGATAGCGGACCCGCGGATCATCTGGATCGCCAAAGCGCAAGGAATCCAAGAGCGCAATGGGACGGGCTCCCATGGTGAAGATGTCGCGCAGGATGCCACCGACCCCCGTGGCGGCGCCCTGGAACGGCTCGATGAAGGACGGGTGATTGTGGCTCTCGACCTTCAAGACGAGAGCCAGGCCGTCTCCGAGGTCCACGATCCCGGCATTCTCACCCGGCCCCTGGAGCACGTGGGCGGCAGCGGTGGGAAGGCGACGGAGGAAGACCCTAGAGTGTTTGTAGGCACAGTGCTCGGACCAGAGAGCAGAGAAGAGGCCGAGCTCTGTAAAGGTCGGTTCGCGGCCCAGGAGCCAGATGATCCGATCGTACTCCTGAGCCGTCAGACCATGGGCCTTCGCCAGGTCCAGCGTGACCTTCAACTCGGCCGCGGTCACCGCTCCGCGTCCTCGGCGGCGTCGGCCTATGGCTTCTGGAAGCTACCGGTTTCGACCAGCGTGCCGAGGAGGTTGTGAAAAAGGAGGAGGCCATCGGTGGACCCGAGCGAGGCCTCTGAGGCTCGCTCGGGGTGAGGCATGAGGCCCAGCACCGTGCCCTCCTCGTTGATCACCCCGGCGATGTTCTCCACGGACCCGTTGGGGTTGGCCTCCTTCGTGACCTCTCCGGACTCGGTGCAATACCGGAAGACGATCTGGTTCCGCTCCCCCAAGGCCCGGAGGGTCTCTCGATCGCAGTAGTATTTTCCCTCGCCATGAGAGATGGGCATTCTGAGGACCTGCCCCGGACGCAGTCCGCGGGTGAACGGGCTCTCGACATTCTCCACCACGAGGTGGGTCATCTGGCAGCGGTACTGCAAGCAGTCATTCCGCATGAGCGCCCCCGGTAGGAGCTTTGCCTCGCAGAGGATCTGAAAGCCGTTGCAGGACCCCAGGACGAGCCCTCCTCTGGCAACGAACTCGGACACCGCCTCCACCACCGGCGACTTGCCGGCGATGGCTCCGGCGCGCAGGTAGTCCCCGTAGGAGAAGCCGCCGGGCAGGATCAGGCAGTCGAATTCGGAGAGGTTGGAGTCCCTGTGCCAGACGTAACTGGCCGGTTGGCGCAACACCTCGCTGATCACGTGGTGGAAATCACAGTCACTCCAGGTGCCGGGGAAGATCACGACTCCGAATTTCATGCCTGAGGCTCCTCCCAGTCGGCCAGTGCAGTCACGGAGAGATGCGCCGCTTCCTTGCTCATCATAGCTCCGAGACCATGTTAATCCGAACCCCGGGGGGATGACAAGAGGGAACCGGAGCAATGGGACCCGTCGTCCACGATTTCAACCGTGAAGTCCTCTGTCACAGGGTTGGCCAGGAGTTGTCGACACATCTCCTCGGCGCGAGCCCGAGCGCGAGCAGCGTTGTCGGCTTCCAGCTCCAACTCCAGGACTTTCCCGACGCGGAGGTCTTTCACCTCGAAGAACCCGAGCCCGTCCAGCGCCCGTTTCACCGCAGCGCCCTCCGCGTCGAGGATTCCCCTCCTGAGACGCACCAGGACGCGCACCCCCATCCGGCCACCCGTCACTGCCATCGCCACACCCGCCCGACGCTCACAGGAGTCCCAGCCTCCGGTAGACCTTTGCCATCTGGGGTCGCGTGTAGCGTGCGATCATCGCTCGGAGATGGACGGCTGGCGGAGGACGCGGGGCTCGTCAGTGTCCGCCGAATTCCTTGGGAAGGTGGACGCCGTCGAGAGGGCCGAGCGTGAGCAGGCAGAGCTGATCCTCATCCAGGAGGCGGTGGACGAGGGCCTGCACCTCTTCCTCCCGGACCGCGTCAATGGCCGCCAGTATCTGTTCCATGGAGAAGAACGAGCCGAAATAGAGCTCCTGCCTGGCCAACCGGTTCATCCGGCTCGACGTCGACTCCAGCGACAGGATGAGGTTGCCCTTCAAGTGGTTCTTGGCGCGCCGCAGCTCGTCGGCGGTGAGGTTATCCTTCTTGAGCGCTCTCAGCTCCTTGAGGATCGACTTGAACACCTTGGAGAAATTTTGGGTGTCGGTAGCGGCGCTCAAGTAGAGGAGTCCCGTATCTCGATAGGCCTGGCTACCGGAATGGATGGAATACACCAGTCCTTGCCGCTCCCGTATCGCTTGAAAGAGCCGTGAGGACATGCTCCCGCCGATCACGTCGTTGAGGAGGAAGAGGGCGTAGCGCTCGGGGCTGGCCTGCGGGAGGCCGGGAAACCCCATGACCAGGTGAACCTGTTGCAAGGGTTTGTGCACCGTGTCGACGCCCCCGTGCAGCAGAGGTGGCACACCATCCCGGAGGGCCGGCGGCCCCTGAAACCCCTCGAAGTGAGAGGCGAAGAGTGAGACCGCTCGTTCGTGCTCGACGTTGCCGGCGAGGGCAACGGTGATCCTCCCCGGAACGTACTCCTCCTGGAAGTGGCTTAGCACGCTCTCCTGGCTGAAGCTCTGGACCGCCTCCCGGCTTCCCAGGATGGGTCGGCCCAGCGGATGGTCCGCCCACACGCGCGCGGCAAAAAGGTCGTGAATCAAGTCGTCGGGAGTGTCCTCCACCATCTTGATCTCCTGGAGGACAACCGACTTTTCCTTCTCGATTTCCTCAGCCCCGAAGAGTGGATGCAACAGGACGTCGGTGACCAGGTCGACCGCCAGCGGCAGGTGCTCGTCCAGCACGCACACATAGAAACAGGTGTACTCCTTGGCCGTGAAGGCGTCCATCTGGCCACCCACCGAATCCATGGTGCGGGCGATCTCCTCGGCACTCCGCGAAGTGGTCCCCTTGAAGACCAGGTGCTCGATAAAGTGGGAGATGCCGCCGCGGTGTTCCGGTTCGTTGCGGGAGCCGGTGTCCACCCAGATCCCCACGGCGACAGAGCGCACGTGCGGCATCTGTTCGGTGATCACGCGGATCCCGCTGGGAACAACGCTCTTCTCGTACTGTTCGTCCACCCTGACCCTCTGTTCAGGACGGGCCCAACCCTGGCAGGATCCTACGCGGGCTCCCGCGGCGCGGCAGCGTCCCGCCCCCGTTCGGGGGTGAGGGCCACTTTTCGCCGCTCCTTGTCGGCAAGATCCGGTTGCTCGCGCAGGGCCATCTTCCGGGAGAGGCGCATCTTGCCGCTTTGCTCGATCTCGATGACCTTGACCGCCACCTCGTCTCCCTCGGCAAGGACGTCACCCACCGCCCTGATTCGAGTCTCAGCGATCTGGGAGATGTGCAGGAGGCCCTCGTTTCCTGGAATCACCTCGACGAAGGCACCGAACTCCACGGTCTTCTTCACCTTGCCGAGGTAGATCCGGTCCAGTTCCACCTCGCGGCAGATGCCCTGGATGATCCCGATGGCCTTCTGGACCGCGTTGTTGTCCGCCGAGAAGACCGTCACGCGGCCGCTGTCCTCCACGTCGATCTTGACCCCGGTCTGCTCCTGAATGGAGCGGATCACCTTGCCCCCGGGCCCGATGATCTCGCGGATCTTTTCGGGTCGGATCTTGATGGTCACGAAGCGAGGCGCATAGGGGGAGAGCTCGGACCGGGGCACCGCGATCGCCTCCCGCATTTTGGCCAGGACGTGGAGCCGGGCGTCCCGCGCCTGGGCCAGGGCCTGCGCCATGATCTCGGTGGTGACCCCGCCGACCTTGATGTCCATCTGGAGCGCGGTGATCCCCTTCTCGGTCCCGGCGACTTTAAAGTCCATGTCCCCGTAGTGGTCCTCCGTCCCCATGATGTCGGTGAGCACCGCGACCTGATCCCCTTCCTTGATCAGGCCCATTGCGATCCCGGCCACGGGCGCCGCGACCGGAACGCCGGCGTCCATGAGTGAGAGGCTAGCCCCGCAAACGGTGGCCATGGAGGAGGACCCGTTGGATTCCAGGATGTCGGAGACCACGCGGGTGGTGTAGGGAAAGGACTCCTTGCCGGGCACGACCGGCTGGACCGCGCGCTCGGCCAGGGCCCCATGCCCGATCTCCCGACGCCCGGGGCTCCCGAACCGGCGCACCTCACCCACGGAAAACGCCGGGAAGTTATAGTGAAGCATGAAGGGCTTGAAGGACTCGCCTGCCAGCGCTTCGATCTTCTGCTCATCTTCCCTGGTCCCGAGGGTGATGGTGACCAGCGCCTGGGTCTCTCCGCGGGTGAAGATCGCCGAGCCATGAGCCCGGGGGAGGAACCCCACCTCGCAGCTGATGGGTCGGATCTCCGAGACAGAGCGCCCGTCGATGCGGATCCCCTTCTCGAGGACCATGCGCCGCACCTCGGCATTCTCCACCTTCTCGAAGGCCTCCCTCGCCTTGACCCTCTGGCTCTCGTCGAGCCCGAGCGCCTGCCACACCTCCTGGAAGATCTGCTCGACGGCGCGGGCCCGCGCCTGCTTCTCGTAAACCATCAAGGCTTCGCTGATGCGCGGCACGGTGAGTTCTCGGACGCGTACCTCCAGCTCCTGGTCGGCCTCGGCCGGACCGTCGAACGCCCAACGGGGGTTGCCGGCCAGCGCGGCCAGCGCCTGCTGGATTTTCACGAGCTCACGGCATTGCGCGTGGCCGAAGTCGATGGCGCGGAGCATGGTCTCGTCCGGCACCTGCTTCGCCCCCGCTTCCACCATGAGCACCGCCTCCTCGGTCGCTGCGACGACCAGATCGAGGTCGGAGACCGCTTGCTGGCTCTCCGTGGGGTTGACGACGAGCTTGCCGTTCACCAACCCCACCCGGACGGCGCCGATGGGCCCGTTGAACGGGATGCCCGAGACCGTGAGGGCAGCCGAGGCCCCGTTCATCGAGAGGATGTCGGGGTCGTTTTCCTGGTCCCCAGAGATGGCCAGGGCGATCACCTGCACCTCGTGCTTGAAAGCCTTGGGGAAGAGCGGCCGGATGGGGCGGTCGATGAGTCGGCAGGTCAGGATCTCTTTCTCCATCGGTCTGCCTTCACGCTTGAAGAACCCTCCCGGTATTCGCCCCCCCGCATAGGCGCGCTCCCGATAATCCACGGTCAGCGGAAAAAAATCGACCCCCTCGAGGGGGGTCTTGGTTGCGACCGCCGTGGCGAGAACCACGGTCCCGCCATATCGAACCAGCACTGCGCCGTCGGCCTGTTTGGCAAGCCGGCCGGTCTCGACGGAAAAGGTACGACCGCCAATCTCTGTCTGCGTGGCATGAATCATACGGACACTCTGCCTCCTGCCTCAGGGGAACGATGTGTGATCAGACTGGCCCGCGGCCGCCGGGGAGTG
The DNA here is from genome assembly GCA_046758385.1 of Methylomirabilia bacterium. Taxonomy (GTDB): domain Bacteria; phylum Methylomirabilota; class Methylomirabilia; order Rokubacteriales; family CSP1-6; genus JBHIAB01. Next base: position 6,178 of record JBHIAB010000047.1, on the reverse strand, counting down.
ATGACGGACGCTGGTGGGGGAACCGCCTTCACCGGCGGATCCCGAGCGTTTCAGTCAAGGTCCGGTACCGCTCAGGGTCCTTCTTCTTCAGGTAACCGAGGAGCCCTCGCCGCTTGCCGATGAGCATCAGCAAGCCTCGCCGGGAGTGATGGTCTTTCGGATGGGACTTGAAGTGACCGGAGAGGCCCTGGATTCGTTCAGAGAGAAGGGCGATCTGGACTTCTGGTGAGCCTGTGTCCCTGTCATGGAGCCGAAACTGTCCGATCAGGGACTGCTTCTTCTCAACGGCCAGTGGCATCAAACGCTCCTCGGACCCGCAATCAGTCACACCCCAGAGCCTCTCGGCTCGCATGGGGTGAGTTCTAAAAAGGCTCGATTCCTCAAGCAATTACAGCCACATCCTACCACAGCCGCCGAGGGGTGTAAAGCGGAATTCAAGCACTCGGAGGGCTCGATCGAAGGATCTCTCCCGCCACCTCGATGTCCCGCGCCACCTGGGCTCGGAGAGCCCCGACATCCGGAAATTTCCGCTCGGGACGGATCCGCTCGAGAAACTCGAGGGTAAGCGTTCGATCATAGAGGTCACCAGAAAACTTGATCAGATACGCCTCGACCCAGTACTCCCCCTCGCCGAAGGTCGGTCGGACCCCGATGTTGACCACCGCCCCGAGCCCCGAGGGTCCTTCGCCCTCAACCGAGGCGAGGCAGGCGTAAACACCAGCCGGGAGAAGAAGTTCCCGCTCAGGCTTGAGGTTCGCAGTGGGGAACCCGAGTTGCCGTCCACGCCCACGTCCCTTCAACACGCGCCCTCGCGCGGAGTACGAGCGGCCGAGGAACTTCCTCGCCAGCCGGGCGTCCCCAGCGCTGAGGGCTTCCCGGATCGCGGATGACGACACCGCGACCGCGTCCAGCATGAGCGGAGGGATGACATGGGTGACAAAGCCGAGCCTCCTCCCGAGCTCGTGGAGGAGCTCGGACCCTCCCTTGGCGCCGCGCCCGAAGGTATGGTTAAACCCCACGACGACTTCCCGGGCCTTGAGCTGCCCGCTCAAGACCTCTCTGACAAAGGTCTCAGCTTCGATCCGAGAAAATTCTTCCGTGAACAGAATCACCAGGCCGACATCCACCCCATGGGCGTCCATGAGCGCCAGTGTCTCTTCGAGCGTCGTGATGGCGCGCCAGGTGCGGTCTGGCTGGAGCACCTTGAGCGGGTGCGGATCGAAGGTACAGGCCAGGGCTTGAACATCCAGGCTCCGAGCGCGGTCGACCGCGGTGGAGAGGATCTTCTGGTGGGCGAGGTGAATCCCGTCAAAAGCCCCGAGGGCCACCACCGTGGGCCCACGGTCAGGCGGGTAGGACTCGAGACCGCGGATGATCTCCATGCACGATTCGCTCAGGTTTGACCATGCCAGCTCCTTGGACCACCTGTCCAAGCCCGAGAAACGCCTGGCCAGGACCGTAGAGCCTGACCAGCCTGGCTCCGGATGCCTGGGCCGGACAAGGGACGGGCCGGCCGGTGAGGAAGGCCAGAGCCCCCTCCTCAGAGAGATCGATGGGAGGGAGATGGCTCAGGGCCGAGTCCGGGGGGTGCAGCCGCTCCCAGAGAGCCGCGCCGTCTTGCATCCGGGTCAGTTCGGCCCAAGGGAGGGCACCATCGAGTGGGTAGGGCCCGAACCGGGTCCGAACCAGCCGCTCGAGGGTGCCGCCGGAGCCGAGCGCCTCGCCAATATCCGCGCAGAGCGTCCGGATGTACGTCCCCCTCCCACAGACGATCCGGATGGTGAAGGACGGACCATCGACCCCCTCCAGGCTCAGCGTGTGAATCATCACCGGCCGCGGCTCCCGGTCCACCGTGACACCCTGCCGGGCCAGCTCGTAGAGGCGCTTGCCTCCCCGGTGCAGGGCGGAGTACATGGGGGGCACTTGCTGGATCCGGCCGGTGAAGCGCGCGAGAACCTCGCGGAGCTGGCTGGCAATCAGGAGTGGGACCGGCGCCTCACGCAACACCGACCCCGTCATGTCCTGGGTGTCGGTGACGAGCCCGAGCCTCACCGCGGCCACATACTCCTTCTCATGGTCGGCGAGGTAGGGGGTGAGCTTGGTGGCCTCGTTGACCAGGATCGGGAGGACCCCGGTGGCCTCGGGATCCAGCGTCCCGCCATGCCCGATCTTGGGCGCTCGGAGGAGTCGGCGGAGGAGAGCCACCACCTGGAACGACGTGATCCCAGCGCCTTTGGCCACGATCAGCACTCCGGAGCGGACGGTCGAGGTCATCGGCCCGCCCCTTCAAGAGCCTCGGAGATGGCGCTCACGATCCTGGCCGTTGCCTCATCGAGGCTCCCTTCCAGCACGCAGCCGGCCGCATTGGCGTGCCCCCCACCCCCGAACCGCTGGGCAATGACGTTGACCGGCACTTCCCCCTTGGCGCGGAGGCTCACCTTCACGCGCTGCCCCGCCTCCTCACGCAGGAAGACCGCCGCCTTCACGCCCGCGATCGAGCGCGGATAGGTGACGAGGTCTTCTCCCTGGAGGAAGGCGTCGGGGACGGAGTCCGAGGGAAGCGCGAGCCACGCGATTCTGCCGTCGGGCGACACCTGGATCATTTGCAGGACTCGCCCCAGCAGCGCGAGAGACTCGGGTCGGCGGGCCTCGTAGAGCCGAGCCGCGACCTGGGCCGGATCGACGCCACGGGCCACCAACTCCGCGGCGGTGCGAAACGCCTTGGCGGTGGCATTGGCGTAGCGGAACGAGCCGGTGTCCGTGAGGATGGCCGTGAACAGGTTGGTGGCCACCTCCGGGGTCACCTTGAGGCCGAGGGATTCGAGCAGGTCATACACCATTTCTCCCGTAGCGGAGGCGGTCGGCTCCACCCAGTTCAGGTCACCGTAGCGCTTGTTGTCGGAATGATGGTCGATGCCGAGCACGCTACTTGCCGGGCCACGCGCGGCCTCCAGAAGGCCGACGGTCCTCCCCGGCTCAGGACAATCGCAGACAATGATCAGGTCAAAGGGTCCCCGGGGCGCCGTCCAGTGCTCGAAGAGCGCCGAACCGGGCAGGAAGCGGAGCGGGTCTGGAACGGGATGGGGGCCGGCCATGGTCACCCGCCAGCCCGCCTCCTTGAGGGCCAGCCCAAGCCCGAAGAGCGAGCCCAGCTGGTCGCCGTCCGGGTTCACGTGCCCGAGGAGGAGGACGCTGCCCGGAGCCTCGGTGAAAACCTGACAGACTTCCTTCGGTACGCCTGACCCGGTCTCACCCATCGCTGGCGGTCTCTTTCGCCTTGAGCTCCGCCAGGAGTTGTTGAATGTTGGCGGCATGGGCGAGCGACCGGTCGGCACGGAAGGAGAGCATCGGTGTGAAGCGGAGCGTGAGATGCTGCCTGAGCCAGTTCCGGATAAACCCTTTGGCGCTCTCCAGCGCGGCCAAGGTTGATCGCCACTGCTCTTCTGGCCCCAGGACGGAGACGTAGACTTTGGCCGTCCGCAGATCTTTCGAGACTTCGACGTCCGTGATGGTGACGAATCCGAGCCGCGGGTCCTTCAACTCACGCTGAAGGAGTCCGGAGATTTCCTCCTTGATCAACTGATTCACCCGATCGATCCGCTTCCCTTGCACCGGAGACCCCTCCAGCCGGATCACAGAATCTCGATCTGGACGTCGATGACGTGACCGCTCACGAGCGATTCGATGAACCCAACGGCCTTGGAGACCACCTCATTGGCGTGGCGGGAGTCGTGGGACAGGCACCCCACGGCGACGGTGGCGCGCTGCCAGGAGTCGTGGTAGTCCACCTCGGCCACGGCCACCTCAAAGCGGTGCCTCACCTTCTCTTTGAGCCCCTTGAGCACCCGACGCTTGGCCTTGAGGGAGCCGACATCGGAGAGATGCAGTTCCACCGTTCCCACCGCCACGCGCACCGCGCTCATCGTCATGATCCAGGGGAGGCTTCGGAGGGGGCCGTCGAGGCCCCCTCCGAGTGTGCTAGAGCGTGCGGGCGACTTCCTCGGTAGTGTAGGCCTCGATCATGTCGCCGGCCTGGACCCCCCTGATGCCTTCGATCCCGATGCCGCATTCGAGCCCCTGGACCACTTCCCGGACGTCCTCCTTGAACCGCTTGAGGGAACTGATCGTGCCCTCCCCCAGGGGGGTGCCATCCCGGCGAACACGGGCCTTGGCGTTGCGGATCATCTTGCCCTCCTGGACGTAAGACCCTAGGATCGTTCCGACCCCGGAGATCGTGAAAAGGGTGCGCACTTGGGCCATGCCCAGTGCCACCTCCCGGATCTCAGGCGCCAGCATCCCCTCCAGGGCTGCCCGGACGTCGTCGACGGCCTCGTAGATCAGATTGTAGGTGCGGACATCCACCCCCGCGGACTGCGCCTGTGTGGCCGCCTTGGGTTCCGGGCGCACGTTGAACCCCAGCACGATGGCGTTCGAGGCCGAGGCCAGGTTGACATCGTTCTCGGTGATGGCCCCCACCGAGCCGTGGATCACTTTGAGCTTCACTTCATCGGTCGAGAGCCGCTCCAGGGACTCGGTGAGCGCCTCCACTGACCCGTGCACATCGGCCTTGAGGATCAGCCGAAGCTCCTTCACCTCGCCCGAAACGACCTGCTTGTGGAGGTCCTCGAGGGTGACCCGTGCGGTGGTCTTGATCTTGACCTTCTCCCGCTCCTGGCGTACCGTGGCGATCTGGCGGGCCTTGCGCTCGTCCTCCACCGCCTGGAGCCGGTCCCCGGCCATTGCGACGCCCGAGAGGCCGAGGATCTCCACCGGGTCGGAGGGGGTCGCTTCCTTCACCTTCTTGCCCCGTTCATCGAACATGGCCCGCACCCGACCATAGTGCTGGCCCACTACGACCGCGTCCCCCTCGCGGAGGGTGCCCTGCTGGATCAGCACAGTCGCCACCGGTCCCCGCCCCCGCTCGAGCTTGGCCTCAACGATGACACCTCGGGCCGCCCGGACCACGTTGGCTTTGAGCTCCATGATCTCGGCCTGAAGCGCGGTCATCTCGAGGAGCTGGTCGACACCGGTGCCACGCTTGGCGGACGTCTCGATGAAGATGGTCTGCCCGCCCCACTGCTCGGGGACCAGTCCCTCGTTTGAGAGCTCGCGCTTGCTCCGATCCGGGTCCGCCCCGGGCTTGTCGATCTTGTTGATCGCCACGATGATGGGCACGTTGGCGGCCCTGGCATGGTTGATGGCTTCCAGGGTTTGGGGCATCACGCCATCGTCGGCCGCGACCACCAGGATCACAATGTCCGTGACCCGGGCCCCACGGGCGCGCATGGCGGTGAACGCTTCGTGCCCCGGGGTGTCCAGAAAGGTGACCCTACCGTGAGAGGTCTCCACCTGGTAGGCGCCGATGTGCTGCGTCATCCCGCCGAACTCTTTTTCCGCCACCTCGGTGCGGCGAACGGCATCCAGCAGCGAGGTCTTCCCGTGGTCTACATGACCCATCACCGTGACCACCGGAGGCCGCGGGCGGAGGAGGGAGGGATCCACCTCCTCCTCGACCATCTCCTCTCCCTCCAGGCCCACGACTTCCACGTCGTAGCCAAACTTGTCTGCGACCAATTTGGCGGCCGTGGGATCCACAATTTCGTTGAGCGTGGCCATCACGCCCATCTCGAGGAGGGTTTTGATCACCTCCCCAGACTTGCGTCGCATCTTCTCCGCCAGCTCGGCGATCGTCGCCGATTCGGGAAGCTTGATCAGCACCCGCTTGAGCTCGACCGGTGGAGCTGCTGGGGCCACCTCTTCGAGCTCGGTGACGGGAGGCGGTGGAGCTGGCGCGACCACCGGCGCGAGCACTGCGGGCTCGGGGAGTTCAACGGCCGGGGGCGCGACGGTGGCCACCGCCGGAAGCATCTCTTCGGGGGGCGCAGGCGCCGCTGCCGGAGGGCTGATCGTTTCGGGTGGGGGCGCGGCAGCCGCTGGCGCCGCCACTCTCTTGCGAGTTGGAGCCCTCCGAGGCGGGGCCAGGGGCGCCGCCGGGGCGGGGACGGCCCGAGCGGCGGCCGGAGGGGTGGGGACCGCCTCCGGTGGGACTCGTGGCTCCGGAGCCACCGGGGCCGGCCGAACCGGCCTCTCGACCTCGACCGGTGGTGGGACAATCTCGAGGGGTGGGGCCGCAGCGACGGCCTCCTCGATCACTGCTGGGGCACGAGCCGCGCGCTTG
>JBHIAB010000046.1:0-18767 GCA_046758385.1 Methylomirabilia bacterium | reverse complement strand
TCCGAAGCCTCCCCCAGAGGGTTGCGGCGGCAAAGCCGCCGCTCGGAGCGGACCACGCATAGGGTGGAGCCACGAGAGACGTCAAGCGCGGGTTTTTCAGCACTCTGTTAGGTGCGAGGGTGAGGAGGCTCTGATGGGTTTCATGGATCTTCGGCAGTGGATCGCGCTGCTCGAAAAGGAGGGAGAGCTGAGGCGGATTGGTGCCAGGGTGGACTGGGACCGGGAGATTGGGGCGATCACCAGGAAGGTCTTGGAGCGCAAAGGGCCGGCCCTTTTGTTCGAGAACATCAAGGACTACGAGGACGCGCGGTGCACCCGACTCTTCAGCAACGGCCTCGGGAGCCGCAGCCGGCTGGCCTTGGCGCTAGGGTTTCCCAGGGACGTGGTCAACCGCGAGCTGGTCCAGTACGTGATGGAGAAGAACCGGGAAGTCATCCCGCCCATGGTCGTGCCCACCGGGCCCGTGAAGGAACGGATTGTTACCGAGGCCCAGGTGGACCTCACCGAGTTTCCGGTCCCCAAGTGGCACTACCTAGAGGGTGGCCGATACATCAACACGTTTGCCGGCATCGTCACTCGGGATCCGGACACAAGAGTCCAGAACGTGGGACTCTACCGGGGAATGATCGGCAAGCGGAACACGATTCCCTCGCTCATCATCAAGGGGGGCCAGCACTGGGGCCAGCACTTTCTCAAGTGTGCCAATCAGGGCAAGCCGATGCCGGTGGCCTGCGTCATCGGCTGGGATCCGATCCTGGGCTTCATTGCCGGAAGCCCGATCCCGGCGGGGGTGTGCGAGTACGACGTGATGGGGGCGTATCGAGGTGCACCAGTCGAGCTGGTCCGGTGCGAGACGGTGGACTTGGAGGTGCCTGCTGGCGCCGAGATCGTCGTCGAGGGCCTGATCCACACCGACCCCGCCACCTACGAGCTGGAGGGACCCTTCGGGGAATTCACCGGCTACGTCTCTGACGTTCCCACGCCGCGTCCAGCGATCCAGGTGAAGTGCGTGACTCACCGCCACGACCCGATCTTCAGGGGGACGCTGGAGGGGACGCTCCCGGGATCCTTCAGCGAGAACAGTGTCATGTCGTCGGTACAGCGAGCCGCCATTGCCTGGAACATCCTCGCGAGCGCTGGAATTCCCGGGATCCGCGATGTCTTCATCCATCCCATTACCAACGGGACCAACATCTGCATCCAGATCCGGAAGCACTACCAGGGCCAGCCCAAGCAGATCGCCGCGGCCCTTTGGGGGAGCGGCGCGGCCCAGTACCGCTACAAGAACGTCATTGTCGTCGAGGATGACATCGACGTCGCCTCCTACGAGCAGCTGGATTGGGCTATTGCCTACCGCGTGAACGCCGCGCGAGGGGGGATCGTGGTCTTCCCCGGGATCTTTGGCTCGCCCGTCGATCCGAGCACACCCCTGGAGGAGCGGGACGTCAGCCGCCTGGGCTCCGGCCTCTGGAATCGGATGCTGGTGGACGCGACCCGAAGCTGGGAGTTCGAGCGCCGGCCCGAGTGGGGTGGCGAGCGCTTCCCCCCGACCGTGCGGCCAGCCCCAGAAGACGAAGCCCGCGTGATCGAGCGCTGGAAGGAGTACGGCCTCGAAGGGACCTGAGAGAAGGGGATGGCGTGAGCGCATGAAGCCCGAGACGATGGCAACCGGACGGTGGGTGGGACGGCCGCTCAAGCGGGTCGAGGATCCGCGCCTTCTTGCCGGAAGAGGGACCTTCATCGACGACCTTCCCGTCCAGAATGTCCACCACGCCGCGATCCTCAGATCCCCCCATGCCCACGCGCGCATTCACGCCATCGATGCCTCCGAAGCCCTGAAGGCCCCCGGCGTGGTCGGCGTGGTCACGGGGGCAGACGCCGAGGCCCTGACGCGCCCCTTTTCTGTCGGGGTACTGGCTCCAATCAAGTACTACTGTCTCTCCGTGGACAAGGCCCGCTTCGTGGGCGAACCCGTGGCGGTGGTGGTGGCCCGAACACGTTATCTTGCCGAGGACGCCCTGGACCTCATCCGGGTCGAGTACGAGCCGCTCCCGGCCGTCCTGGATCCAGAGCTGGCCCTCGAGCCTGACGCCCCGGTGCTCCACGAGGCTGTTGGATCGAACGTGGCTGTCCAGCGCCGGCTTGTCTATGGCGACCCGGACCGTGCCTTCGGGGATGCCGCCGTGGTGATCAGCGAGCGCTTCCGCTTCCCGAAGTATTCTTCCACGCCCATCGAGACCTACGGGGTGGTGGCGAGCTACGATCCGGTCCAAGGGATCCTCACGATTTGGTCGAACTTCATGGGCCCGTTCATCATGCACCCGCTCGTGGGGCGGGCGCTCGGCCTTGCCGAAAACCGGCTGCGATTTGTCGTCCCTCAAGACATCGGCGGAAGCTTCGGGATCAAGACCTCCATCTATCCCTACCTGACCCTGATCGGCCTGGTGGCGATGAAAACCGGGGTCTCCATCAAGTGGATTGAGGACCGGCGCGAGCACCTCCTCGCCTCATCGAGCGGGCATGACCGCGTCGCGTACCGCGAGCTGGCGGCCGGGAAGGACGGCACCGTGCTCGGCATGCGGTACCGCTGGTACGACAACGTCGGCGGCTACATCCGGAGTCCCGAGCCGGGGTGCACCTTCCGCCCCATCGGCAACTATGTCGGTCCCTACCGGTTCCAGCATCTCGAGGTCGACGCTTCGGTGGTGATGACCAACAAGAGCCTGACCGGTCCCAACCGGGGGTATGCCTGCGGCCACCTGTACTTCGAAACGGAGCGGATGATGGATCTTCTGGCCGAGCGGCTCCGCCTCGACCCGGCCGACGTCCGGCGCAAGAACTTCATCCAGCCTCACGAGTTCCCCTACCGGACTCCGACCGGGGGGCTCTACGATTCCGGGGATTACCCCGCGGCTTTCGAGAAGGCCCTCGAGGTGGCGCGGTACGACGACCTCAGGCGGGAGCAGGTCCGGGCCCGGGCCGAAGGGCGGCTCTTCGGTGTAGGCCTGGCCGTGGCCGTCGACCCATCAGTCTCCAACATGGGCTACGTGACGGTAGCCTTGGACCCGCAGTTCCGCGCCAAGCCCGAGTATCTGCCGAAGTCGGGCGCCATCGAGGCCGCCACCGTCAAGGTGGACCCGCTGGGGAAGGTCGTCGTCATTCTCGGGACCACGCCCCAGGGCCAGGGGCATCAGACAGTCGTCTCCCAGATCGTCGCCGACGAGCTTGGCGTGTCGCCCGATGAGGTGACGGTCGTGGACGAGATGGACACGTTCACCCGGACTTGGGGAATTTCGTCCGGGACCTACTCGAGCCGGTTCGGCTCGGTCGGCACCAGCGCCGCGGCCCTCGCCGCGCGCAAGCTCAAGGCCAAGCTCGTCGCCTTCGGCGCGCATCTCATGCAGGTTCCCGCCGAAACCGTAGAGTTCCGCGATGGCCGGGTGACGCCGAAGTCGGGGAAGGGCACCTCGTACTCCGTCAAGGACCTGGCCGGCCGGGCCCACTGGCACACCGAGTCGCTCCCGGAGGGGATGGAGCCGGGGCTTCAGGCCACTTCCGTCTTCGGGTTTCCCCGCGCCACCGCGCCCGATCTCCACGATCGCGTCAACTCCTCGAACACCTACGGGTTCATCGCGGAGGTGATGGCGGTCGAGGTCGACCCGGAGAGTGCGGCGATCAAAATCCTCCGCTACGCAACGGTGCACGATGCCGGGACCATCATCAACCCGATGATTGCGGAAGGGCAAATTTGCGGCGGGGCGCTCCATGGGCTCGGTGGGGCGCTCTACGAGGAGCTTGCCTATGACGAGGGCGGCCAGCTCCTGACCGGCACATTCATGGACTACCTAGTCCCTACCGCCAGCGAGGCTCCCACCATCGACATCGCCCATGTGGTCTCGCCCTCGCCCTTCACCACGCTCGGCGCCAAGGGGCTCGGCGAGGCCAGCTCCATGACGGTGCCGGCGGTGATCGCCAATGCGGTCAGTGATGCGCTCTCGCCCCTCGGGGTTCGGATCTCCGAGCTCCCCATCACACCGACTCGTCTCTGGGAGCTTCTGGAAGCGGCGCGGCGGCAGTGCCGATGAAGCCGCCCCCTCGCCTCATGTCATCAATCACATTTCTGACGGAGGTTGATGATCTCCTGCTTCGCGTCTCAAGACCCGTGGATTTGGAACGATTACGCTTGAATCGTTCCTGCGTAACGTGAAGTGACGAAGGAGGATAGGATGGGGACCGAGGTGAAAGAGCCATTGCCCCCGCATTATCTGGTGATCCCCCCGCAACTCAACATGGGGGATTGGATCGTGGACCGCCACGTCCGCGAGGGGCGGGGAGAGAACCCCGCTGCATACGTTGGAGACCGCACCTACACCTATGACGAGATCCGGCGCCTTTCCAACCGCGTTGGGAACGCCCTCAGGGAGCTTGGCGTCAAGCAGGGCGATCGCGTCCTCCTCCGCCTCGGGACGAACCTGGATTGCATGCTGGCGTTCCTGGGGACGCTCAAGATCGGCGCCGTTCCGATGCCGACCTCCCCCATGCTGCGGGAGCACGAGGTTGGCCTGATCCTCCGGAACAGTGAGGCGGTGGCGGCTATCGCGATGCCGGACCTGGCGCTGGCGGTCGAGGCAGTTCGTGACGCGGCCCCCAGCCTTGTCCACCTCTTGCTGGGAGGGGAAGCCACCGACCCGACCCGTAGCCTGCGCGCCCTGATGGAGCGCGCGGGCGAAGAGCTCGCACCGGCGGCCACAGGGCCCGGGGACCCGGCGTACATGATGTATACCTCGGGCACGACCGGCGAGCCCAAGGGCGTGCTACACGGTCACCGCTGGATCATCGGCACCGGGGATCCGATCACCAAAGTCATGCTGAAGCTCGGGCCGGGTGACATCTGCTTTCAGCCTCAGGACTGGTCGTTCATCTACGCCCTCGGCTGCAACTTTCTCTACCCGTTCTACGCTGGGGCGGCGGTGGTCCTCCCTCCAGGGCGCTTCGATGCCGAGGGGGCCTTCGCCACCATCGAGCGCTACCGCGCCACCGTCTTCGCCGCGGTGCCGACCATCTACCGGATCATGCTGGCCGTGCCAGAGGCGGGGCGTCGGTACCGTCTGGGGTCACTCCGGTTGGGAGTGTCCGCGGGGGAGCCACTTCCTGCGGACACCTTTAAGGAGTGGCGGGACCAACTCGGGGTAACGATCTACGATGGCATTGGGCAGACCGAGAGCCACATCTTTCTCGCCAACCGCGTCGGGTTGCCCATCAAACCGGGGTCCATGGGGAAGCCGCTCCCAGGCTACGAGGTAGCCATCCTGAACGACGAGGGTCACCCCCAGGCCGTCGGTGAGCCTGGCCATCTGGTCATCCGGAACGACCATCCTGGGCTCACGCTCGGCTACTACAGGGATCCAGACCGCTGGGCGGAGGTAAACCGAGCAGGGTGGTACTACACCAAAGACTTTGCCTATGTGGACGAGGAAGGCTATCACTGGTACGTCTCTCGCTCCGACGACCTGATCAAGAGCCGCGCCTACCTGATTTCGCCCAAGGAGGTGGAGTCGGCGATCCTGGAGCACCCGGCGGTGCTGGAGGCCGGTGTTGTGGGAGTGCCTGACCCGGTGACGGGTCAGGTGGTCCGGGCCTACGTGACGTTGAAGCCCGGGCATGCTGCCTCGCCGACCCTGGCCGAGGAGATCAAGCAGCACACCAAGCGACTGATCGCACCCTACAAGGCGCCGCAGGAGGTAGAGTTCGCAGCCGAGCTGCCGAAGACCCTCACGGGGAAGGTCCTCCGCCGTGAGCTTCGGGCCAAGGGGTAACGAAGCCCTAGTGCAGTCCCAAGTGTTTGCTAAAGCGGAGCGCGGCGATGGAGCAACTTAGACCAAAGCTGGTGGGTGCGAGGGTCAGGCGCGTGGAAGACCGGCGCCTGCTTAGCGGCCAGGGTTTGTACGTCGACGACCATCGCCCGCGTGGGTTGCTCTACGCGGCCTTCCTTCGAAGCCTGCACGCCCACGCACGCATCGTCCGCGTCGAGCCCTCTGGCGCCCGGGCCCTGGCGGGGGTTGTGGCCGTCGTGACGGGAGAGGAGCTGGCCCGCTGGACGAAGCCGGTCCGCGCGGAGTCGAAGATGACTGACTACAAGGTTACCAGCTTCCCCCCGCTGGCACTGGGGAAGGTCCGATTTGTGGGGGAGGCGGTAGTCGTGGTCGTGGCCGAGAGTCGTTATGTGGCCGAGGACGCTCTAGACCGGATCGTGGTCGACTATGAGCCACTCGCTGCCGTCTGCGACATGGAGGTAGCGACGGAACCCGGTGCCGCGCTTCTCCACGAAGAGGCTCGGAGTAACGTGCTCCTTGCCAGGGAGTTCAGCCGTGGGGACGCGGACACGGCGCTGGGCGGAGCCGAGGTGCGCGTCCGCGAACGCTTCCGCTTTCATCGGCACACGGCGATCTGCATCGAAAACCGGGGGTGCCTGGCGGAGTACCACGAGGCCACAGGATTCCTGACCCTCTTTTCTGCTACCCAGTGCCCCGGCGTGCTCCGTGACATGCTAGCCAACATTCTGGAGCTTCCTGAGCACCGGATCAGGGTTGTGGCGGGGGATGTGGGAGGTGGCTTCGGCGCCAAGTCCTCTCTCTATCCCGAGGAAATCACCGTCTGCGCGCTGGCCCGGTGGCTCGGCCAGCCTGTCAAATGGATCGCCGACCGGCGTGAAGATCTCTTGACCAGCTCCCAAGCGTGGGACGAGATCGTCGACGCCGAGCTGGCCTTGCGCCCTGACGGCACGATCGTGGGGCTCCGCGCCGAGGGCATCGCCGACGTCGGCGCCTACTCCATATATCCCTGGACAGCCGCCATCGAACCGGTCCAGACGATCAGCTTCCTCCCCGGGCCGTACCGCGTCCCGCACTACCGCGGGCGCACCCGAGGCGTGGCTACGTGCAAGGCACCCATGGGTCCGTATCGCGGTGTCGGGCGTCCCGTGGCCACTTTTGTCATGGAGGGGCTCATGGACCGGGCAGCGCGGCGGCTCGACATGGATCCCACGGAGCTCAGACTTCGGAACTACATCCGGCCGGACGAGTTCCCGTACAAGTCTCCCTCGGGCATCGTGTGGGATCGCGCAAGCTTCACCGAGACCATGCTGAAAGTCCGGGAGGCTCTGGGGTATGAGGCTGTACGTGGGGAGCAGGCCGGGGCCCGAGCCGAAGGGCGGTGGGTGGGGATTGGATTCGCCTCCTACGTTGAGCTGACCGGCATCGGGTCGGCCATCGCTGTCGGGCCAGGCATGCACGTCGCCACGGGCACCGAAGCAGCCACCGTCCGTGTGGACCCTTCAGGGACGGTGACCGCCATCTTCGGCATTGCCTCACACGGCCAGGGGTTGGAAACCTCCCTCGCCCAAGTGGTGGCCGACGAGCTGGGCGTCCCGCTGGAAGCCGTGCGCGTGGTCCATGGCGACACCGAGGGCTCCCCGTATGGCACAGGAACCTATGCAAGTCGTAGCGCTGTTCTTGCCGGAGGCGCCGGGATTCTCGCTGCGCGTGCGGTCCGGGAGAAGGCCCTCAAGATTGCCGGCCATCTGCTCGAGGCTGATCCCGCCGACCTTGTGGTGAACGATGGCCGAACCTCCGTGGCCGGCATGCCGGACCGCCGGGTGACCTTACGAGACATCGCCAAGACCGCCTACAGTGGTGTGCGGAGGCTTCCCCAAGGGATGGAACCGGGATTGGAAGCCATGCGGTTCTACGACCCATATTTCGGGACGGCCTCCAACGCCACTCACGCGGCCGTCGTGGAGGTGGACCGCGACAGCTTCGAGGTGCGGATCCTCCGTTACGTGGTGGCCGAGGATTGCGGGCGGATGATCAACCCGCTTATTGTCGAAGGGCAGGTGCTTGGGGGGGTGGCTCACGGAATCGGAACCGCATTGCTAGAGGAAGTCATCTACGACGAGGCGGGGCAGGCCCTCACTGGCACTCTCATGGACTACATGATCCCCTCAGCCAGTGAGATCCCCACGATGGAGGTGTGCCACCTGGAGACGCCCTCGCCCACCTCGCTGGGGGGATTCAGGGGGATGGGCGAGGGCGGAACCATCGGGGCCCCGGCGGCCATCACCAACGCAGTGGCCGATGCGTTGAGCCCCCTGGGAGTCGAGATGAACGAACTGCCCATTACCCCCGAGCGCCTCTTCAGGCTGATCCGGAGGCCGGAGGGCTCGGCGCTCTGACGAGGGCCACGCGTGACGCGAGCAGAGGATCAGGATTCTCCGGCCCCGAGAGGCCGCGCTGCTTGACAAAGGAGGATGCATGGATCTCGGACTGAGGGGGAAGACGGCACTGGTGACCGGCGGTGGTCGGGACATCGGTCGCGAGATCTCTTTGACCTTGGCGCGGGAAGGGGCAACCGTTGCCGTCAACTACCTCCGTTCCAAGGCCGACGCCGAATCGACGGTGGCCGAGATTAGGACGGGTGGTGGCACCGCCGCGCTTTACCATGCCGATGTCGCCGACTACGACGCTGTTCGCGAGCTGGCGGAAAAGGTGACCGGCGAGTTCGGCGGGGTGGACATCCTGGTCAACAACGCCGGCTACGTGACCCCCACACGCTTTTTGGAGACGAAGCCCGAGGCGTGGCGACGCCAGATCGACGTGGGCCTTTACGGGGTGATCCACTGCTGCCACGCCGTCGCGCCCGGGATGGTGGAGCGGAAGTTCGGCCGCATCATCAACATCGCTGGCGACTCGGCTCGCGTGGGGCAGCAGCACCTGTCGATCACGGCGGCGGCGCGTGGAGGCGTGCTGACGCTGACGAAGACGTTGGCCAAAGAACTCGGGCGCGCCAACATCACTGTGAACGTCCTGGCGCTGGGGTACATCGAAACGACGCACTCGGACCAGGCCTGGCTGGCGGCCAACCGCGATAAGATTCTCCCCTCCTATGCGGTCCGCCGCCTCGGCCGACCACGGGATGTCGCGCCGTTCGTCGCGTTCCTCGCGTCCGAACAGGCCGGGTGGGTGACCGGCCAGACGATCAGCATCAGCGGTGGATACACGACGGTGGGATGATGGCCGAGGTTGGCGTGATGAGGAAGGCTGTCCTTTGCGACGCGTGGCGGCGGGGAGGAGCGGACTGATGCCTGTCGTGGACTTCCATATTCACGCGTACGACCTGCCGATCAGGGGGCCTGCCTCATTCGTCGAGTTCGTCGACCGGCAGCTCGGCCGTTCCTTCGCCGCATTCATCGAGGAGCATTCGACAACGGAGAGCTACCTCGCTGTCCTCGACCAGGCGGGCATCGACTATGGCGTCATCATCGCGGAGGTGGCGCCGGTCACTTCCGTTCTCGGCAGCAACGGCACGGTGGCGCGGCTCTGCAAGGGGAGCCCCCGCCTCATCCCGTTTGCCAGCATCAACCCCTACCTGACGGCCAACCCGGATCGGGAGCTCGAGCGGCTCGTGACCGAGCAGGGCTTTCGGGGCCTCAAGCTCTACCCGACCTACCAGTATTTCTACCCCAACGACGCCATGCTCTACCCGCTCTACGCCAAGGCCCAGGAGCTGCGGATCCCGGTGATGTGGCACACCGGCTCGTCGGTGTTCCCGGCCTCGCGGCTGAAGTATGGCGATCCGCTCTACTTGGACGATGTGGCGGTGGATTTTCCGAAGCTGACCATCATCATCACGCACAGCGGGCGGCCCTTCTGGTACGATCGCGCCTACGCGCTCACGCGCTTTCACGAGAACGCGTACATGGAAGTCGCCGGGCTCCCACCCCAGCGGCTGCTGACCTATTTTCCCGAGCTCGAGCGCGTTGTGGATAAAGTGCTGTTCGGGTCAGACTGGCCGACTATCCCCAGCATCAAGAAGAACATCGATGCGATCCGGGGCCTCCCGCTTCCCGACAAGGCAAAAGCCCAGATCCTCGGCGACAACGCCGCGCGGCTCCTGAAGTTGACGGCCCCATTGCGGTCTCCCTGAGCCGGCCGCCCCCGCTACGCGCTGCTCTCGTCTGCCAGAACCCGCACCCGCACGCGGTCGCCATCCCTGAGGCCTAGGCGCTCCCTCACTGGGTGCGGTGCGACGATCTCGAGCTTATCGGGGGGGTAGTTCGGCACCTCCGGGAAGACAGCCGCGCCCTCGAGGGTGTCGTTCACGACGACCCGAAAGCACTTCGCGGCGCAAAAACCTTCCGGAGGCACTATCGGGATCCCCTTCTCGCGGGCGAGCGTCCGGCGCAACGCCTCCCACCCCCGGCCGCGAACCTCGAGATTCAAGGTCCCCGGATAGGGGATGAAGCCGAGCTGGCCCCTGAACCACTCGAGCTCGGTGAACCTGCTCCCCTCGCCCCGTCCTGACACGACGCGACCTGAAATCTCGCGCCGGTCCTGCCGCCTCATCCCGCTCCGGGGAGAGCCGCGCCGTGTGGTGGGTACCGCAGCGAAGATGCTCGGCCGATAGCGGTGGATGAACTGGAACATCTCCTCCGGCACCGGGCGACGTGGATTGCCACGACCATGTGCCTGAGATGGCGGAGGTGATCCCGGATCTTCACCACATTGCCCATCACCTCTTCGTGAGCGATCACGATCTTCGCTCGGGAGTCATTGAGCATGTGCTCATACGAAACGGCGGTCTTGTTGCCCCGCCCCTCGGCGACATTCCGATCGACGATCCATGCGGCCGCATTGACGGGATCGGGAATCTCAAGCGTCATTGTGGGGGCGTCTAGCCGTGGTCCTTGATGTTCTCCGGCGTCGGCCGCCACTGCAGAGAGTAGCGGTACTTGATGTCCTCGTCCCGGTCGATGCGCATGCGCGGCTTGTAGACGATGCCGGTCAGCCCCAGCTCGTCCCAGCGAGCCCGCACCGCATCCTCGTGCTCCTTTTCCAGCACGCACACCGGCGGGTAGATCCCGTTGTTCCAGGCCTCCCGGCGCTTGAAGTTCCAGTTCCGCGTGGCGTCGATGAGCATGCGGGCCCAGCGACCGGCCCCGAAGGCGTTGAGGTCACGCTCGTCGTAAGGATTGCTCGGGTCAAGGACCGAGCCGAAATGGTTCTTGAAGATTTCGATGCCTCCCTCGGCAGGGTTGACCCGGGTACAGAAGGCCCACTCGATCTGCCCAGGATCCCGGATGTCGATGTCCTCTTCGACCACCATGACGTTCTTGAGCCCCCAGATGGCGAAGGACATGCCCCAGATGCCCGAGGCAATCTGCTTGGCCTGGCCCCGGTACGACTTGCGGATCTGGACGTAGAGCATGTAGTAGCTGCCGTCGTTGTTCATCCAGACGTCGGTGACGCCGGGGATCCCCAGGTACTCCAGAGCGTTCCAGGCCAGGGCGGAGACGCCGACGGACATGACGTGGCTGTCCTCGTTGGGCCAGCCTGGGCGGATGCTCTCGCAGGTGCCCTGGTAGATGGGGTCGTCGCGGAAGTAGATGCGGTCCGCTTGGATCACCGGCTTGAGCGAAGCGCCGCCGCCGTAGTACCCGGGATGTTCGGCGAAGGGGCCCTCCAGACGGTAGTCCTTGGAATCGAAAGAGACCGTCCCCTCGATCACCATCTCGGCGTCGGCTGGCACGTAGAGATCGCTGCTCTCGCAGCGCACCAGCTCCACGGGACGCCTCTTGAAGCCGCTCAGGATGTCCAGCTCGCTGTACCCAGGGTGCGAGACGGGGCTGGCCGAGAGGAACGTGAGCAGGGGGTCGCAACCGTAGCACACGGCCACCTTCATGGGCGCCCGGGCCAGCCGGTGCTGGGTGTAATGGCCGCCCCACCCCTGGGAGGGGGCGATGAGAGTGGAGATCCTGTCCTTGTCGGCGATCATGCCCCGGTAGAGCCCCACGTTCTGCACGCCGGTCACGGGGTCCTTGGTGATGACCTGAGCGAAGGTATTGATGTACCGCCCGCCGTCCCAGTGGTGCCACTTGGGGACGGGCAGCTCGTAGAGGTTGATGTCCGATCCTCGCACAACGTTCTCCGAGAACGCGGCCCGGCTGCGGTCCACGACCTTGGGTTCCGCCTTGGCCTTGTACAGCTCGCGGGCCTTCAGGATGATGTCGCGCTCGGGGGTCTCCTTGGGGAGGCCCAGCGCGAGGGCAATCCGGCGATACGTGCCCAGAGAGCCGGTGAAGAGCTTCCGGCAGTACGTGCGCTCGTAATCCCGGATGTTCTCGAACAGGAGGGACGGGCCGAACGCCGAGAGGACATGCCGGGTGACGGTACCCAGCTCCACGTCCCAGTGGACGGGCGCCGTGATCCGACGGAGCTCCCCCTCCGATTCGAGGAGCTCCAGCCAGCTCCGCACGTCGTTGACCGCGTGGATATCATGGGCGAGTGGTACGGCACTGATCGCCATGGAATCTCCTCCTCTTCGGCGGATCCCATCTTCCGCCCTGACGGGGTGGGGCTCCTCGCCGTCGTCGGACCTATGGGAGGATTTCCCACGCCCTCAGCGGGGCAGCCTTCCTCCCTTGCCATTCTCTAACCAGATTCTGAGCGAGTCCCAGGCGGCTGAGCACACGCCCGCACGTATGGTTCACCAAGTCATCGATCGACTGGGGCCGGTGATAGAACGCGGGCATGGGAGGAAGAATGACGCCGCCCGCCTCAGCCAGTGCCGCCATCGCGCGCAAATGGCCGGGGTGCCAAGGAGTTTCCCGGACGAGCGCAATGAGCGGACGGCTCTCCTTGAGCGTGACATCCGCCGCCCTCGCAAGCAGACTGTCGGAGTAAGTGTAGGCGACCGCCGACAGCGTCTTGATGCTGCATGGCGCGATGACCATCCCAATGGTCTTGAAGGAGCCGCTGGCGATCGACGCCCCGATGTCACGGTTCGGGTACACCGTCGTTGCCAGCGCTTCGACCTGATCGATGGTGAGGTCGGTCTCCTCTACGATCGTGCGCTTCGCCGCCGCGCTGATCACCAGATGAGTCTCCACGTCGGCATAGCCGTGCAGGATCTCGAGGAGCCGAATTCCGTAAATTGCCCCACTTGCTCCGGATATGCCTATCACGAGCCGGTTTGGGACTTCCGCGTTCATGATCCTTCGTAGTCCACCACGAGTTCCTCGCGGTGGCCGAAGGCCTTACGGTTATCGAGCAGCAGAAGGCGGAAGGGAGACAGCCGGTAGAACCGCGCCCCGAGCGTCCGACCCGCCACGCGGAACAGCCCCTGGGGGGTCAGGAACTCCTTCACGAAAGGGAATTTGGCGAGGTAGACTGCGAGCGCGGATGCGAGCTCTCTGGTGGGTACAGGCTCGGCCGTGCCTTCCAGCTGGAGGCCCCTGATCTCGCGCCAGTTCTCGTAGTTTTCGTGAATCGCCGCCGACACTGTCCGGCACTCGCGGAGGTCCATGCAATGCCGGGAGTCCGGCTCGGACACGAAGAGCAGCGTGAGATCCTTGCTGGCGTAGAAGACGGCGGCGGCCCACGGCCGGCCGTGAGCGGTCGTGGCCAGCGTCATCACGTGATGGCTCTTGATGTACTGGACGATCTCCTCTCGTAACCCCTCCCGCATGCTCGCCCCCACGCGAGTCACCATCACGATCAGCGGCGCTAGTCCTTGATCTGATGCATCGCCGGCCGTTGAATCCGGGCGAGCGGCCGTCCGCTGTCGGTCACGGCGATCACGACGACGATCTCGTTGGCGTGCGGCGCGTCCGGCACCGACACTTCCATGGCATCGAAGTGGTTGAAGCTCCACTCGTCATTCTTGAAATGCAGCGGGACATCGATCGCCGTACCGAGACCCCCGATCTTCTTGGCGGAGGGGATGATGGCGTCGCCCTTCTCGACGGCTGCCCGAAGCGGCTTGCCCAAGCGCGGATGGAGGACAGCCGCAGCATGCTCGCGCTCCCCCGCTTCGCCGACGATGGCGGCCTTGCCATAGCTCTCCACCTCGCCCGGTGGCACGCCAAGCGCCTCCACCGCCTTCTTGCCCAGGAGGGCTCCCAGCTCTTGGCCGACGAGCATGAGGGGCTCAAGGTCATCCACGTACTTGGCGGCGCATGGATTTTCGATGACCGCAATGGCGGCCGCCTTGCGCGTGGGCGGGTTCACCTTGCGCCCGCTCTCCCCGTGGGTTTCCTCGACGACGGTCAGGATCTTGCGGATGTGCGCGTAGCCCATATGAGCCTCCACGAGTCGATGATCGCGACTCTCCGACCTAGTTTTAGGCAGCTCCGCCAGTGGCTAGGGGATCACCTTGAGCGTCATCGCCTTCTCGATCTCCTCCGGGTCCCACCAGTGCTTCATCATCCCCTCGGGCCGGCCGATGTACTTCTCTGTGGGCCGGACCGCGTACTGGTCCCACTCCTGGTTCACCCGGGCCGCCATGGACGTCCTCGGCCGCGTCGTGGGCGGGAACTTGAGCGGGATGCCCTGCTTCACCCCCTCGGTCCCCCAGATGTCCCTCGGCACCCAATGGAAGGGACGGGTGGCGTCGATCAGCATCCGGTCCTGAAACCCCTTCTCCTCGGGAGGCATGCGGGGGTCCAGGCGGGAGCCACGGTGCCGAGGCCAGATCTTGATGTCCTCACTGGCCTTGACCCGATAGGCGATGGACCAGTTCACCTGCTCGGCGTTCCAGGGGTCGATGTCCTCGTCCACCACGATGACGTGCTTGAGAGACCAGATGGTCATCTTCGTGCCCCAAAGGGCGCTGGCGATCATGTCGGCGTGACCGGGCAGGAGAGGCTTGATCGATACGATGCAGTGGCCGTAGCCGCACGCGTCTAGGGGCATGGCAGCATCCCGCACCCCGCGGATCCCGGCCTTCTCCAGCACGTCCATGACATAGACTGAGGTGGAGATGGCCAGGCTCATGTGGTCTTCGTTGACCGGGTGTCCCTCCAGCGTCCCTCGGAAGATAGGGTCGTTGCGGAAGGTGATGCACTTGACCCTGAAGACGGGCTTGGGACTTGGGGGACTGCCATAATAACCGGGGTACTCCCCGAACGGGCCCTCGAGCTTCCGCTCCTTCGGGTGGATGGTCCCCTCCAGAACGATCTCGGCGGTTGCCGGGACGTACAGGTCAAGGGTCTCGCACTTAACCACGTCGATGGGCTCTCCACGGATGGCCCCGGCCACGTCGTACTCAGAGATGGGGTCCAGGGTGGGGCTGCAGGCCATGAAGGAGAGCGCGGGCTCCTGACCGATGACCACCGCCGCCGGCATCGGCTCGTCCCGCTCGATGTACTGGTAGTAGTGGGCGCCGATGTGTTGGCTCGCGGGATCGATCTGCATCCCAGCCTCGTCGGGGCCGTGGAGCATCATCCGGTAGGTTCCGACATTGACCCAGTCGCTGCTTGGGTCCTTGGTGATGACGCTGTGAAAGGACCCGACGGCCCGCCCGCCGTCCCGTTCGTTCCAGTACGGGATGGGGAACACTGCCATGTCCACGTCTTTCCCCATGAGGATGTTTTCTTTCACAGGGCCCGTCTTGACGACCCGAGGTTTCAGGAATTCATCTCGGTTGTTGATCCGCTTGCGCAGGGTCCCGATGATCTCGGACCGGGAGGTATCCTCGGGATCGAGGCCCAGCATCATGGCCGTCCGGTACCAGGAGCGGAAGGCCCCCGTGAAGACCTTGTTGGGCTTGGGGCGCTGATAGTCCGTGATGTTTTCGAAGAGAAGGGCTGGTGCTGCGTCCCCATATACATCCCAGGCTCGGCGCAGGATAGTCGCCAGTTCGTATTTCCAGTGCACTTCCCGCTTGACCCGGGCAAGCTGCCCTGCCGCTTCCAGAGCGGCGATCCAGTCCCGCAGGTCTTGGTAGGCTACCTTCTTATCTTTCCTCATGATTCCCCTCCGTGCCTCCTCGCTGTTTCATGATGGACGAGCTACGCTGAAGTGTTCCCACCACCACCGGAGGTGCCAGCGGCATTCCCCGGTCTTACCCCGGGGAGTCCCGCTACGTGATGAAGAGGGTGTAGCTGAAATGGTTCCCGCACTCGGGACATGTGAGCGTATACCCGACGAAATCCCGCTCGTCCCGACTGTAGGAGACCTCGGCGTCCTGGCTGATCCGGAAGTTGCACCTCGGGCACGCCACCCCGACCAATTCCTTGGGAAGCTTGCCCACCTTCGTCAGGGCCTCCTCGTGTTCTTCTGCCATCCTAATCCCCCCGAAGCATGGCCGTTAATCGAAGCGAGGACTCAATCGCCGTGCTTTCTCCTGATGCCCGCTGAGGCATCGAAAATGTAGCATACACCCATCGGTGATCCAAGGCATCTGTCCTCCATCCCCCTTGGTTGGCGGTATCCCGTGGCTCCTTGACGTCGGCGAAGGCCCGTCTTAAGGTGTTCCGGGCAGACCTTATGTTGAACTACCTGGCTCAGACGCCCGGCGGGGCGGGGGTCCGAGACATGGCGCGGGCGTTCGGGTACGGGCTCAACGTGACTCAAAAAACGCTGAATGCCCTGCGGGCGCACAACTATGTGCGGCAGCAGGACGGGGGTGGGAAGTACGTTTTGAGCTTTCGGATCGTTGAAATCGCGATGGCCCTGCTGTCGCAGATCGACATCCGGGCCATCGCACACCCGCATATCGCGGGGCTGTCGGAGCAGATTCAGGAAAGCGTGTACGTAGGGTTGTTAGACGGGGACGAAGTGGTCTACGTGGACCGCGCCGAGCCGGCCAGGGAAATGCGAGTGGCTGCCGACATCGGAACACGTCGCCCGTTGAACTGCACCGCGGTAGGGAAAGCGCTCCTGGCCTTTCTTCCGGATCCGCCGTTGAAGGCATTGGCCGCCCGAGGGGCCTTCAAGGCCCTGACCGTGAACTCCCTGACCGCCGTCGGGCGGCTGCGAAAGGAGCTCGAAGAGGTCCGCAGGGGCGGGTACGCGGTGGACCGCGAAGAATTCATGCTAGGCGTTGCCTGCGTCGCGGCTCCCGTGTTTGATCACTCGGGCTCCGTGAAGGCCGCGGTCACCACTGCGAGCCTCGCCGCTCGGCTGAGGCCCCAGCGCCTCCCTCGCGTGGCGAGCCAGGTGAAAGCCACGGCCGCCGCGATTTCGCGCGCCTTGGGCTTTCTCCCCTGCTGAGCGGATATCCGTGCGCTCGCGGTCCGCAGCTTCTGATCTGGCCTTCGTTGACGGGAGCGTGGTTACGATGGACCCGCAAGGGCGGATCGCCAGCGCCCTGGCGGTCTCCGGCGACCGGATCGTGGCAGTGGGTTCTCGAGCGGAGATCGAGGCGCGCACTGACGACCGGACACGCGTCGTGGACTTGGCCGGCCGCTCGCTCATCCCGGGGCTCATGGATGCCCACATGCATTCGAGCCTGCACCGGCTCGGGACCCACAAGTTCCTCTGCCGAACTCCCGAGATCACCACCGTTGCGACGCTCCAGGAGGCTCTCCGTCGTAAGACCGCCGAGGTGCCCGAGGGGGAGTGGATCTCCGGTACGCTCTACGACCACTTCCGGTTGGAGGAGCGCCGGCACATCACGCGTACGGAGCTGGACGCTGCCGCCCCCCGACATCCCGTGATCCTGGAGCGCTACGGTCACGAGTGCGTTGTCAACAGCCGCGCCCTCCGCTTGGCGGGGATTGATGAGGTCACTCCCACCCCGGTGGGCGGGGTGATCGGGAAGGGGGCTAACGGGCAGCTTACCGGGCTCGTCGTGGATACCGCCATGTCGCTGCTCCGAAGAGCGCTCCCGGAGGTCACGGAAGCGTCGATGACCGAGCGTCTCAGAGCGCTTGCTCGCGAGTGCCATCAGGTGGGGATCACGACGATCCACGATGCGGGTGTCGGCTTCTACTCCCCGGTTCAGGTCTCGGCCTACCACCGGCTTCACCGCCAAGAAGGAATCCGGCTGCGGGTCTACATGGTGATGGCAAACTTCTATCACCCCGGCCGCGAGCCGTCGGTCGGCTCATTCATCCGGGCGAGCGGGATCCGGACCGGATTCGGAGACGACTGGCTCAAGGTTGGACCCATCAAGCTGATGGCTGACGGTGGGGCGAGCGGCGGATCGGCCGCCATGTTCGAGCCGTTCGAGGGGGAGCCCGACAACATCGGCTGCACCTACTGGGAGCAGGAGGAGCTCGACGGCCTTGTGGCCGAGATCCACGAGGCCGGGTGCCAGGTGGCCATCCACGCCGTGGGAGACCGCGCCGTCGCCATGGCCCTGGGGTCGATCGGCCGCGCGCTGGAGAAAGCTCCGAGGGAAAACCACCGCCACCGCATCGAGCACGGCGCAGTTATGCCTCCATCGCTGGTGGCGCAGGCGGCCCGGCTCGGCGTGGTGGTCACACCGAACCCGGCGTTCCTTGTCACGCTGGGCGAGAGCTACAAGCGGTATCTCGGGGAGGCCCGCCTCCGGCATACCTTCCCGCTCCGCTCGTTCCGTGACGCCGGCGTGGTGGCAGCGGGAGCCTCCGACGCTCCCATCACGGATCTGAACCCGTTCCTCGGGATGTATGGGGCCACCGTTCGTCGCACCGAGCAGGGGGTGCAACTCCCGGACGCGGAGCGGATCGATCCGCTCGATGCCCTCCGGCTGTACACATTCAACGGAGCGTACGCGGCCTTTGAGGAGCAGGAGAAGGGGTCGCTGGAGGTGGGGAAGCTCGCGGACCTGGCAGTCGTCTCGACGGATTTGACACAGATCGTGCCCGAAGCCCTTCGAGAGGTTCGCGTTGATATGACGGTGGTCGGTGGCGAAGCGGTGTATGAGCGCGGCTGAGGGGGGTCCGTCCGCTCTCTAAATGGAGCCCCATGATTTGGAGTGATCAAGCAGGCCATACCAGGCATGCG
>JBHIAB010000045.1:0-18889 GCA_046758385.1 Methylomirabilia bacterium | reverse complement strand
AGGTCGGCGATGCGCGCATGGATCCGCTCGATGCTCCCGATCATGTAGCATTCCTGGAGGTGTTCGTAGGAGCGGTGAGTCCCCATGGCACGGAGGAACGGCTCCCGCGATTGCTCGACCGCCTTGGCGTGGTCTTTGGTCTCCACGAGGTGAATGAAGTTGCAGTGGCCGAAGGTGACCTGCTCCGGATCTTTCCCCGTGGCCCTGGCGTGCGCCTGGACCTCTCCCCAGTCGCGCTTGACCCATTCCTGGGTTCCGGAGCAGCGGGAAAGCCAGTTGCCGGCCTTCACGATGCGGTCGAGGACCGTCTTGGCGATGTGGGACACATCGTGTTCGTCGGGGTCCGGGATCCGCGACCCCCCCGAGGCCCAGACTTCGGGTAGCTCGGCCGGGCGCGGGTCGATCGTCACGTCTGTGAACTGGTAGTAACGGCCCCGGTACGTCACATTGGGCCGGGTGAGCAACAGCATGACAGCCTCGAGGAGCTCGTCCGTGCGCTTGCCGCGCTCCTCGATGCGTGAGCCGGTCACCTCGAACTCGCGCGCGTACCACCCGGGCCCGATGCCGAACACGTAGCGGTTGTTCGAGATATGGCACAGCGTGGAAATTGTCTTGGCCAGCACGACAGGGTGCCGCACGGGCAGCACGAGGATGCCCGTGGCGAGCTTCACCTTTGAGGTCAGCGCAGCGGCGTACGAGAGCATGCTGAGCGGCTCGAGCCAGGCCACGCCGTAGAGGCCGGGAGCGGACAGGACGTGGTCAATCACCCAGATGTCGAAACCGTATTCGTCGCACTTCTTGATCGAGTCGGTGATCCGCCGCACCTGCTCCGGCCCCGAGTCCTCCCAGGCATAGGTTGGAATCCACACGCCGAATTTCAGTCGTGCCATGTCGGCCCCTCCTCTGGTCGTGCCCTACCGCTTGAAGTAGCGGAATTCCAGCGTCATGCATCCCCGAGGCGCGCGGTATGGCCCGTGAGTCATCCCGGGAGGGCGGCAGGCGTACATCCCCGCAGTGAAGGTCTGATTCTTTGCGAGGTCCATCAACTCGCCCTCCAGAATCCAGACCTCTTCCCAGAAGTCGTGGGTGATCGTCTCCTTCGTCTCGACGCCGGCCTCGAGTCGAAGCAGGCGAGTCAGGTCTCCTGTTCCCTCGTCGCGACTCAGGATCTTTTCCTGCACGCCAGCACCTCCGGCCCCTCCCGCAGGAGATCCAGCGACCGGTTGCCACGGAAGGCGATCAGGCTTGAAGAATTCGAACTCTGGCTTAGGCATGGTCCGCAACTCCTCCTTTCAGAGAGACTCTCGGGCCAGATGTTCCTGGGTCGCCGTGCTGTCCCATGCACGCTAACATACTGCTCCACTGTCGCCTGGGCAACTGTCTCATCCGCGTTTATCGACTTGACAGTCTTGGTTCCCCCGCGTAGACTCCCGCCAACTCCATACAGCTGTGAGCTACGCGACCCGAGTGCCCGTGAGAGCACAGTGACGTCCGGGAGTGATACACAGATGGATCGAAGCGGGACCTTCGAGCGCATTCTCAAGCCAGAGCCCGGGCGCACGGGGCTTCTCGTCGTTGACATGCAGCGGGGGTTCTTGGATCCCGGGGAGGCGATGGAGGTGCCGCCAGCACGGGAGATCGTCCCACGCATCCAGGCGCTCCTGACGCTCTTCCGCGACAAACGCCTGCCGGTTGTCTTTAGCGAGTTCGTTTACTCGGAGCGGGTTCCGCTCCTGGTGGGGGAGCTACACCCTGAGCACAAGCCTGCCCCGCCGGGTGCCCCGCGAGGATTCGGGGTGCCGTCCTCCTCGTGCCTCGAGGACCACCCTTCGGCGAACACCGTGCCCGCGCTGGCGCCGTTGCCGACTGAGCTGGTCATTCGGAAGCGCTGGTACGACGCTTTCGCCGGCACGCCGCTGGACGGCGCGCTCCGAGCCCGCGGGGTATCCTCGCTGGTCGTCGCGGGCACGATGACCGACATCTGCGTGCTCGCAACGGTGATCGGAGCTTTCAATCGCGAGTATCGCATCACCGTGGTCGAGGACGGCGTTGGCACACTCTGGCCACAGATCCAGCTGGCCACCCTGGACATCATGCGCCGCGCTTACGCCCGTGTCGTGTCGGCGAAAGAGATCGCCGACGAGATCGCCCGCTGGTGATGAACGCTGTAAGGACCCGCTGAACAACGGCCCACCTGA
This sequence comes from Methylomirabilia bacterium, assembly GCA_046758385.1. Classification (GTDB taxonomy): domain Bacteria; phylum Methylomirabilota; class Methylomirabilia; order Rokubacteriales; family CSP1-6; genus JBHIAB01. Next base: position 16,691 of record JBHIAB010000045.1, on the reverse strand, counting down.
ATCCTTTCGCTGAGCTCTCGTCCACGGTAAGGCTCCCACCATCTGGCACTGATCTGTCGGCCGTTTTTGAGCCACTGAGCCATGCAGTACAATGGGGCCTACCATGGATGTCGTCCTCGATGTCCGTGATCTCGTGAAATCGTTCGGAGGGCTGCGGGCCGTGGATCACTGCTCGTTCACGGTCGGCAGACGCACGATCACCGGGCTCATCGGCCCGAACGGCGCCGGCAAAACGACTCTGTTCAATCTCCTGACGGGCTTTCTCCGCCCGGATAGCGGGCACATCTTCTGCCGAGATCAGGAGATTACCGGCCTGCCACCCCACCAGATCTTTCGCCGTCGAATCTGCCGGACTTTCCAGATCCCCCGGGAGTTCAAGGAGATGACCGTCCTGGAGAACCTGATGCTCGTCCCACCTGACCAGCTGGGGGAGCGGCTTTGGGGACCGTGGTTCATTCCGGGAGCGGTTCGGCGACAGGAGGGGCGGAACCGGAGCAAGGCTCTCGGGGTGCTCGAGTTCGTCGGACTCATCGACCTGAAAAACGATTATGCTCGCTCACTGTCCGGGGGCCAGAAGAAACTCCTCGAGCTGGCTCGGACGATGATGGCCGATCCCGAACTGCTGCTCCTGGATGAGCCCGGGGCAGGGGTGAACCCCACCCTGATGAAGTCGCTTGTCCAGTACATCCAGCGGCTGGTGGAAGAGCGGGGGGTGACGGTCTTGCTGATCGAGCACGACATGGATCTGGTGATGAGCCTGTGTGACCCGATCATCGTCATGGCCGAGGGGCGTCCCCTGCTGGAGGGCCCGCCCGAAGCTATCCGGAAGGACCCCCGTGTGCTGGAAGCCTACCTCGGCGGGAAGTTCGCATGGCCCTCTTAGAGGTCCGGGAGATCCATGCCGGCTATTGGGGGATGGAAATCCTTCACGGCGTCTCCATCGAGTTAGGGGAAGGCGAGGTCGTGACCATCATTGGGCCGAACGGAGCCGGGAAGTCGACGCTCATGAAGACGGTGTTCGGGCTGCTGCGCCCGAGCCAGGGACAGATCCTTTTCCGGGGTGAGAACATCGTTGGCCTTCGACCCGACTCCATCGTCCGCAAGGGGATCTCGTACGTCCCCCAGGTCGACAATGTCTTTCCCTCCCTCACGGTGGAAGAGAATCTCGAGATGGGGGCCTATATTCGATCGGACAACTTCCGGCCCCGTCTCGAGCAGCTCTACCAACTCTTCCCCGTGCTCTACGCCCGGCGGCGGCAGAAGGTGGGGCGGCTCTCGGGAGGGGAGCGGCAGATGGTCGCGATGGGGCGGGCGCTCATGCTGGACCCGTCCGTACTCCTCCTCGACGAGCCCTCGGCCGGTTTGGCCCCCAGGCTCGTGGACATGGTGTTCGAGAAGATCGTCGAGATCAACCGGACCGGAGTGGCAATCGTGATCGTCGAGCAGAAGGCCACGGACGCGCTCAGGCTGTCCCACCGCGGCTACGTCCTGGCAGCAGGGCAGAAGCGCTTCGAGGGGACCGGGACAGCCCTGCTCGAGAACAAGGAAGTCGGTCGCCTCTACCTGGGGGGCTAGGCGCCGGCCTGCACCCCGTTGGACTACGACCGCACCCAGGCAGGCAGTTTCGAGCGCGGGCTTTGCCCGCGGACGCTGGGGGGGGGGGGGTTAGGGAGGGGGGGGGAGCCCCCCCGCGCCTACGGTTTTGGGGGGGTGTTTCGGCGGGGGGGGTCCCCCCCCCTCCGAGGTCAGGATGGTTGAGCTGATCGTCTACGGGATCATCCTGGGGAGCATTATCGCGCTGGGGGCGATCGGGCTCTCGCTGGTCTACGGCATTCTCCGCTTCGCCAACTTCGCCCACGGCGACCTGATGACCGTGGGAGCTTACCTCGTGCTCTTCCTGGTCTCCTGGGCCCTTCCCTTCCTGGGGCTTTCCGGCTCGCCGTTGAGTCCTCTGTCTTTTGGGTGGCCGCTCCTCGTCGGTCTGGTGGTTGCCATGCCCTTGACCGGGCTCGTTGCCCTGGGCATCGACCGTGCTCTCTACCGACCCATGCGCCTTCGCCGAGTTTCCCCCATCATCCTTGCCATGACCTCCCTTGCCATGGCGCTGATCCTCAGGAGCCTGATCTACATCGCCTGGGGCCCTCAGTTCCTCTTCTACACCACCGCCCTGCGTCCGGCCTGGCGGCTTCCGCTCGGCGTCCGGATCAAGCCGGACCAGGTCTTTATCCTGGCTCTCGTGGCGATCCTGGCCACCCTGCTCTACCTCTTCCTCCAGCGCACCCGGATGGGGAAGGCGATGCGCGCGACGGCGGACAACCCCCAGCTAGCCCTGGTCTCCGGGATCGACACCGGCCGGGTCATCGACTGGACGTGGATGCTCGGGGCTGGGCTCGCCGCCGCCGCAGGGGTCCTGTATGGAATCGAGGCTCAGCTCCGGCCCGAGATGGGATGGAACTTCCTCTTGCCTCTGTTCGCTGCGGTGATCCTGGGCGGGATCGGCAACCCCTTCGGCGCCCTGGTCGGCGGACTGATCCTGGGGATCGCTCAGCAGGTCTCCACCGCCTACCTGCTCCCCACCTACAAACCGGCGGTCGCCTTTCTCCTGATGATCGTCATTCTCCTCGTCCGTCCGCGCGGGATCTTCGGGGCCACATGATGCCCGATCTTGGCGGGCTCCTGGCGTACCTGGTCTCGTTTGCGGTGATGGCGGGGATCTACGGCGTCTTCTGCCTCGGCCTCAATGTCCAGTGGGGGTACACGGGGCTCTTCAACATCGGGATCGCCGGCTTCTTCGCGGTGGGAGCGTACACCTCGGCTCTCATCACCAGCCCGATGCCGACGGGGCTGTACGCCCAGTACGTCCAGCAGCTCTTCGGATTCGGGCTTCCCTTCATCGTAGGCCTTCTGGGCGCGGGAGTCGTCTCGGGGATCGTCGCGTTCCTCATCGGCATCCCCACGCTCCGGCTCCGGGAGGACTACCTGGCCATCTCCAGCATTGGCATTGCGGAAACCATCAGGTTGATCTTCAACAACGAGCACTGGCTGGCCAATGGTCCCCGCGGGCTCGCCGGGCTTCCGGTGCCGTTGAAAGGCTGGGTCAGCCCGGAGCACTACAACTATCTCTACCTGGTGATCGTCCTCCTGGTGGTGGCGGCAGTCTACCTGGGGATCGAGCGCGGGATCCGTTCACCCTGGGGTCGAGTTCTGAGAGCGGTCCGCGAGGACGAAGATGCCGCAGCCATGCTGGGAAAGAACATCTTCGGCTTCAAGATGCAGGCCCTGGTGCTGGGAGCGGCGATCATGGGGATGGGCGGGGCCCTCTATGCCCACTATGTTCGGGCCATCTCCCCGGATGTCTTCGACCCCCTCTTCGCGACCTTCATCATCTGGGTCATGGTCATGCTGGGGGGGAGCGGCAACAACAAAGGGGTCCTGCTCGGAGCGTTTGTGGTCTGGGGGATCTGGACAGGGAGCACCTTCCTCACCGACCAGCTCCCGGTGGCCTTACAGTCCCGGGCGCCTTACATCCGGTTCCTGGTCATCGGCGGGCTGTTGGTGCTCATCCTCTTCTTTCGGCCCCAGGGGCTCTTGGGCGAGGAGAAGCTGGTCTCGCGCCTCATGGAGGAAAAGGAGTCCGCCTAAGCAAAAAGGGGCGGGGACCGCACCCGGTCCCCGCCTGAAAGGGTTGTGCTTCGCTCGACTCACACTCCGGGGATCCGGTCGACCAGCCGAACCGACTTGATCTCCCCCTCGCTGAACTTCCAGATCTCCACGGGGGTCACCACCTCGCCGGCCGCGTCGAAGTCTACCGATCCGGCCGCCCCCTCGTAGTTGATCTGCTGCTTGTTTTCCAAAAGCTGGATTGCCTTCTTCAGGCCATCGCCGGGGCCCACAACGGTGCCGGGCGGGTTGGCGACCTTGCGCAGGCGGTCGCGGATGGCGGTGCCGGAGATTGCCACCCCGTCGACCATCGCTGCCTTGATGGCCAGGCCCGCCACTGCGGCGGCGTCGTACATGTTGCTCATAAACGGAAGCGGCGGCCGTTTGCCGTAGCCCTTCTCGTACTCCTGGTCGAACACCTTGGTCCCGTCGGTTTCCGCCGAACCGGGCGCGGTCCCAACCATCCCCTCCAGGTTCGGTGCGCCCACCGCTTTGATAATCTCCTGCGACTTTGTGCCGTCGACGAACAGGAACTGCTTGATGAAGCCCTGCTCGATCGCTTCCCGGAGGTAGATCGTGGCGTGCCCTGGGTAGGAGAGAGCCACCAGGACGTCCGGCTTCCCTACGGTGGCCCTCTTCAACTCGGCCACATAGGTCGGGGCCGGTTTCTCGTCATGGGGGACCATTTCGAGGACCCTCCCACCCCGGTGCTGGAAGGACTTCTTGAACTGCTCGGCCAGCCCCTGGCCGTAGGGGTTGTTGACATAGAGCACCGAGGCCTTGGTGATCCCTTGCTCCTTGGCGAGCATCCCAAGGACCACGCCCTGCAAGGCATCCGAAGGGCACGTCCGGAAGAGGTAATCCTGGCCTTTGTCGGCAGGCAGCACCGTGATGAGCGGGGAAGTTGAAGCATTGGAGATCTGGACCACCTTGTTGGGAATGGTCACGGCTTCTGCGACCGGAATGCTGACGCCGCTCGCGGCGGCTCCCAGGACCACGGGCACCTTGTCGATGTTGACGAGCTTGCGGGCAGCGGCCTGGGCGGGGATGGCCGAGGTCTCGGTGTCTCCCACTGCCAGCTCCAGGTTGAGCCCGGCATCCTTGAAGTGCTTGACTGCCAACTCCGCGGCGCGCTGGAAATTCCCGCCGAATTCCGCCAGCGCTCCGCTCAGTGGGACCAGGACGCCGATCTTGACCGCGCCCTGAGCTCGCGCGAGGCGGACCCATGGGCCCGTCATGACCAGCGCCCCGGTCATTCCCAGACCCTTCAGAACTGTCCGACGACTGATCTCCGTTGTGTCCCTACGCATGGTCACCCTCCTGGCCTCGAGCCCAATGGCTCCGATTAGCGACTGCGGTGATGGAAAGGCTCTCCTCGACGCGTCCTCCTCATTCCTTGAAGATTTCCCGCGACTTACAAGGGGCGAACAACCAGAGTATCGGCGCGGACATTATAGCTTCTTAGACCTCCGTGTCAAGGGAGCCCGAGTCCCCAGCAACCCCAATGGGGCGCGGTCACCGGCTCTTCGCTGCTCTGATTCTCGAGAGAAACTCGCGGGTGGTCCGCGCGGGATCGGGGTCTGCGCAGATGGCCGAGATCACCGCCACCCCGTCGGCGCCTGCCCGGATCACGTCGGCGACATTGCCGAGCGTGATGCCGCCGATGCCGACCAGAGGGGCGTGGATCTCAGGGCGGGCCAGCCTGATCAGCTCCACCCCCACGAGCTGGAACTGGGGTTTCGTCCCCGTCGGGTAGATCGACCCGACCGCCACGTAATCGGCTCCATCGGCCTGGGCCTGGCGAGCTTGCTCGAGGCTGTGGCTGGACACGCCAAGAAGCATCCCCGGGGGGAGGAGACGGCGAGCGACCGGGGCAGGCAGGTCCTCTTGCCCGACGTGGAGGCCGTCGGCCTCAATGGCGAGCGCCAGGTCGAGGCGATCGTTGACGATGAACGTGACCCCGGCCTGCCCGGCGTGATCTCTGAGCTCTCGCGCCAAGGGGAGGACCTGGCGAGTGGACCACTCTTTTTCCCTGAGCTGAACCAGTCGACAGCCGCCAGCGATGACCCCTGCCAGGATTTCCCTGAGGTCCGACCCTCGGCTCGCCGAACGGTCCAGGATGGCGTAGAGGTCGATCGCCAATCGACGAGGCTCTACCATGTCCTGCCCAGGCAGAAGCTAGAGGGCGGGTGCGAGCTGGGGAAGCGAGAAGCCCCCCTCGCAGAAGAGCGGGTCGTCCAGGAGGCGGAGGTGGAAGGGAATGGTGCTCTTCACCCCCTCGACGACACACTCGCCGAGGGCTCGACGCATCCGGTTAATCGCTTCCGATCGGCTGCCGGCGTGGACGATGATCTTGGCCATGAGGGCGTCATAGAAGGGTGGGATAGTGTACGGGGCCATGAGGTGGCTGTCGACTCGGACGCCGGGCCCGCCCGGTGGCGTCCAGGCAGTCACCCGTCCCGGTGATGGAGTGAACGTCTCCGGGTCCTCGGCATTGATCCGGCACTCGATGGCGTGGCCGGTGAGTCGAACCGCGTCCTGGTCGAAGTCCAGCTGCTCGCCCGCGGCGATTCGGATCTGCTCCCGGACCAGGTCGATGCCGGTCAGCATCTCCGTCACCGGATGCTCCACCTGGATGCGGGTGTTCATCTCGATGAAGAAGAAGTTCCCGCTCGGGTTGACCAGGAACTCCACCGTGCCCGCGCTCACGTAATTCACCGCCCGGGCCACCGCCAGGGCAGCCTGGTAGAGGCCGTTTCGGGTTCCCTCCAGGATGGCTGGAGCGGGAGCTTCCTCGAGGAGCTTCTGGTAGCGTCGCTGAACCGAGCAGTCGCGCTCGCCGAGGTGGACGCGTGTGCCAGCCTGGTCGCCGAGCACCTGCACCTCGATGTGGCGGGCCTCCTCGATGAACTTCTCGAGGTAGATCTCCGAGGAGCCAAAGCCCGCTTGAGCCTCGGCCTGACAGGTGGCGAAGGCGGGCGGGAGTGCCTCCCGGCTGCGGACGATCCGCATACCACGTCCCCCGCCTCCGGCGGCGGCTTTGAGCATCACGGGGTACCCCGCCTGCTCGGCCACAGCCAGGGCGTCTTCCCCGTCCTTCAACGCCCCGTCACTGCCGGGGATCACGGGAGCTCCTGCCTGTCTCGCCATCTCGCGGGCCTGAGCCTTGTCCCCCATGAGGCGGATGGCCTCGGGCGCGGGGCCGATGAAGACGATGCCGCAGGCGCGGCAGATCTCGGCGAAGGCGGCGTTCTCGGCGAGGAAGCCGTACCCGGGGTGGATCGCCTCGCTGTCGGTGACGTCTGCGGCCGAGATAATGCTGGGGATGTTCAGGTAGCTCAACCGAGCCTCGCCGGGCCCCACGCAGATAGACTCGTCGGCCAGACGGACCGGCAGCGACTCCTGGTCGACCTGGGAATGCGCAATGACGGTGCGGATCCCCAGTTCCCGGCAGGCCCTGAGGATCCTGAGCGCGATCTCGCCACGGTTGGCGATCAGGACTTTCTGAAACATTTCCCTCGGAGGGGGGGGCCGCGCCCCCGACCCGCCGCACCCCACCCCCGGGGGGGGGGGCCCCCCCCCCCTCCCCCCCCCCCCCGGGTGGTGGGGGCGGGCCCCCCCCCCCCCCACGAACGCAGCCTACTACACCTCGTCGAATTTTCGTTGGGGACAGCGCTCCGGCGTATGCTTGGCACGGCTGTGCTTGACGCTGGCAGATCCGTTCAATCGTGGCGACTTGGCTAGGAGTGGGGTTCGACGAGAAAGAGCGGCTGGCCGTACTCAACCGGCTGGTTGTTCTCCACTAGGATGTTCACGATCCGGCCTGCCACCTTGGATTCAATCTCGTTCATGAGTTTCATGGCCTCGATGATGCAGAGGACCTGCCCTTGTTTGATTGCGTCGCCCTCCGTGACGTAGGGGTCCGCCCCGGGAGAAGGCGCGCGGTAGAAGGTTCCCACCATCGGGGCTTCGACGGCGACGGTTTGCGCGGCCGGTGTCTCGAGGCGCTCGGCGGCAGTGGTCTCCGGGGCTGGGAGCGTGGGCCTGCCGCTTGGCGCGGCCGCCGGAGTCGGAGACTCGCGTCGGATCTTCACCCGGATGTCTCCCCAACTCACCTCCAGCTCGGTGAGTCCGCGAGCCGCCGCCAGGTCGATGAGCGCCTTGATCTCGCGGAGTCGGGGCCTGTCGCGTCGCATTTCGTTCGCAGCCATCGCTCTCGGCCTATCCCGCCGTCGCTACCCGGCCAATGTAGTCCCCGGTCCGCGTGTCCACTCTGACCACGTCGCCCTCGTTGACGAAGAGCGGGACGGAGACGACCGCTCCGGTCTCGAGGGTGGCGGGCTTGGACCCGCCTGAGGCGGTGTCGCCCCGGACCCCGGGTTCGGTCTTCGCCACCGCGAGCTCCACGAAGTTCGGGACCTCGACGGTGATCGGCTCGTCATTCACGTAGAGGATGTCCACCTCGGTGGTCTCCTTGAGGAACGCCCGAGCCTCGCCCACCTGATCCTCGGAGAGAGCGATCTGGTCGTAGCTCTCCAGGTCCATGAAGTGGAAGTGGTCGTCCCGGTAAAGGAACTGCATCCGCTTCTCCTCGAAGTTCACCAGCAGGACCTTCTCCTCCGCCCTGAAGGTCTTCTCGATAACGGTCTCGAGCTTGAGATGCTTGAGCTTGGTCCGGACGAAAGCCCCGCCCTTGCCGGGTTTCACGTGTTGGAACTCGACGACGACATAGGGGGCCCCGTCGATCTCTATTTTGAGTCCTTTTCTGAAGTCGTTGGTGGAAACCTGCATTGGGTCACCCCTCGGTCTTAGACGCGTCCTCGGCGGGCAGTCCTGGTCGACAGCGCCGCGGCAAGCCCTTCCCGCGCTGGCCCATTTCCAGGGTCCTGCTTGAGGATCCCGAGAAAGATCGTTGCTGCCTCATCGTGAAGCCCCTGCTCGAGACAAAGGGAAGCGAAGGTCGCCGTGGCGAAGGTGCCGTCACCCAGGAGGCGAAAGATCGGCGAGCTTTCGCTCCTCCCCCCCCGCTCGGTTAGGAGGTCGAGGGTGCTTTGGGCTTCTCGGTCTGTTGGATCCAGCCGTACCACACGCTCGAGGGCGGCCACCGCTTGCTTGAGCTCCCCTCGCCTGGCGTAGAGGTCTGCGAGCAGCCGGAGGCTCAGGGCATCATCCGGGGTTTGGGTCACCACGGTGTCTAGCTCTCTAAGGGCTGCCTCCTGGTTCCCTTCGGCAAGATAGGCCTTGGCGAGGATCACGCGGGCCGTCGTGTAGTCTGGGTACCGCCGGAGGCCATCCATGCACAGTGCGATGGCCTCCCTCGTCCGTCCGGCCTTGCGGAACGCCTCGGCCAGTGGGGCGAAGGCCAACGAGGCCGGATCCTTGGCCAGCCGCTCCTGGTACCGGCTGATGGCGCTGGTCGTCTCGGAATGCTCGGCCGCGCCTCCCCCGCCGGATCGCGGGATGGAATCAGCCATCTGTCTTTTTTTATACGGGGTTAAGTCCCCAGTTGTCAACTCGCCGACGGGATTTCGCGGGCATTGGTGACCTCGTTGAGAACTTCCGCCACCAACGCTTGAGGGACGTCGAAGGTTAGCCGGTGCGTCCCGATTCGGGGAGCAAGGACGAAGGGAACCCGGCCTTCTCGAGCCTTTTTGTCTCTAGCGATGGCCCCCAGGATCGCAGAGGTCTCCATTCCCGAGCAACTGACCGGGAGCCCCACCGCCTCGAGGAGTCGAAGCTGGCGCCGGGCGGTCTCGCTGTCGGCGATTCCCAGGCGCTCTGCAATCCGGGCGACGACCGCAATCCCGAGCGCCACTGCTTCGCCGTGAACCCACCGGGCGTATTCAGTGGCGGCCTCCAGGGCATGGCCCACGGTGTGGCCGTAGTTCAGCACCGCGCGGAGCTCCGACTCGGTCTCGTCGGCCTCTACGACCCTGGCTTTCAGCCGGCAGGATCCGGCGAGCACCCGCTCGAGGATGGGGAGGTCGCGGGCCATGATCTCGCTCACATGCCGTTCGAGGTCGGCGAAGTAGTCGGCATCGAGGACGATCCCGTGCTTGACGACCTCTGCGAGCCCCGATCGGAACTGGCGCTCGGAGAGGGTGAGGAGCGCTTTCGGGTCGGCGATCACCAGCCGCGGCTGGTGGAAGGCCCCGATGAGGTTCTTGGCGCGCGGGTGATCGATCGCCACCTTGCCCCCGATAGAGGCATCGACCTGGGCCAGGAGCGTGGTGGGGAGCTGGACGAAGGAGACTCCCCGCATGTAGGTGGCCGCCACAAAGCCCGCCAGGTCTCCCACGGCCCCCCCGCCGAGCGCCAGGATGGTGGAGGTGCGATCAAGCCCGAGAGCCAGGCACGCATCCCAGCACTGTTGCGCCACCGGGAGCGTTTTTGCGGCCTCGCCCTCTGGCACGCTGATCTCGTCGACGGAGAAGCCCGCGGTGGTCAGCGAGTCCAGCACGGGCGGTCCGTGGAGGGCCATGATGGAGCGGTCACTCACCACGGCGCTCCGCCGGCCCACGGTGAGGCCGCGAAGCCGATCCCCCACCGTGGCGAGGCTCCCGGCACCGATGATAATGGGGTAGGATCTGGGTCCCAGGTTGACGAGGATCTCTTCGGTCACCAGCGCTTCAGCGATTCCTGGTAACCGTCGTAGTTTCGGCGCACCTCCTCCAGGCTGTCGCCACCAAACTTCTCCAGGAATGCCTGGCCCAGCACGATGGCCATCATGGCCTCGCCAACAACCCCAGCGGCCGGAACCGCGCAGACATCGCTCCGCTCGACCACGGCCTCCACGGCCCCCTTGGTCGCCAGGTCGACCGAGCGGAGCGGCATGCGCAGGGTGGAGAGGGGCTTCATGGCCGCCCGGACAATCACCGGCTGGCCGTTGGTCACCCCACCCTCCAGCCCTCCGGCGTTATTCGTGGTGCGCGTGAAGCCGCTGCCCTCATCGAAGACGATCTCGTCGTGGACCTGGGAACCGGGGCGTCGGGCGGCCTCGAAGCCGAGCCCGATCTCGGCCCCCTTGATGGCCTGGATGGCGCCGAAGGCTTGGGCCAGCCGACCGTCCAGGCGACGGTCCCATTGCACGTAGGAGCCCAACCCCACGGGGCAGCCCACGGCGACCACCTCGAAGATCCCGCCGAGGGTGTCCCCCTTGTCCTTGGCTCCGTCGATGGCGGCGATCATCCGGCCTTCCGCCTCCGGGTCTGCGCAGCGGACCTGGGACTGCTCGGCGCGCCGCCTGATGTCTTCCCAGGGGAGGACCAACTCGCCGATTCTGACCCCGCCGATCTCAACGACATGGCTCAGGATCTCGATTCCGAACTCTTTGAGGAGTCTCTTGGCCACCCCGGCTACAGCTACGCGCGCCGTCGTCTCCCGGGCGCTCGAGCGCTCGAGCACGTTGCGGATGTCTTTGTGAGCGTACTTCATGGCCCCCGCCAGATCGGCGTGTCCCGGCCGTGGGCGTGTGACCTCCTTGGCGGCTGCCCCGGGCTCCGGGGGACCAACGGACATGGTGGCTTTCCAGTTCCCCCAGTCACGGTTGGCCACGGTAAGGGTGATGGGGCTACCCAGGGTGAGTCCCCAGCGGACGCCCGAGAGAATGTGGACCCGGTCCTTTTCGATCTTCATCCGGCCGCCTCGACCGTAGCCACGCTGGCGGCGAGCCAGATCCTCGTCGATGTCACTCTCAGCGAGCGGGAGCCCCGCCGGGATCCCGTCGATCAGCGCGACCAGGGCTTCCCCATGGGACTCGCCGGCCGTGAGGAAGCGGAAGCTAAGACTCATTCAGGCTGCGACCTTTGGGTCTACGGCCTAGGAGCTTTGCCCGAGGTCGCCGCCACGAGGGTGGGCGTGATGAATATCACGAGCTCCCGTCCCGTGTCCTGAGAGCCCTTTTGCTTGAAGAGCCACCCGAGCAGCGGGATGTCCCCGAGGAGCGGGACCTTCCGGAGCTCATTCTGAGTCACGCTAGTGGTGACCCCGCCGATGACCAGATGCTCTCCTTCCTTGACTAACACCTCGGTCTCGGCCTTGCGCTTGGCGATGACCGGGGGAGCCCCCGCAGTTCCGAGGTCTATGGTGACCGGGAGCCGCGAATTGTTCTCGACCACCACCTTCATCTTGATCTTGGTAATGTCCCTTTCGCGGATTACCGTTGGGGTGACCTCCAGCTTCAGCAGGGCCTCCTTGAACTCGATCTTGGTTCCCTCCAGGCTGGTGGTGGCAAAGGGGATTTCCTCGCCCAGTGACATGGTGGCTTTGTTGTTTTCGACGGTGACGATCTCCGGGCGCGCCAGCGTCTCGGTCTTGCCCTCGGTCCGGAGGGCTTGCAGGGCGAGATTGATGTTGATCTTCCTTCCAATAATGCCGAATGCGAAGCCTCCGGTGCCGGCCGCGGCGGCGCCACCGAGGAGAGCCCCGATGGGGAGGTTGACGAGATTTGCGCCAATCGGGAGCCCGGTGCTAGGGTCCACAGGGAGCAACCCCCCGAGAGTCAGGTTCGGGTTTCGTGCCCCGACCGCTGTGGACCCGGTTCCCGCACCGGTTCGAGGCGAGAATCCCTGACCGACGAGCGAGGTGGTTCCCACGGTCCCTGCGTTCGCGCCCCCCCACCGGACACCGATGGCGAACAGATCCTCGCGCTCGAGGATTTCCATCCGCGCCGCGATCTTCACCTGGGGGAGTGGGACGTCGAGTTCCTCGCGAATCAGCTTCTTGATTCGCTCGAGGTCGGCCTCAAAGTGGCGAATGAAGATCGAGTTCGTAGGCTTGTGAGCCCGGATCGTGATCCCCTTGGCCAGCACCTCGGCGCTGGCCGAAATCAGCGCCGGTGCAGCCTGCCCCTCCTCGCCCGGGGGCGCACCGGTGAGCGCCGTGGGTTCCACCGGCGCGGCGCCTTCTGGGGGGATGCCCAGGATCCCGATGAGGGTCTTCACGATCTCCTCGGGGTCGCCGTACGAGAGACGGATCATCTCCTCCTTGAGAGGGCCCCGAGCCTCAGCCTCCGCCCGGGCAGCCTCGGCGGCGAGTGTTCGCTCCTTGAGCTCCTGCTCCTTGAGCTTGGCCTCGGCGATCTTGGTCCGGATCTCGGCCTCGGCCCTGAGCTTCGCCTCGTCGGCCTTGGCCTTGGCCGCCTCGAGTTTGGCGAGCTGCTCCAGCGAGACGATGCGGATGACGTTGTCCTTCTCGATCTTTCGGAACCCCAGTGTTTCGAGGATCGTGTCGAGGGCGACCTCCCAGGTGACATCCTTCAAGGAAATCGTAATCTTCCCCTTTACGTCTTCCCCCGCCACGAGGTTCTTCCCGCTCTCCGCTGCGAGGATGCGGAGCAGATTGGTGAGATCCGCGTGCTTGAAGTCAAGAGAGATCAGTCGCTGCTTGCCGGGGCCGCGCTCCGGCGGCTGGGCTTGACCCGCCTGGGCGAGCCTGACAGTGGGGGAATCTTCAAGCGGCGCGGATGCCTCAGCCATTTCCCGGGCGGGGGCGCGGAGCGTAGGCACCTCGGGCTCGGCAGGTTCCCGAGCGGCGCCGAAGAGATCTGCATCCTCGAAGTCGAAAGAGATCAATCGCTGCTCGCCGGGGCTGGGCTCGGGCGGCTGGGCTGGAGCAGGGGCCAGCTCGGCGGTGGCGGCCTCTGCCTGGGGTGTGGGCGCCCTCGCGATCGCCCGGGCGGGGGCGTGGATCGTACGCACCTCGGACTTGGCAGGTCCGCCGGCGGGGCCAGGGCGCGCGGACCTCTCGTCGGTCTGGTCAATGACTGGCGCTTCGGAAGGAGTCTTGCCCAGAGCCGGGGCCGCCAGCCCCAGAATAAGGAAGCTTCCGAGAATCCATCGCTTCATCGCGCGCTCACCTCCGGCCAGGTCATTCCTTGGTCAGTCGCATGACATATGGAGTAGGAGGGGCTCCGGGCCGCTTGACAACCCTCACCGTCATGCTCTCTGTCCCGATCTTCGCCACGCGTCCTTCCGCGATCGCATCGCCTGTTTTTACAATGTACCCGAGACCTTCGGGGCCTTCCACAACGGCCATGGGCCCCTCCCGGCCCTGGAGGATTCCAACCAGCTTCATGGAGTAGAGTTGGAGCTTCACCTTCTTTGGAGGGACCGGGGCCTGAAGGGGTCGAAACGGGTCGCGCCGACCCTTTGACTTGTAAGCCATCGGCGGGAGCGGCTGCGCGTCCGGCCTCTCGGACACTTGGGCCGCAGGAGTCCCCTCCGGAGTAGGCCTGGCCTGGGCAACTAGTGCCGTTCCAACTGTTTGTAGCGTACCTGGCTGACCGGCGTACGCTGGAGCAGTCGTCCCACCCCATCCGGTCGAGTGTCCGATCAGGGCCAGTCCGAGAAGCCATCCGACGGTCTTCATTGCTGATTCCCCGGGGGAGCCCCTGGCTGGTCGGCTGAGGCTTCGCTCTTGGGTCTCATGAGGTAGGTCGCCAGGGTGAGTTCGGCACGGAGGGTTGCGGTTGGGTCGTCGATCCCCTGGAACCTGAACTTATTCAGCGTCACGATGCGTGGGAGTCGGGCGAGCCGAGCGAAAAACTCCCCGAGACGATGATAGCTGGTCTCTGCGACAAGGACGATCGGGGTCTCCTCGTAGAACTCCCTGTTCTCGGGGCTCCCGGGGTCGAAGAGACTCACGGCCAGCCCGGACCGCCGCGCCAAGTCCGACACTTGCCGGTAGAGCCGCGGGATTTCCTTTTCGGTGGGTAGCCGTGCCCTGACGGCGTCCAGGCGCTTGCGGAGCGCGGTCGCTTCTTGGCGGAAGCGGGCCAGGTGCGCGGCGATGGCGCGGTTCTCGATGATCTGTTTCTGGAGGGAGGCGTGTTCAGCCCTCAGCTGCTTGACCCTGGTGGTGCTGGGAGAGAGCAGGAAGTAGTACCCGCCTCCGACGATCGCGATCAGGAACATGACCCCGAAGGCGACCTGCTGAGAGCGTGGGGCCTCGGTGATGAACTCGAACGCCACCGGTCCCTAGATCCCGAACCTGGCTACGACCTCGAAGGTCACCAGGTGGGGGGCTTTCTCGAGGTCTTGTCTCGAGACGACTAGATCCACGTCCATGAACTTTCCCGACTTCCGCAGGTTGGCCATGAAATCGGCCACGGCGAAGTGAGAAAACGCGGTCCCGGCCAGCGTGAGCAAGTCCTCCTTCTCTTCGACGCCCGTCAGCCAGAGACCTCGCGACAGCCCATCCGCGAGGGCGTCGAGGAGGTAGACGGGACGCGCCTGGTTCCGGGAGATCTCCTCGATGAGCGCGAGGCGCCGCTCCAGATCTTCCTTCTCCTGCTTGAACCGGTTGCCCTCGGCGATGACGGCCTTGAGCGAGTTCAGTTCCTGCTGGGCCTGGGCGATCTCCTGCTGGAGCTGACTGGCCTCCTGACTCAGCGTCCACCAGTACCAGCCCATGCCCACGACGACGGCGACGTAGAGCACCCCGAACATGGGCCCCAGCCCCGGGAGTGAGGGGAGGGAAATGCGCAGCCGCCTCTTGGGTGCCGAAGGAAGGAGGTTGACCTTGATCATCTCTTGCTCCGGCTGTCGCCAGGGCGGCGGGTGCCGAGCCCCACGGCCACGGCCAGCTCGGGACCTAGGGTGGCCAGCTCGTCAGAAGGGAAGCGGGCGGGGTCGACCTGGATGTTGTCGAACGGTCGCGCGAGCTCCACGGGGATCCCCCAGCTCGACGCGAGGAACTGGTCCAGCCCGGGGAGCTTGGCACATCCCCCCGACAGTACGAGGCGGCCGATCCGCTCGGACTCCGTGGTGGAGGCGAAGTAGTCAAAGGTTCGCTGGATCTCCAGCGACAGCTCTCGAGAGACCGCCTCCAGTGCAGGAACCAGGTTGTCCCAGCTCACGCCGACGTCCTGGCCTTGCTTTGCGGCCTCGGCGGTCGCCAAGGGGATGCCGAGGCGCTGGGCGATGGCCTGGGCGTAGTTGAGTCCCCCGAAGGGGATATCGCGGGCGAAGAGGGAGGCCCCGCCCCGGACCACGTTGGTTTTCATGACAGCGGCCCCGATATCGACCAGCGCCACTGCTTCGTCTCCGGACTCTGGGTTGTTGAGCTCGTACTGGTTCTCGATGGCAAAAGAGTCCACGTCGACCACCACGGGGGTGAGGCCGGCCTCCTCGACCACGGCTACGTACTCGTTGACCCGGGACCTCTTCACGGCGACCAGCATCACCTCCGTGCCGGTCGTATCCGAGCGGAGGAACTGCCAGTCACGGTAGACCTCGTCCATCGGGAACGGGATGTGGTGCTCCGCTTCCAAGGCAATGGCATCAGCGAGCACCTTCGAGGACAACCCCGCGGGGAAGGGCGGGAGCTTCTTGATCCAGAGGTCACGGCCCGAGACCGAGATGACCGCGTTCTTCGTCATCACACCGGCCGTTGCCACCGCCTCCCTGATCGCCGTCACGACCGTCGGCGGATCTTTCATCACGCCCCCACTGATCGTCTCGGGTGCAAGCGGCACTCTCGCGAATGCGTCGAGGCGAAACCCTCCGCCAGACTCGACAAGTTGCACGGCCTTAACCGCGCTCGATCCGATGTCGAGGCCGAAGCTTTGCTTTTGCTTACCGAAAAGGCTCATCCATGCCACTCCCTTGACCTGGCAGCATCCCTCCTTGTCGGTCGCGAGAGGTCTCAGGGAGGACAGAGCGATACATAAGTTCCCTTAAACATTGCACAAAAATTATAGAGACTGGCAGAGGAGGGTGTCAACTTTTCTAGGACCCCAAGGTAAAGCACTCGGAAGGTCGCAAACTCCCACACATAGCACAGGTTAGCGCTCTGCTCGGGACGCTTTCCGGAGGCTTAAGTGAGGGCAAAGACTACGAAGCGGTCGTCCAGGAGAGGACCTGGAGGGGGCCGGTGATGGGGGCTCGGGTGCCGACGTTGTAGATGACGGTGGCGTTCCCCCCCACTTCCACCTCTCCATTGCAGATGATGTTCCCTATCAGGGTGACGCTCCCCCCCAGGTCCACCTCGCCTAGGTCATCCCCCTCATCAGTGGCGGTGGACATGATCAC
>JBHIAB010000044.1:0-18953 GCA_046758385.1 Methylomirabilia bacterium | reverse complement strand
GGTGGTTCCGCTTTCGAGCGCGGGCTGTGCCCGCGCAATCGACGGGGGGAGGCATCGGAAGGGGGGCGTCAGCCCCCCTCCGAGGGGCTACCGGTACGATTTCCCCGAATACCTGCTCACGTGCTCGAGGATGTGGTGCCCTGTGCGCTCGATCAGCTCGTTGATGTCAGGTTTGCCGTCCTTACCCGTGTTGGCGTAGATCGACGAGGTGTTGATGACCAGGTAGCCCGCGCCGCCCCGGTCCTTGACGGCGGCGAACCGCTCCGCTTCGAAGGCGTCGTCCGGTGCTAAGAGGTAGGGGTTGTACCAGGACTCGTTCTTGAGCGTCCCGATCTCGTTCGGGTCTACGGTGGCCCCCGGGGCCACCATGAATTCGCCCTTTCGCAGAATCTCGAGCGCCTCTTTGGTGTCAAGCTCCTCAATGTACGGGCTGACATCGTCGCGACGCAGGAGGAGCACCAGGTTTATCGGGGTCCGATAGCTCATGGGGGCGATATCAGCCGGATTGATCATGACCCGCGAGTTGGGAATCCTGTTGTACATGCGCCGCCTGCTCACAATGGGGACGTTTTCTGCTGGGTGCCGCTCGAAAATTTCGAACTGCTGGCGCATGACCGGGTCCTCCTGCACCAGCGACGGGTTATCCCCGGCCTCGGGGTTGTCCCTGACCGCGTTGGAGCGGACGTAGATGTAGCGCTCCGAAGGATTGGCGACGAACTGGTTACCCTCCTGCTGGATGTACACCCAGTCGTCGGAGTTAATCTTCCCATATCGGGCCAGCCAGTTGGTGTAGGTGGACTTCCCTGTGCCGGTGGGAGCGATGATGACGACCCCGACGCCGTCGATGTCCACGCACGCCCCGTGACAGGAGTGGATCTCGAAATCCGCGAGCCCCACGCCCGCCGCGCCAAGCCCCCAGCTCTTGCACTGCCCGTAGTAATCGGTGTTGAGGAAGACGATCTGACGGTTCTCCGGGCAGAAATAGGCGGAGGAGGTCGGCTTGAGCGCCTCCCGGTGGGCCGGATTCGTCAGGTCCTTGGTGGGATCCAGCGCGGCGCGGATGGTGATGGGTGCCTTCCCCAGGCGCTTCTCCACTTCGTTCATGTGTCCCAAATACCAGTTCTGCCCCCAGAAATTCGCCAGGTGGGTGGAGTTGGTCCGCAGGTGGATGGGCATGCCGCTGATGACAGCGACCAGGTCGTACGTCCAACGGCTCTTGGCGAGCATATCCTCGGCCTTGTCGGTGAGCTCCTGAATTTGCTTCAGCGAGGCCTTTTTGTTGTTGACCGACGTACGCGCCGTGACGACGGTGTGCCAGGTATACTTCCCGGGCGCAATGGGCCGGTCCGGACCCGCCGGGTCCCAGAAGGTGGTCGGATTTGGGATCCGCCGGAACGCAGCCTTGCCATCGTGAAAGACTACCGGAACCTGATATTCGTCCATCCTGCCTACTCACGGTGGGGGGACTGGGGCGCTGAGCCCGCGGGTGATGTGTCTGACTTTATCCGGCTCCCTGTCGAAAGTCAATCCGTCGATCGCGTTGCTGCAGTGATCCGGCCGCAAGTACCATAAGGCGTGTCGGCTTTGACGATTCGTCGTCTTGACCCATCGCCGCAGTGCTCGGCGGGCTGATCACGGCGGTCCGGTTCCTCACCATCGTCCCCGTTCCCGGTCGGGGCCTGGACGGTCCCGACGCGCTCGGCCGGGCAGCGGTCTGGTTTCCGCTCGTCGGGCTCGGGTTGGGGAGTGCGCTGGTCGCAGCCGACTGGCTCTTCTTGAAGCTTTTCCCGCCGCTGCTCTCGGCGCTCCTCGTCTTGACGGCGTGGAAGCTTCTGACGGGTGGTCTCCACCTGGACGGGCTCGCCGACTGCCTTGATGGCCTCGCCATGCGAGAGCCAGCCCGGGCCCTGGCTGTGATGCGAGACAGCCGGATCGGCACCTTCGGCGCGCTGGGTCTGATCCTCCTTTTGTTGCTGGTATTGATCTCGTTGGTCGAGCTTCCCCAAGCGCGGCGCGGCGAAGCGCTCCTCTTGGCGCCATTGGTGGGCCGGTATGCCCCTGTCCTCCTCGCCCGGTGCTTTTCTCCTGCCTCCCCGGACCTGGGCTACGGGAGCGCCTTCATTCGCGCGGTCTCGCGCCGGGCCTTTCTCGTGAGCGGTGCTCTCGTGTTCGTGGCCGCCGGGTTAGTCTGCTGGCCCTGTGGGCTGATTGCGGCAGCGGTGGGGCTCGGGGTGGCATGGCTCGCGGGCCACCGGCTCTCGAGGCGCCTCGGCGGCCTGACTGGCGATGGTCTCGGTGCTGCCGTGGAGCTTGCCGAGCTGGGCGTCTTGCTCACCCTGGTGGCGTTCTTCGGCCTGGCCCGAGCCTAGCGCCGGCCCGGCACGAGTGGCGTCCTGCCAAACTTGAACACAAACGTGCAGATGTTGGGCGAACAAGCAAGCTAATGCCTTCGACCTTCGTGTACCTCATTCGCCACGGGCGCGTGGTGGGTGCCGAGACGCGCCGATTCATCGGGCACACCGATGTCCCGCTCTCGCGGGAGGGCGAGGAACAAATTCGAGCCCTCGCGGCCCGGCTCGCCACCGTGCCCATCGCGGCGGTGTACTCGAGCGACCTCCTCCGTGCCCGCCGAAGCGCTGAGCTGATCGCTGCCCCTCACGGGCTGGCGCCTTCCACCGTCCCTGCCTTGCGCGAGATGGCCATGGGCCGCTGGGAAGGGCTCACCGCCGAGGAAATTGAATGTCGAGAGCCAGGGGCGTTCAGGGAGTGGATGGCGGCGCTGGGGACGTTTCCCTTCCCGGAGGGTGAGAGTGTTCCCGACCTGGTGGGACGGGCCTGGCCGGCGGTGGAAAGGATCGTTCGGGCCCACCAAGGCACCCGCGTGGCCATCGTGGCCCACGGCGGGACCAATCGCGGCATTCTCTGCCGCGCGCTGGGGATCCCCTTGGACCGGTTGCTGAGCTTCGAACAGGACTACGGGGCGCTATCGCTCCTGGAGTGGACGGGCGCTGCTTGGCGGCTCCATCTACTCAACCAGAGCGATCCCGGCTGATGCCGCAGGCGCTCAGTTTCTCAGTTTCCCTCTCCCCCCATGGTGGAGCACGCCAGTTGAGAGCCTCCGAAAGCGGATCGCTCCGACGTAGGTCTCCGCACTGGATTCCGTGTCATCCGAGTCAATGGTGATCGAGACCGCGTCCAACTCGTCGGGCTCCTCGCCGTAGATCCGCTTGTAATCCTCGTACACGTTGCGGGTCTCGGTCAGCCACCGGCCGAGGTCGGCCACGCCCGATCGCATCACCACGTAGGTAACCATCCCGGTCTTCTGACTCTTGATCACGCTGCCCGCCGGCGCCGCGGAGTCCCAGACATACCCGATGATCCGCGAGCGGGCGAAGCTAGGAAAGCGCTTCCAGGTGACGTAGAGCTGGATCGCTTGGTCGTCGGTGTCTTTGCTCCGGGCATCCGCACCGGTGGGCAGCCTCAGCGCCTTCCATTGCCACTCGAGAATCGGCGTCTCTCTCACATCGACTTTCACTTCCTTGCTGATGGTGGAAGAGTCTCCCTGACTTCTCAGGTGGAGGACCTTCATCGAGCCCTCCTCGGCCACGATGAACTCGTAGGCTGGGTTCCCCCAGGTCTGGCCTCCCTTCCATCCTTCGGGGATTCCCCTGGCCCCCACGGCATGGGTTGACCAGTCCTCCACCAGGACACTGGCGCCCCCGGCCCAGAGCGCGACCGCCCAGAGTCCAGCGAGCACTCCTCCAAGCAGGCCGCCCAGCCGTTTCACCACGCCCTCCTCCCCACCCGAGCTTACGGTCGTCGGGCTCATCGTGGCAACTCACATCGCGCGGGGGGCTTCCACGCTTGCCTTGGCGCCCACTGCCCCGGTTTCCCCGGACCTCGGGGTCTCAGTGATACACTCCACCGTTGAGGAGCCAGGCCGTGAACGAGATCCGAATCGACAAGTGGCTCTGGGCTGCTCGGTTCTTCAAGACCCGGAGCCTGGCTGCCTCGGCGTGCGATGGCGGCAAGGTGGACGTGAGTGACCGCGCGGCCAAGCCAGCCAAGTTGATCCGACCCGGCGATCTCCTGAGGATCACCCTCCCAGGAGGAAAGAAGGTCATCAAGGTGCTGGCGATGGCCGACCGGCGTGGGCCGGCCGTCCAGGCCCGACTCCTCTACGAGGATCTGACTCCACCTCCACCTCCCGAACCGGTTCCCACCTCCCCGCCGGTTTACCGTTCGCGTGGAGCCGGACGCCCGACCAAGCGCGAACGCCGCACCCTGGAGCAGCTGGGCCGGTGGTAGGCGACAGGACTTCTTGACAAGTTTCCCCGGCCCCGACTAGGATGGGGCCGCTGTTTAGGTGTCCGGGTGGCCCGTCGTTGACGGGCTCCAGGGAAGGCGGTGCGAATCCGCCGTGACCCCGTCACTGTGATCGGGGACGAAACCCACAGCAGCCACTGGCTCGGGCAATACCGAGTTGGGAAGGTGTGGGGAGTAGGGCGATCCGAAAGCCAGGAGACCTGCCCGGACACGATACCTCGGAACCGGTCTTCGAGGGAGGGTCCGGGTGAATCAGCCTCTGCGGTCTGAGTCGGCTTCCTTCGCTTTCCCGCGGCCGTCCTGCCCGAGTTCCCCCCGGTGAGCAGACGGCCTTCCTCCCTCTTCGTCCTGGGCGGAGCCCGGAGCGGGAAGAGTTGCTATGCCGTGAGCCGGGCCCGCGCGCTGAGCGCTCCCACCGCCTTTGTCGCCACAGCCCAGGCGCTGGATCCCAACATGGCCCGCCGAATCCAGCGCCACAAGACCGAGCGCCCCAGGGAGTGGCTCATCGTGGAGGAACCGTGGGAGTTAGTGGCCGCCCTCAGGCGGCTCGAAGGCAAGGTCGGGGTAGTCATCGTGGACTGCCTGACGCTCTGGGTGGCCAACCGTCTTCAGCAGGAGCCTGCCGACGAACCGATCCTTGCCGAGGCCGACGACCTCGCCAAGCTCCTCGCCGAGCCTCCTTACACCACGATCCTCGTTTCCAACGAGGTCGGCCTCGGGGTCCACCCGGAGACGGCTCAGGGGCTCCGATTCAGGGACCTGCTCGGCATCGTCAACCAAAAGATCGCCACGGTGGCAGACGAGATGGCCTGGCTAGTGGCGGGGCTGCCCGTGATCATCAAGGACCGGCAGCAGTGAAGCGGCTGGAGCAGCTCCTGAGTCGGATTGCCAGTCCCGACCCAGTCCTCGCCGAGCGGGCGCGGGCCCGCCTGGATCAGCTCACGAAACCTCAGGGAAGCCTGGGACGGATCGAGGAGCTAGCTGGCCGCATCGTGGAGATCACCGGCCGGGAGCGACCTCGGATCAGACGCGCGGTCATCTTCACCCTGGCAGCTGACCACGGTGTGGTCGACGAGTGGGTAAGCGTCTACCCACAGGTCGTCACCGGCCAGATGGTCGAGAACTTTCTCGGAGGCGGAGCTGCGATCAACGTCCTGGCTCGACAGGCGGGAGCCGACGTCGTGGTGGCCGATCTTGGGGTGGTGACCCCGGTACCGCCCCGACCCGGCCTAGTGGTCAAGCGGATCGGCCCGGGAACAAGGAACATGGCCCGGCAGCCTGCGATGACGCCAGAGGAGGCGTTGGCCTCGATCGAGGTCGGGATCGAACTGGTCGAGGCTCAGCACTCAGAGGCATTGGATCTCCTCGCCACGGGGGAAATGGGGATCGGCAACAGCACGGCTGCCAGCGCCATCACGGCCGTGCTCACCGGGGAGCCCGTTGAGATGGTGACGGGCAGGGGGACCGGCATTGACGCGGCGACCCGGCAGCGGAAGGTGTCAGTGATCACCCGGGCCCTGGAACTGAACCGCCCGAATCCCCGTGATGGGCTCGATGTCCTCGCCAAGGTGGGGGGATTTGAGATTGGAGGGCTGGCCGGGGTGATCGTGGCGGGCGCCACCCACCGCATACCCGTCATCCTGGACGGCTTTATCGCCGGTGCCGCGGCGCTCGTTGCCCACGCCCTCAAGCCCGAGGTCCGCCACTTCTTGCTGGCCGCCCACCGCTCGGCCGAACCTGGGCACAACGCCATCCTTGCCCGGCTCGGCCTCAGGCCGTACCTGGACCTCGGGCTCAGGCTCGGGGAAGGGACCGGGGCAGCGCTGGCCATTTCCTTGGTCCGGGCTGCGGTTGCGATCTATACCGAGATGGCCACGTTCAAATCGGCGGGTGTGTCCGAACGCCAACCATGATTCGGGCCATTGTCGTCGCCGGGGTGTCAAGTGGGGTGGGGAAGACCACGCTCACCATTGGGCTCTCCGAGGCCTTCCGCCGCCGCGGCCTGACCGTTCAGGCCTTCAAGGTCGGCCCTGACTTCATCGACCCGGGGTTTCACACCCTGGTGACCGGCCGCCCTTCTTACAACCTGGACGGCTGGATGTGCCCGCGAGATCGCGTGCTATGCACCGTGGCGCGGCGAGCTCATGACACCGACCTGGCACTCATCGAGGGCGTGATGGGTTGCTTCGACGGCGCCCACGGGACGAGCGAAGAGGGTTCCACGGCGCAGATCGCCAGGTGGCTCGGTGCGCCGGTGGTCCTCGTCATGGATGCGGGAGCGTTGGCGCGGAGCGCGGGAGCGGTGGTACTGGGTTTTGAGCGCTTCGACCCTGAACTCAATGTGGTGGGCGTGATCTTCAACCGCGTTGCCAACGAGAGTCATTTCCGGTGGCTTCGCGAATCCATGGAAGGGCACTGCCGGTCGATCCCGTTAGGCTTTCTCCCGCACCACGAGTCGTTCAGGTTGCCCGACCGGCACCTCGGGCTGGTGACGGCGAGTGAACGGGGGCTCGCGCGGGCTTTTGTGGACGAACTGGTGGAGGCCATCGAGGCGCACGTGGACCTAGAAAACCTGTTGGCGGTGGCCCGGAGCTCTGTCCGGCCTCGGGGTGAAGCCATGCCTGACGAGCGGGGTGGCGGCCCGACCGCCCCGGCCAAAGTCAAGATCGGCGTGGCCCGGGATCGCGCCTTTCAGTTTTACTATCAGGCCAATTTTGACCTATTGCGCGCCGCCGGGGCCGAGCTTGTGTTCTGGAGCCCGCTCCAGGATCCCGATCTGCCCGACGTCGACGCCCTCTATCTGGGAGGAGGGTACCCAGAAGTCTACGCGCGGGAGCTTTCCGGGAACGTAAGCATGCTGGAGGGCGTGCGGGAGTTTGCCGACAGGGGCCGCCCGATCTACGGCGAGTGCGGGGGGCTCATGTATCTGGCCGAGCGGATGGAGGATCTCGAGGGCGTCGAGCATCCGATGGTGGGGCTCCTCCCAACCACGGTCAGGATGAAGCCGAACCGGCTCATGCTTGGCTACACCGAGGTAGAGGTGACGCGTGAGACACCGCTAGCGAAGGCCGGGACCATCGTTCGAGGACACGAGTTCCACGCCTCCAGGATCGAAGCGGTGCCTGACTGGGTGCCGCGCGCGTACAGCGTTCGGACGGGGCCGGGGGAAGTTCCGCGGGCGGAGGGCTACCTGGTCCGAAACGCCCTCCTAAGCTACGTTCACCTGCACTTCGGCTCGAACCCGGCTGTCGCCGAGCACTTGGTGGCGAGCTGCCGGACCCGGAGCGACGCGTGAGCCGGCTGGGCGCCGCCCTTCTGCTAGCCCTGCTCCTTGTCGAACCCGCTCGGGGCTTCACCGTCCGCGACATGCTCGGCCGGGAGGTGACCATCGCCGCGCCTCCCCGTCGGATCGTGTCGCTGGTCCCGAGCGTGACCGAGATCATCTTCGCGCTCGGCGCCGAGGACCGGCTGGTCGGGGTGACGGACTACTGTGATTTCCCGCCTGCCGCCAAAGACAAGCCCAGCGTGGGAGGGATGCTGGCTCCAAGCCTCGAAGCCGTCGTCGCCCTCAGCCCAGATCTCGTGATCGCCACCGATGCGGGAATCCGCTTGGTGACCTTTGATCAGCTCGAGCGGCTCGACATCCCTTTCTACATCGTCCGCGCCAACCGCCTCGAGGAGACCATGGATGCAATTGCCCGGCTCGGGGAGCTAACGGGGCGGCGGGACGTGGTGGCTCCGCTCAACGAAGGGCTACGACGCCGGATCAGAGCGGTCAGGACGGCGGTGATGCCCTTTCGGCGCCCGCGGGTCCTCTATGTGCTCTGGCCTGAACCCCTCATCGTCCCCGGCCGCGAGGCCATCGTGACCGAGCTCATCCAGGTGGCCGGGGGCGAGAGCATCACCGCCCGCGACCGGGGTGACTATCCGCGGTATAGCCTGGAGGCTGCGGTTGCCAGGGAACCAGAGGTGATTCTGCTGGCGAACCACGGCACGGGTTCGGGCGCCATCTCGCGAGAGCCGTGGGAGCGGTTTGGCAGCCTCCCCGCCGTGAAGACCGGCCGGATCCATTCGGTGGACGGCAATCTCCTTCACCGCTACGGCCCGCGGATCGTGGACGGGTTGGAGAAGCTGGCACGTCTTCTCCACCCGGAGGCCTTTCGGTGACCCCGCGCTCGCGCCTCACCCTGGCCCTCGGCGCCCTTTTCATCTTGCTCCTCTTGGTCATGGCCAGCGCCCTCTTCCTCGGCAGCGCCTCGGTTTCCCCGCGGGCGATCCTGAGGGTGTTGTCTGGAGGTGCTGGGGCCGAGTCCATCGCAGGGGTCGTGATCCTGAACCTGCGCCTTCCCCGAATTGCCGTCGCCGCACTGGCAGGTGGTGCCCTGGCCGTGGCGGGGGTGGGTTTTCAGGCGCTGACTCGTAACCCTCTAGCCGAACCATCGGTGCTGGGGGTCTCGAGCGGGGCGGCTTTCGGGGTGGTGCTGGCCCAGCTCTTCGGGCTCGGCGGAACCATAGCCGAGGTGGTGGGGATCGCCGCCTTCGCCTTTGCGGGGGCGCTCCTGGCTGGCGCGGCGGTCTACCTCATCGCCTCGGTCGACGGCCGGTTCCCGATCCAGACCCTGCTCTTGGCCGGGGTCATTGTCGGAATCTTCTTCTCCTCGGCCATCACGATCTTGATTTCCCTCGTGGACGTCAACCGCCTCGGCGGTGTCATTTACTGGCTCCTCGGCAACCTGGGGCCCGTCCCCCCGGGTTCCCTCGCCATCTTCACTGTCCTCGCCGGAGCCGGGTTCTGGATGATCGTCACCCAGGCGCGGGAACTCAACGTGCTGGCGCTGGGCGAGGAGGCCGCCCTCCAGCTTGGCGTGAACGCCGAGCGACTGAAGCGTCGGGTCTTTGTCGCCGCTGCACTCCTGACAGCGACGGTGGTGGCCTTCTCCGGTCCCATCGGCTTCGTCGGGCTCATCGTCCCCCACATGCTGCGCGGGCTCCTGGGGCCTGACAACCGCCTGCTGGTTCCCACCGCGCTGGTCGGCGGCGGCAGCTTCCTCCTGGCCGCGGACACGGTGGCGCGCTCGATTCTGGCGCCCGCAGAGCTATCCGTGGGCATCATCACCTCATTCTGCGGCGCGCCGTTTTTCGTCTATCTCTTACGGGCTCGCTACCGGGGGATCCCGTGAGGCCACTGGTCGAACTCCGGGAGGTCGAATTTGCCTACCCGGCTCCGGAGCGACACCGGGCGCGGCCCTTCAGGCTCTCCGGCCTTTCGTTCGCCATTGACCCGGGCGAAATCCTCGGCGTCATCGGGCCCAATAGCGCGGGGAAGACGACGGTGATCCGGCTTCTGAGCAACGTGGTGGAGCCTGCGGGCGGGGAGATCTTCTTCGATGGCCGGCCCCTCGGCAGCTTCAGTCGCTGGGAATTGGCTCGTTTGGTCGCCACAGTCCCCCAGGGCGTGCCGGAAGCTTTTCCCTTCACCGTCGAGCAGCTGGTGCTCATGGGGCGCTACCCTCATGGCCCCGCGCGGTTTTTCGAGAACGCCGAGGATGTGGCCGTCGCGCGAGAGGCGATGGCAGCGACCGGCATAGAGGGCCTCGCGCCGTTTCCGCTCCAGAGCCTGAGCGGCGGCGAGCGGCAGCGGGCGATGCTGGCTCGGGCAATTGCTCAGCGGCCGCGTCTGCTTATCCTGGACGAGCCGACGGCGCACCTAGACCTGCGCTATCAGGGTCAGTGTGCCGGGCTCATCAGGCATCTGAATCGCGAGGAGGGGGTGACCGTCCTGCTCGTCTCCCACGACCTCAACCTGGCCGCGGAGCTTTCTGATCGACTGCTTCTGATGACGAGCGGGCAGCTGGCTCGGCTCGGCCTTCCCGATCAGGTCCTCGAGCCCTCGGCCCTCGAGGCGGTCTATGGTTGTCCGGTACTCGTCGCGAAGAGCCCAGTCAGTGGCCGGCCTGTGGTCCAGGTGGCCTGGCCGGAGTTCGAAAGGAGGTGAGAGTCCAAAAGTCGAGTGGAGTCAAATCGCTCCGGATCAAGGGAAGCTGGTGAGACGAAAGAGTCGAGGAGTGAGGCAATGGTTCGCGCGTTCGGTATTGTACTCGTTCTCGTCATGATGCTCGTGACCCCGGGTGTGGCGCAACAGGTAAAGAGACTCGCGCCCGTGGTGGTGACGGCCACAAAGATCCCAACGCCTCAGCAGCGCCTGGGGTCTTCCGTGTCCGTCATCACGGGGGAAGAGCTCCGAGTCTATAACTACGATCGGGTCGAGGACGCCTTGCGCTCGTTACCCGGCGTCGAGGTTGAACGGTCGGGAAGCCTGGGTAAGGCGACCACGGTCAGGATTCGAGGCGCGAATCCCACGCAGATACAGATCCTGATCGACGGCATGCGCGTCAAGAGTCCCACCCTAGGTCAGTTTGATTTTTCTGACCTGTCTCTTGACGACATCGAGCGCATCGAGATCGTTCGCGGACCCCAGTCCACGCTCCACGGCGCGGACGCCATCGGCGGCGTCATCCACGTCATCACGAAGAAAGGCGCGGGGCCTCCAGCGGCAGCCGTGAGTTTCGAGGGGGGCAGCGAGCAGACGTTCCGTGAGCGGGCTGCGGCGAGCGGCGCGTTTGGACGGTTCAACTTCTCGGTCTCTGCGTCGCGAACGGATAGCCGCGGGCAGATTCGGACATTCGATAACGACGATTCCGACCAGACGGCGTTCGCCAGCAGGCTCGGGTTCGGGTTCCCCTGGAATGCGAGCTTCGCCGCAACGGGCCGCTATGCAAAATCGAACACTGACCTGCCGGTCAACCTTTTTCTAGAAACCCGCGACCCGGACTCCCAGCAGCAGACCGAGTTCTCTCTCTTCACCCTCCGATACGACCAGACGGTCTTCCCGTGGTGGGTGGTGGCGGCCCGGATGGGCCAGATGTGGAACAACCAGGGGTTTCAGAATGGGCCGTTGCCCGCCGGTGACTTTGCATTCACCTCGCAAACCAACACCCGGCGAAGGGAATTCGAGATCCTGAGCACGTGGCACATGGCGAAGATGAACAGCCTCACGCTGGGGCTCGAGCACCGGAACGAGCGCGGGAAGAACCGGGGGACCTTTCGCGAGGACACGAACACTCGCTCGCTCTTCCTTCATGATGAGATACGGTTTTTTGATCGCCTGTTCCTGAGCGCCGGGGTGAGGCTGGAGGATAACGATGTCTTTGGCAGTGAGACGACACCGCGATTCTCCGTGGCGTACCTGCTCAAAGAGACCGCGACGAAGCTCAGGGGTGGGTATGGGAAGGGCTTTCGTGCGCCAACGCTCAACGATCTCTTCTTTCCTGACTTTACGGGTGGGCTCTGCCCGCCCTTTGGCAACGCGAACCTGAAGCCCGAGCGAAGCCAAAGCTGGGAGGCAGGCGTCGATCAGAAGCTCTGGAAAAATCGTCTCCGGCTCGAGGTGACATACTTCCGGAACAAGTTCCGCGATCTGATCACCATCGTGAATGTTCCGCCGTTCGACTTCTGCCAGCAAGCGGGAAACGTGGGGAAGGCCCGCACGGAAGGGGTCGAGTTCTCGACCGAGTTGGAGCCGCTCGACTGGCTCCGCTTCAACGTCAACTACACGTTCACGGATACCGAGGACGAGAGCACGGGTCGAGAGCTTCCCCGGTTTGCCCGGCATCGTTGGAACACTGGCGTGACCGTTACGCCCATCCCGCGGCTGTCGGTCTTCGCGCAGTCCTACGTGGTCTCTCGTCAGTTCGACAACATCGCCAACCGCGATAACCCTGGCTACTTCCGGATCGATCTGGGCGGAACATGGAGACTTCTCCAGAGGAGGGGGATTCTTAAGGGTCTTGACCTAACGGCGCGGATCCAGAACCTCACCGACGAGGAGTACTCCGAGGCGTTCGGGTTCCGTGCCCTGGGGGTGAACTTCCTGGCCGGACTTCAGGCACGGTACTGAGTGCGCATCCTGGGCAGGGCTCCCACGATGATTGACGGGGTCGAGATCGAGGTGGATCCCGAAGCGGTGGTGGTCAAGTCACCCCTTGAAGCCGGGATTCGCCGGTGGCCCACGGGGCGCGCGTGAGCCGGCGGCGCTGGCTCCTCAGCCTGCCGGCTTCCCTGACTGTTCACGGGGTCGGGCTAGTGCTGGTCCTCCTGTTCTTGCCTGAGGGGACCTTACCACCGCCAATCATCGTGGACCTGACGGAGGAGACGGTGAGCGGCGTGGGCGCGGATGATCGCCTCCCTCCAATGCCCGCGTCTCGCGCCCCGTCGCCTTCCCCCCCCATCCTACCGCCCCCGGCGTTTTCTTCACCTCCACCGGTCCCGCTGCCTGCCCGCACGGTGGCCGCCGCCGATGTGCGGCCTCACAGGAATCGTCCCTTGCCACTTCCCCTGTCGTCGTCGGGGCGCTCCTCTATGGGTCGCGTGACCGGCATGTCTAGGTCCTCGGGCGGGGTGGCCTTGCCCCGACTCGCCGTCCCCGATCTTCCGTCGGGGGAATCCCCGGCCGTCGCGGGCCTCGGACGTTGGACATCACAAGCAGTGCCATCGCTACCCTCCCTGCCAGCGGCGCCAGTGCCTTCTTCCCATGTCCATTCACCTCCCACTGAAGGGGCTCAGCGTTCGTCGACCATCCTTGCGTCGGCTCCACCCCTGACACGGCAGAAAGCAGGCAGGCTCGATACACTATCTGACCGCGATCGGGGAGCAGGAACCGGGCGAGGAACCGGAGCTGAGAGTGGTTCAGGCACGGGCCCGGAGGAGGGCACGGGGAGCCGCCTTTCATATTACCTCGCCTTGCTTCGCCAGCACATCCACCAGGCTCTTGAGTATCCCCCGGCCGCGAGTCGGCGGGGGATGACGGGAACGGTTCACATGGAGATCGTGATCCGGCCCGACGGCGCCATTGACGGGGTCTCGGTTCTCGAGTCCTCGTCGCACAGGATCCTCGATCAGGCAGCTCTTGACTCTGTCCGGAAGCTCCCGCCGCTTCCGTTTCCCGCCGGCTTCCCTTCCAGAACCCTGAGGGTGCGGGTGCCGGTCGTCTTCGAGCTTCGGTGAGCCGGTGCAGCACGACCACGGCGGGAATCTGAGGGCCCGGGGCTTGGGCGTGCCGTGTGATAAACACGGCCGATGCCAGCAGGAGCTTGGATCGTCGCGGGAGCCTTCATCGCCGGAGAAAGTCTAATCGTGGCAGGGCTTTGCCACCTATTCCATCAGGAAGAGCTTCCCATCCTGCTCAAGCCCCACTCCGGGCAGGAGACTCAGCTGGTCGCACTTCCACGGCGGGAGCGTACTACGCATCCATCAGGCGTCTCTGGACGGCGGTGACGGACAGTTACCGGCGACTGGCTGCACCCCGAGGGAAGCCGCCTATGACGCGCTCGCTGAATCCCTTCGGCACGCGTTAGACCTCTCGGCGATTCGTGCTCTGGTCGCCGTTTAACCCACTCGTTTCAGGGGAATTTCCTTCTCCCGCTCTTAGCGCCCGCGGTATCATGATCCCGTCGCCGCGCGAGGCGGCGATCGCGTCTTTCTCCACGATGACCCTGAATGTGACTGACCAGCTCACCGAGGCCCTCCGAGTTGCCCTCGAGGGCATTGGGCTGACGTTGCCCGGCGGGCTGCTCTGGGAAGTGCCACGCGATGCCGCCTACGGCGACTACGCGACCAACGCGGCCATGGTCCTCGCCAGGTCGAGTCGACGGCCACCGCGCCAGCTCGCCGAGCAGATGGTCAAGCACTGGCCGGCGCTGGATGCGGTGGAGCGCGTGGAGGTGGCCGGCCCGGGCTTCGTGAACGTCTTTCTCTCGCTGGCCTGGTGCCGGGAAGCCCTCCGCCAGATCCTCGCCGCGGGGCCTGCCTACGGCCGGAGTTCCTGGGGTAGGCCGGAGCGAGTCCGGATCGAGTTCGTGTCCGCTAACCCCACGGGTCCGCTGGTGATCGTCAACGGGCGCGCTGCAGCCGTCGGCGACTCGCTCGCGCGCATCCTTCGCTCCCAGGGCTTCACGGTGCTTACCGAATACTACGTCAATGACGCCGGCAACCAGGTGACGATGCTGGCACGCTCCGTGGAGGCACGCGTTCGTCAAGCCCTGGGCGAAGCCGCCGCGGTGCCGGAAGGGGGGTATCCGGGCGAGTATCTGGTGGACCTGGCGAAGTAGGCCCGGCCATGCTGGCCCAACCGGAGGATGTCCGCGTGGCCGCGTTCGGGGAGTACGCGGTCCGTCGCATCCGCGACGATCAGGAGCGGGTGCTCAGGCAGTACGGCGTGGAGTTCGATCGCTGGGTCTCCGAGTCCAACGAGATCCGCAAGCCCCAGTTCCCCGAAAAGATGATCGACCTCTTCAAAGCTCGTGACTTGGCGTATGAGTCAGAGGGAGCAGTCTGGTTCCGGGCCTCTCGGTTCGGAGACGATCAGGACCGGGTCCTCGTCAAGTCCGACGGAGAGCTCACGTACTTCGCGTCCGACATCGCCTACCATCTCTTCAAGTTCGAGGGTGTGGACCGTCTCATCGACTTCCTTGGACCGGACCATCACGGCTACATCCCGCGCATGAGAGCTGCCATGCTCGCCCTGGGCAAGCCAGCCGAGGCCTTCCAGGCCCTCATCGTCCAGCTCGTGACGCTCCTCCGGAGTGGCGAGCCGGTGCGGATGTCCAAGCGCCGCGGCGAGTTTGTTCTGATGGACGAGCTCATCGAGGAGGTGGGTCGGGATGCCGCCCGGTTCACCTTCCTGGCGCGCCGGCACGACAGCCCGTTG
The DNA here is from genome assembly GCA_046758385.1 of Methylomirabilia bacterium. Lineage (GTDB taxonomy): Bacteria > Methylomirabilota > Methylomirabilia > Rokubacteriales > CSP1-6 > JBHIAB01. The sequence goes on along the minus strand of JBHIAB010000044.1, from coordinate 3,862 downwards.
GACTTTGACCTCGATGTGGTGACACAGCAGAAGCCCGACAACCCGGTGTACTACGTCCAGTACTGCCACGCCCGGGTGTGCAGCATTTTCCATCACCTCGCCCGGAAGAAGCTGGTGGTCCCTGACTGGAACGGCGTGGACCTCACCCCTCTCGAGGTGCCCGAAGAGCTGGGGCTGATCAAGAGATTGCTGCAGCTCCCCGCTCTGACGGAAGGCGCAGCCCGGGCACTTGAACCGCACCGCGTGGCGTACTACCTTCAGGAGCTGGCGGCCGCCTGTCACCCGTACTACAAGCGGTACCGGGTGGTGGGCGATAACCTGGCGCTCACCCATGCTCGGCTCGCCCTCGTGGCTGCGGTCGGCCAGGTGGTTCGAAACGGCCTCGAATTGCTGGGGGTCTCCGCTCCGGAGAAGATGTGATGGCAAGACGGACCAGAAGACAGCCCGCTCACGGCGCCCCTAACCCTGCTAGGGGTGCAGGGGTGGGGCTCGTGGCCCTGACGATCCTGTCGGTAACCTTCGTGCTCGGCATGATGGTTGGGCGCGAATGGAACTCGAGCCCTCCGAGCGAGGTCGGGCGGGACCGGCGTCCTGCACTGCAGGATGACGAGGAGAACGGGACACGACAGGTCGAGCGCGCCGCCGATATCCAGGAGAAGCTGACGTTCTACCGCACCCTCACCGCGCCGCTGGATTCCTGGTCTTCACCAAAGCCTGAGGCGAGGCCCCGTGAGGGCACCGTCGTGCCCGCCGCTCACGCATCGCCGAGAGCCCCAGCGTCTGGCCAAGCTCGAAACCCTGCATGGACCGTCCAGGTGGCGGCGTTCGGAGCGAAGGGAGCCGCGACGGCGCTCAGCCGCTCACTGGCCAAGGCAGGCTTCGATGCCTACGTGAGCCTGGTCACTGCCGAGAACGGACGGGCCCTCTACCGCGTGCGGATCGGGAGCTATCCGAGCCGGGACGCGGCCGAGGAGGTCTCTCACCAGCTCAGATCCGAACGCGCGCTGGACCCCTTTGTGGCTCCGAGGTAGCGAGGACAGGTGCAGTGGGGCATCGGCTGGGGCGGACTCTCATTACCCAGGAGGAGATCGCCGGTCGCGTCGAGGAGCTGGGCCGCGACTTGGCCCGGGACTACGCGGGCAACGATCCCGTCTTCGTCGGCGTGCTGAAGGGGGCGGTGGTTTTCCTGGCCGACCTGGTGCGTGCATCTGACATTCCCGTTACGCTGGACTTCATCGCGTTGTCGAGCTACGGGGCCAGCACCCGTTCCTCGGGTGTGGTCAAGATCACGTCGGATCTCTCGGTCTCCATCGAGGATTGCCACGTGCTGATCGTCGAGGACATCATCGACACCGGGCGCACTATCAACTACCTGCGGCGGAACCTCCAGACGCGACACCCGGCCAGTCTCAAGCTCTGTGCGCTCCTGGACAAGGCGGATCGCCGGGAGGTAGACGTCGAGATCGACTACCTAGGCTTCACCATTCCCAACGAGTTCGTCGTCGGCTACGGACTCGACTTTCGCGGGCTATACCGGAACCTCCCGTACGTTTCGGTCTTGGAGCACGAGCTCGAGGGGTAGAGGGTCATCCGAAGAAGGCGGAGAGGGCGCGAGGCCCTGGGAGAGTCCCGGGAGATCCCCCGGAGACCCCCAGGGAGCAGGGGGGCCATATCCAGCCTGTGGTATACTGAGGGCGGCATGAAACCGCCCATAAACCGATTCCACAAGAACTTGGCGCTTTGGATGGTGGTCGGGCTGATCGTCATCCTGCTCTTCAACCTTTTCCAAGCCAACCAGCCGACGCGCGAGGAGGTCGTCTTCTCAGAGTTCCTCCGCCAGGTGGAGTCGGGTGAGGTGAAGGAGGTGACCATCCGGGGGAACATCGTCAAGGGGCGCCTCGCCGATGGCTCTCCCTTCCGCACCTACACGCCCGACTATCCCGATATGGTCAACATGCTCCGCGAGCGCGGGGTCCGCATCATGGTGAGGCCGCCGGACACCACCCCCTGGTATGGCATCTTCCTCCAGTGGATTCCCATGCTCCTCTTCATCGGCGTCTGGATCTTCTTCATGCGCCAGATGCAGGGTGGGGGGGCCAAGGCCCTCTCCTTCGGGAAGGCCCGCGCGCGCCTGATGTCGGAGAAGCAGAACAAGGTGACCTTTCAGGACGTGGCCGGCGTGGACGAGGCCAAAGAGGAGCTCCAGGAGATCATCGAGTTCCTGAAGGACCCCCAGAAGTTTCAGAAGGTGGGCGGGAAGATCCCCACGGGCGTGCTCCTCGTGGGCGCGCCCGGGACCGGGAAGACGCTTCTCGCCAAAGCCATCGCGGGCGAGGCCAACGTCCCGTTCTTCTCCATCTCGGGCTCCGACTTCGTCGAGATGTTTGTGGGCGTGGGCGCCTCTCGGGTGCGCGACCTCTTCGAACAGGGCAAGAAGCACGCTCCGTGCATCATCTTCATGGACGAGATTGACGCGGTGGGGCGCCATCGCGGCGCCGGCCTCGGGGGAGGGCACGATGAGCGCGAGCAGACGTTAAACCAGCTGCTCGTGGAGATGGATGGGTTCGAGACCAACGAAGGCGTGATCCTCATCGCTGCCACCAACCGGCCAGATGTGCTGGATCCGGCGCTGCTCCGGCCCGGCCGCTTCGACCGCCAGGTGCTGGTCCCTCGGCCCGACGTCAGGGGGCGGGAGGAGATCCTCCGGGTCCACGCGCGGCGGATACCGCTCAGCCCGGAGGTCGATCTGAGAGTGCTGGCCCGCGGGACGCCTGGCTTCTCCGGTGCGGACCTCGCCAACCTCGTCAACGAAGCGGCCCTGCTTGCCGGGCGTGAGAGCAAGAAAGCTGTGGAGATGCTCGACTTCGAGAGTGCCAAGGACAAAGTCCTGATGGGAGCCGAGCGCCGGTCCATGATCATCAGCGAGGAGGAGAAGAAGACCATCGCCTACCATGAGGCGGGGCACACGCTGGTAGCAGACCTCCTGCCAGGCACGGACCCGGTCCACAAGGTGACCATCATCCCGCGCGGGCGCGCCCTTGGGCTCACCCAGCAGCTCCCCCTCGACGACAAGTACAACTACTCCAGGGACTACCTCATCAACCGCATCACCATCCTCCTGGGAGGGCGCGCGGCCGAGGAGCTCGTGCTGGGCCAGCAGACGACCGGGGCCGGCGACGACCTGGAGAAAGCCACCGAGATGGCTCGAAAGATGGTTTGCGAGTGGGGGATGTCTGAGAAGCTGGGGCCGCTGGTCTTCGGCAAGCGGGAGGAGCACATTTTCCTGGGGCGAGAGGTTACCCGGCAGCAAGATTATTCGGATGAGACCGCCCTCCTCATCGACGGCGAGATCAAGCGGATTGTGACAGAGTGCGCGATCAAGGCCCGGTGGCTCATCGAGGAGAACCTAGAGAAGCTCCACGCGTTGGCCCGCGCGCTCCTCGAACGGGAGTCGCTGGATGGAGAGGAGATCGCTCGGATAATCCGCGCCCGCCCCACCTTGACGGAAGCTGCCACACCCGCGTAGACGTCCACGCGGTCTCACCGCGCGGAAGGTTTGGTCGCAAGCTGCCGGCGGCCAGATTCCCAGCTGGCATCCCATGTCGTCGTCTTCGATGGCATTTTTGTCTGGGAGAGAGCATGTCAAACTCGGCGGCGCTTGGCGGCATACCGATAGGCGAGGGGTTCCCCGTGGTCCTCATGGGAGCGCTCAACGTGAGTCCGGAGTCGTTCTACCCGGATTCTGTCGCCCGCGATCCTGGTCGGCTGTTGCGCATGGCCGAGGCCATGGTGGAGGCGGGCGCTGCCATGTTGGACGTGGGAGCCATGTCTACGGCTCCGTACCTGCCGAGCCGGATCGCCG
>JBHIAB010000043.1:0-19356 GCA_046758385.1 Methylomirabilia bacterium | reverse complement strand
CTCCACCCCTGGAAAATTCCGGAGTTTTCGTTCACGAGGGTTCCGGTGGCCACGAACTGCGCGATGCCCCGCTCGGCGCCTGCCTCGGCAGCGAAGAGCGCCTGGGTTCCGCTGAGGAGGTTGGAAGTGATCTGAACCTCGGAGCGGCCGATGGTCAGAAGGGAGGCTGACAGGGCCGCCATGACGACAAGGGCCATCAGAGCCAGGATCAGGGCTACTCCTCGTTCGTCCCGCCAGAGCGCCATCGAGGCTCGCAGGATTCGTTCCATGATTTTTCCCCTGTTGTGTGCTCGTCCCGGTCTTCGGGGTCGGCATACTGGTCGGCCTTTAGAAGTTCGTACCGCTCCTGCAAAGCGTCCGAGATGTGCTACTCCCTTGCTAAACCGGGTGGGTAGTCATTCTCCCTTACGAAAGGGGTATTCCACCGTGCCAAAACATAGGCGGCTGGGATGGCGGTGTCAAGGGGCAGCCTCTCCCTGGCCAAAGGAGAGGGTTAAGCTCCGTTCATACTGGTTCCTCAGGAACGTCGCCATGGAATGCCAGAGGGTGTGGATCGTCCGCTCGGTGAAGCCAACACCAGCGACCTGGACATTGACGAGCTCAGTCACGCGGAGAGCGGTCTCGAACAGGGTACGTTGAGCCGCCGCCCGCAGTATGCCTCGGTCAGGCGCGCCCGAACTTCCTCCCGATCCGGCCGCGCGTTTGGTGCCAGGTCAGTGGGCCGAGAGAAACTTCCTTCCGAACTAGGTTAGGCCGCCCGAGCTTCCCCCCGGATCTCGAAGATCACGGCCTGCTGCAACGATGGGCGTGGCCCCAACGGGATTCGAACCCGTGTTTCTGGATTGAGAGCCCAGTGTCCTAGGCCTCTAGACGATGGGGCCCCAGGGAACGGAAAAATGTGTTGGCTGGGAGAGGAGGATTCGAACCCCCGCTACGTGGTCCAGAGCCACGCGTCCTACCGCTAGACGATCTCCCAGCGCACCCGTCATTACAACACAGCGAAGGGATTCTCGTCAAGGAAGCCAGCAGAGAGCGGAGACTCGCCCGAGACTCCACCCGCCTCGTGACGTGAAGGCCCAGGACGTTCGAACGACAGGTCGGCTCAGCGGATCGCTTTCTTCAGGGACTTGCTTGCCTTGAAGCGAGGAACGCGCGCCGAGGGGATCCTCATAGTTTTCCCGGTCCGCGGGTTTCGCCCGTCGCGCGCCGCCCGTCGGGAGGTCGAGAATGTCCCGAACCCCACGAGCGTCACCCGGCGGCCTCGTTTCATGGAGTCCCGGATGGCACCGAGGAACGCGTTGATCGCTCGCTCGGCCGCCACCTTCGTCCCGCCCGTGGCCTTAGCCACAACGGCCACCAGGTCCGCCTTCGTCGGCATTGGATTCCCCCTCCTTCCCGCTCACCGCCCGTTAGGGACACCCCTCGGATATAGCCGAACCGTCGGAACGTGTCAATAGCTAGCCTCCACGGCCTCCCGCAGGAGAATCGTCGATATGCCCCTGCTATAATGGCCTTCCGATCCGCCCGTGACGAAAGGAGTTGCGCATGCCGCGGGGACAGCCGCTGGACGCCTCACTCATCATCCTCATCAGCCTGGCCTTGATCCTCACCGTCGTCGCCTACCTGAAGGACCCGGGGCTCCCCTGGATCGGGGCGCGCAACGGCGTCTCCCTTGTCGTCTTCATCCTGCCGCGCCTCATCCCCGCCCTGATCCTCGCGGGGATGCTCCAGGTGCTGATCCCGCAGGAGCTGGTGAGCCACTACTTCGGGCGCGAGACGGGGCTCGGCGGGATCCTAGTCGCGTCCGTCGCCGGCGTGCTCACCCCGGGAGGGCCGATGGTGAGCGTGCCACTGATGGTGGTCCTGGCTCGCTCCGGGGCGGGGATCGCGCCCCTGGTGGCCTACATGACCTCGTGGTCGCTGTTCGGGATGCAGCGCATCATCGCCTGGGAGGCGCCGCTCATGGGCTGGCGCTTCGTGGTGGTGCGCGTCGTGCCGAGCCTCTTCTTCCCGGTGCTGGCCGGCTGGCTCGTCAAGGTCTTCTACCAGGAGTAGCTACGTGGCCTTCACCGATCTCCGCGAGTTCATGGAGACCCTGGATAAGCACGGGGTGCTCAGGCGAATCCGCGTCCCGGTGAGGCGGGAGCTCGAGATCGCTGAGATCACGGACCGCATCTCCAAAGGGCCGGCCGAGCAGAACGTGGCCCTGCTCTTCGAGCGCGTGGAGGGGTTCGAGATGCCGGTCCTGATCAACGCCTTCGGCGCCCCGCGGCGGATGGCGTGGGCTCTCGGCGTGGAGGACCTGAACGAGCTCTCGGCCCGGGTGGCCAAGGTTCTGGACTTCAGGATGCCCGGCTCGTTCTTCGACAAGCTCCGGAAGCTGGGGGATCTCTTCGATCTGGCCAAGGCTGGACCCAAGCTCGTCAGGTCAGGCCCCTGCCAGGAGGTGGTGGAGACGCAGCATCCCTCGCTCAAGGACCTCCCGATCCTCCAGTGCTGGCCCAAAGACGCGGGCTACTACATCACCCTTCCGCTGGTCTTCACCAGAGACCCGGTGACCAGGGCGCGCAATGTCGGGATGTACCGGCTCCAGCTCTTCGACGAGCGCACGCTCGGCATGCACTGGCAGACCCACAAGGGCTCGGCCGAGCATCACCGCGAGGCCGAACGCGCCCGAACGCCAATGGAGGTGGCCATCGCCCTGGGTGGAGACCCGGCCACGATTTACGCTGGCTCGGCCCCGCTCCCGCCGGGGATCGACGAGGTTGTCTTCGCCGGGTGGCTCCGCGGGGCTGGGGTCGAGATGGTGAAGTGCAAGACGGTGGACATGGAGGTGCCGGCCCACGCCGAGATCATCCTGGAGGGGTACGTGGACCCGCAGGAGCGCCGGCAGGAAGGCCCCTTCGGGGATCACACCGGGTACTACTCCCTTCCGCGAGATTACCCTGTCTTCCACTTGACCGCGCTCACCCGGCGGCGGAATCCGATCTACCCGACCATCATCGTGGGGCGACCGCCTCAGGAGGATTACTGGCTCGGAAAGGCCACGGAGCGGATCTTCCTCCCCATCGTTCGGCTCCTCCTCCCCGAGGTCTTGGACATCAACATGCCCGCCGAGGGGATCCTCCACAACCTGGTGATCGTGTCGATCAAGAAACGCTACCCCGGGCAGGCCCGCAAAGTCATGTACGCTTTGTGGGGGCTCGGGCTCATGATGCTGGCCAAGACCATCATCGTGGTCAGCGAGCACGTCGATGTGCACAACCCCTCGGAGGTGGCCTGGCGCGCGACGGGGAACATCGATCCCAAGCGCGACTTGGTGATCCTCGAGGGACCGATGGACGATCTGGACCACGCGGCCCTCCGCCACCGCCATGGGGGGAAGCTCGGAATCGACGCCACCGAAAAGGGGCCTCTGGACGCCGTCGATCAGCAATGGCCGGAGGAGATCGTGATGAGCGAGGAGATCAAGGCGCTCGTCACGCGCCGCTGGCGCGAGTATGACTTATAAGGAGAACCCCCGAGAGGCATCGTTTCCAAGCTTGATTCAAAAAGTCCGCTACTTCTTCCAGGCCATCAAGTTCGAGCACACCGTCTTCGCCCTGCCCTTCGCCTACATCGCCATGGTGCTCGCCGCGGGCGGATGGCCTGGGGGGCGCGTGGTGCTCTGGGTGACGCTGGCGATGGTGGGCGGTCGAACCCTCGCCATGAGCGCAAACCGACTGGTGGACCGGCACATCGACGCCAAGAACCCGCGGACCGCCGGCCGCCATCTCCCGCGAGGGCTGCTCAAGCCGTGGGAGGTCGGGGCATGGGCCCTCGCCTCAGCCCTGCTTCTCCTGGTCTCGGCCTGGCAGCTCAATCCCCTCTGCCTGAAGCTGGCCCCCCTGGCCATGGTCTTCCTCGTGGGGTACCACTACACCAAGCATTTCACCTGGACCTCCCACTGGATTCTCGGCTTCACCGACGGGATCGCGGCGGCCGGCGGATGGATCGCCGTGCGAGAGGCTCTCGAGCTGCCGGCGTTTCTGCTCTGGTTCGGCGTCACGGTGTGGATCGCCGGCTTCGACCTGATCTACGCGTGTCAGGACCTGGAGTTCGATCGTCGCGAGGGGCTCCACTCGGTGCCCGCCCGTTTCGGTATTCCTGCAGCGCTGATCCTGGCGCGGGGCTGCCACGGGCTGACGGTGCTCGCCCTGGCTACGGTTGGCCTCGTGATGGGGCTCGGCTGGGCCTACTGGGTTGGCTGGCTCGTGGTGGGAGGACTTCTGGTCTACGAGCACTCGCTGGTTTCACCCACCGACCTCTCCCGCCTGGATATGGCCTTCTTCAACGTCAACGGCTACATCGCGCTAATCACGCTGGTTGCCGCCGTGGCGGGGCTCTGGTTCTAGCGCCGTGCCGACTTGATGCGCCGAATTGGGTCGGTTTGTCTTAAAGAGCGGGTTGCGACGGCGGGCGACGAAACGCTTGACACGAGTAGTTGGAACGACAGGAGCCTCGGGTAGGTTCGGTGAGCGTGACGCCATCCCTCAGACGAGGCATGAAGTATGAGGGGCGGACCTCAGGGATGGCTTACGAGCAAGCGCTCGTCGCAGTACGGGCACGGCAAGATGTCGTCGGGCCCCCACCGCTTCACGCACTGCGAGCAGAACCACCCGCCACCCGCACGTGGCCTGATGGTGCTCCCGCACGCCGGGCAGTCACGCTCGTCCCCCGAGCCGCGGGCCTGGTGAATGGCCGAGTGCGCGACCATCACTATCGCATTCATTTGCGATAGCACTCGGGGCAGCGCCAGCCAGAAGGCGTCAACACGGCCCCCCGACCCTGGCAAACCTGACAGGTCGGGATCGTGGCGGGTTTAGCCATTGCCTTCACGGCTTTCCTCCTCAACAGGTGACGACGTACATTCCGAAGGATCGACACCAAGCGCCTCTCGAGGTAAGCATTCGGCATAGCGGACCTTCTTTAAAAGGGTGTAACCTCCACAAAGGGGTGCGGCCGCAGCACCGTGTTTACCCCTCCGACGAGCCACGGCTGTAGAATTCCCTCGTGATCCCCCAGCCCCCCGCCGACAAGGCACGATTCGTGCGCGGCATGTTCACGCGCATCGCCAGACGCTACGACCTGATGAACGCCCTCATGACCTTCGGGCGCCACCAAGCCTGGCGGCGAATCGCGGCCCGATTGGCCGATCCCGCTCCCGGCGGCCTGGCACTGGACGTGGCCACAGGCACGGGGGATCTGGCTCTCGCGCTCGTCGGGCAGAGGCCGATACGGCGGGTGGTCGGCATCGACTTCTCAGAGGGCATGCTTCGGGTAGGGCGCCAGAAGCTGGCGCGGCTCGATCCCGGCGCGCGGATCTCACTCCTTGTGTCCGATGCGCTGGCACTCCCCTTCCCTGACCACGCCTTCTCCTGCGTGACCTCTGCTTTCCTCCTCCGAAATTTGGGGGATCTCCGAGACGGGCTCGCCGAGATGCGACGGGTGACCCAACCTGGAGGGAAGGTCGTCGCTCTGGAGATCGCCCAGCCATCTCGGGCAGGTTTCAGCATGCTGTTCCGGTGGTACTTCCACGGGCTGGTCCCGTTGCTCGGGGGGCTCGTCAGCGGAGACCGGGAAGCCTACACCTACCTGCCCGGGTCGGTTGACCGGTTCCTCCGGCCGGCGGAGCTGACGCGCCTGATGGAGCACGTGGGCTTCCGTGAGGTGAGCGAGGTGAAGCTCGGCCTCGGCACTGTGACCATTCACGTCGGGGTCGCCTGAGGCGGCTCAGCCCTGCCTGTTGCTTGACAGGCTTACTCGAGAGGGAGCATGATGGGGGCGATAACTTCGCGTCTTTGAAAGGGTTTTTGTGCATCTCACCACAGAATTCACCCTTGACGCCGCCCATCGGATCCCGGGTCATGCGGGGAAGTGTGCCTACCTCCACGGCCACACCTACCGGCTCCAGGTGACCGTCGGGGCGAATCAGCTCGACCGGCTCGGCATGGTCATCGCAGCGAGCTGACTCGGGATCAGCGATGACCCACGCGGCGATCGGCCGCATAGCGGAGTGCTTCTTCTCGATTCAGGGTGAAGGTCCCACTGCCGGGATGCCCGCGGTCTTCGTGCGCCTTCAAGGCTGCTCGGTGGGGTGCCAGTGGTGCGACACGAAATACGCGTGGGACCCCGGAGGTGGCGAGGAGGTCGCGCTCGAGCCGCTGGTGGCGGAGGCGCTGGCGTTCCCCTGCCGCCGCGCCGTGGTCACGGGAGGCGAGCCGTTGGAGTCCTCGCTATTGGTCCCCTTGCTGAAGCAGCTGAAGGTGCACGACTTCACCATCGAGTTAGAGACGTCTGGCGTCCTGCCGCCCCCGTCGGTGCCGGTCGACCAGTGGAACGTATCGGTGAAGCTCGGGAGCTCGGGCATCGACGAGGCCAAACGGATCAATCCAGGGGCAATCGGGGCATTCCGGAAGCTCGGGGCCTGGTGGAAGTTCGTGGTGGTGGACGCGAGCGACGTGGCGGAGGTGCTGAGGCTCGCCGAGCGCTTCGCGTTGCGGCGGGAGCATATCTTATTGATGCCCGAGGGAATGCGCCAGGAAGAAATCCTCGAACGCTCAGCCTGGGTCATCGAGGCGTGCCAGGCTCACGGCTTCCGCTACTCGCCGCGTCTGCATATTCTTCTCTGGGGCGCCAGACGGGGGGTGTGAGGGACTGAAGCCGGCAGTGGTGCTCCTCTCCGGAGGCCTGGACTCGGCCACCACGCTCGCGATCGCGAGGGATGAGGGCTATGCGCCCTATGCCCTCTCCTTTGCGTACGGCCAGCGCCATGCCCGGGAGCTCGAGTCGGCGAAGAAGGTCGCCGCAGCCCTCGGCGCGCGGGAGCACCTGATCCTCTCCCTCGACCTGCGCCTGATCGGGGGCTCAGCCCTTACCGCGGACGTCCCCGTGCCCAAGGGCCGGAGCCCCGCTGAGATCGGCAAAGGCATCCCCGTCACCTATGTCCCCGCGCGCAACACCATCTTCCTGGCCCACGCGCTGGGATGGGCCGAGGTTCTCGGCGCCGAGGATCTCTTCTTCGGAGCCAATGTTCTCGATCACTCAGGCTATCCCGACTGCCGAGCCGAGTACGTCCAGGCCTTCGAACGGATGGCGAACCTCGCGACGAAGGCCGGGGTGGAAGGGCGGAGCCGGTTCGAGATCCACACCCCCCTGATCCAAATGACCAAGGCCGAGATCATCCGGAAAGGCCACGCGCTCGGCGTGGACTTCGCGCTGACCTGGTCCTGCTACGAGCCGCGCGGCGACACCGCCTGCGCCCTCTGCGATTCGTGCCTGCTTCGGAAAAAGGGGTTCGCCGAGGCCGGCCTCACAGATCCCCTCCCCTACGCCAGCTGAGATGGCCGTCGTCGACGTCTTCCGGCGGCGGCTGCAGGTCAAGGTGATCTCGCTCATCGTGGTCATCCTTGTCCTGGGCTTCGGGGTGCTGGTGATCCTCAACATCCAGCGGGAGCGCGGGGCGCTGATCCACCAGAACCGGGAGACCAGCCGGCTCCTGGCCTCGACCATCGTGGGGAGCATCGAGAACGGGATGCTGGAGGGGCGGCCCGACATCATCCGCATGCTCATCCACAACCTCAAGGCGGAGCTGACCGACGTCAGGCAGCTCGACGTCTTCCGCGGCAACGGCGTGGAGGCGTTCTCCGACCTCAAGACGGCGATGGCCGTGAACCGCCTCTACGGTCTCGAATCGTCGGTGATGAAACGGCTCAAGACCATGGAGCGGCCGCCCGGACAGACCATCTCTCACCCGCTCTTCACCCGGGCCGCCGCGACGATGCAGCCGCAGGAGCACTACGAGATGGTCGACGGCGCTCGGTCCCTGACCCTCTTCTATCCTCTGCGGAACCGTCCGGTCTGCCAGGGGTGCCACGGTGCCGATCACAAGGTCCGGGGAATCGTCAGGCTCTCGCTCTCGCTCGACAAGCTCGAGGGTGAGCTGGCCGCCAACCGGAATCGGCAGATCGGCGTCGCGCTCTTGACCATCCTCGGGGCCATGGCAAGCCTGGTGGTGCTCATGCGGAAAGTGGTTCTGACTCCCATGCGGACTGTCATGGAGACGGCCCAGCGGGTCGGCGGCGGCGACTTCGACGCCCGGGTGAGCGTCAGGACTCAAGACGAGATCGGCCAGCTCGGCACGGCCATCAACGAGATGACCGGGCGGCTCAAGGGGGCCTACGACGACCTCGCCGCCAAGAACGTCGAGCTGAACGAGGCGCTCAGGAACCTGCAGGAGTCCGCTCGCAAGGTCGAGCTGCTCGAGCAGATCAAGGGCGAGCTTGCCAAGTTTGTGCCCGAGTCCGTCTCGCGCCTCCTCGAGCAGGATCCGAACGCGCGCGAGTTGGAGAAGCGCGAGGTGGACGTGTCGGTCCTATTCCTGGATGTGGAGGGGTACACGCAGCTCTCCGAGCAGCTCGCGCCTCAGCGGCTCAACCGGCTGATCCAGGATTACTTCTCAAGCTTCCTCGAGATCATCCGGGCCCAGGGGGGCGACGTCAACGAGACCGCCGGCGACGGGCTCATGGTGATCTTCCAGAGCGAGGGGAGCCCAACGCGCCACGCCCTGAACGCGACCGGCGCTGCCGTGCAAATCGAAGCCCGGCTCGCCGATCTGAACCGAGAGTTTGTGGGCGTCTACCCGCGGGTCTCCATCCACGTGGGGATCAACAGCGGCCAGGCATTCATCGGCGCGACGAAGCTGGATGTCACGGGCGGCGGTCGGTGGACCTTCACCGCCTCCGGGACGACCACCAACCTGGCCGCGCGGATCGCGGGGCTCGCAAGAGGCGGCGACATCATGGTGGGGCCCGAGACGGCCGAGCGGATCAAGCAGCACTACGTCCTGGAGAGTACGGGGGAGCACCACCTGAAGAACGTCTCTGCGCCGGTGCGGGCCTTTCGCCTGGTCCTGCCAGGGGTCTACTCGAAGGTCTTGGCCTGACGGCTCCTCAGCTCGACAGCACCATCCCTGACGCCTTCGCCACCCTGATTGCGCAGAACTTGAACTCGGGGATGTTGCCGAAGGGGTCGAGCTGGTCGTTGGTGAGGGCGTTGGCGGCCGCCTCTCGGAAGTGAAACGGCACGAACACGCTGCCCCGCGCCGTCCCCGCTGAGGCCCGCACTTTCAGGGTGATCATCCCCCGGCGCGAGCTCAGCGTGACGTACTCGCCGGCTTCGATCCCCAGCTTCGTCAGATCCTCGGGGTGCATCGTGCAGAAGGCCTCGGGCTGGATCGCATCCAGCGCCCGCGTGCGCCGCGTCATGCTCCCGGTGTGCCAGTGCTCAAGCACCCGCCCCGTGTTGAGCACGAAGGGATACTCGCCGTCCGGCAGTTCGGCTGCCGGCTGGTACTCCGCGGGTACGAGCTTCCCTCGCCCCGTAGGTGTGGGAAAACGATCGCCGAAGAGGAGCTGGATCCCGTCGCTCGACTCGGGATCGGGGCACGGCCAGAGCTTGCCGTAGGGCTCCAGCGTCTGATAGGTGAGCCCTGCGTAGCTCGGCGCCAGGGCGGTGAATTCCTCGAAGATCTCCTCCACCCCCCGGTACGCCATCGGGTAGCCCAGCCGGCGGGCGATCTCGCACAGAATCTCCCAGTCGAGCCTCGCCTGACCGGGCGGCTCGACCGCCTTCTTACCGATCTGGACGCGTCGATCGGTGTTGGTGTAGGTCCCGGTCTTTTCGAAGAACGAGGTGGCCGGCAGCACGACATCGGCGAACTCCGCCGTCTCGGTGAGGAAGATGTCCTGGACGGACAGGAACTCCAGGGTGGCCAGGGCCTGGCGCACCTTGTTGATGTTGGGGTCCGAGAGGAAGGGGTTTTCGCCCATCATGAGCATCCCGCGGATCTCCCGGTTGAGCGCGCCGGTCATGATCTCCACCACGGTGAGCCCCCTCTTGGGATCGAGCGGCACGCCCCAGGCCTCTTCGAAGCGCCGCCGGACCTGGGCGTGCTCCACACCCTGGTAGTCCGGGTAGACCATGGGGACCAGCCCGGCATCGGAGGCGCCCTGGACGTTGTTCTGGCCCCGGAGCGGATGGAGCCCCGTGCCGGGACGCCCCACGTTGCCCGTGAGCAGGGCCAGCGAGATGAGGCAGCGGGCGTTGTCGGTGCCGTGGGTGTGCTGAGAGATCCCCATCCCCCAGAAGATGATCGACGCCCTGGAGCGCCCGAAGATGCGGGCCACCTCGCGGATTCGCTCGGCGGGCACGCCAGAGATCTTCTCGGCCACCTCGGGCGGATAGCGCTTCACCACCGCCTCCACGGCCTCGAACCCCTCCGTGTGGGCGCGGACGTAGTCGTGGTCCACGAGGTCTTCGGCGATCATCACGTGCATCCAGGCGTTGTACAGCGCCACATCCGTGCCCGGCTTGATCCAGAGAAAGTGGTGGGCGTGCCGCGCGATCTCTGTCTGCCGTGAGTCCACCACGATGAGGGTAGTGCCGCGATGGGCCGCGTCCTTGATGAAGGTGGCGGCGACGGGATGGTTTCCGGTGGTGTTGCTCCCGGCAACCAGGGCCACCTCGGCGCGCTTCACGTCCGCGTAGACATTCGTGACGGCCCCCGAGCCAATGGTCTCCAGGAGCGCGGCGACGGAGGAGGCGTGGCAGAGGCGCGTGCAGTGGTCGACATTGTTGGTGCCGAAGACCGCGCGCACCAGCTTCTGGAAGAGGTAGGCCTCCTCGTTGCTGCACTTGGCAGACCCGAAGCCCGCGAGGGCATGCGAGCCATGTGTCTCCTTGACCGCCTTCAGGCGGCGCGCCACGAGGTCCAGGGCTTCGTCCCACGAGGCCTCGCGAAAGGCGGGGAGGACCTCGTCGTAGTCGACGAGCCCCCCGGCCTCGCGCCGCTTTCGCTCGCCCCTCACATCGCCCGACAGCGGACCCTTGGGATAGGACTCCCGCCTTCGAATCAGCGGGGCGGTGAGCCGGTGGGGGTGGAGCACGTAGTCGAAGCCGTAGCGGCCTTTGACGCAGAGGCGGGCCTGGCTCGCCGGGCTCGCCCGCCCGTCGGTGAAGACCACGGCGTTCTTGGCGGGATCGACGTGGAAGGTGATGGCGCAGCCCACCCCGCAGTACGGGCACACGGAATCCACGGCCTTGAGCTTGGCCCTCGGCTTGACCTCGACCGTGAGCGCCTTGTGCGTGAGCGCCCCGGTCGGGCACACCGCCGCGCACTCACCGCATGACACACACGTGCTCTGCCCCATGGGGAGATCCTGATCGAAGGCGATGCGCGTCGGGTAGCCCTTCCCCGTACGGCCGATCACGTCGTTGTGCTGGATCTCGTCGCACGCGCGGATGCACCGGTCGCAGAGGATGCACGCGGAGTGATCCACGGCGATCACCGGTGAGGAGAAGTCCTGGGGCCGCGCGTCCCCGCCCGACGGCAGCCCGAGCGTCGCTCGCCCAAGCCCGTACCGTCGCGCAAGGGCCAGGAGCAGATCGTCGCCCGTGGTCTCCTCGCGACGCGACCCGGCAGGGTAGTCCGAGAGCAGCAGCTCGGTGAGGCCTCTTCGACAGCGCTCCACCTTCTCGGAGCCCGTGACGACCGTCATGCCGGGAGCCACGGCACGGACGCACGAGGCGGCCAGCACCCGCTCGCCGACGTCCACCACACACAAGCGGCACACACCGACGGGGCGCAGGCGGGGGTCGTGGCACAACACCGGAATGTCGATCCCGACGTGCCGGGCTGCCTCCCAGATCGTCGTCCCCTCAGGGACCGTGACGGCCCGGCCGCCGATGGTAAGGGCGACGGTTCGCCTCGAAGGCTCCGTCGCGAGGAGAGTCATGGAGACGAGTATGGAACCCGGTAGAGAACCTGTCAACCGGTTACGAGGTCAACTCGGACCACAAGCGATCGAGAACCCGGACAAAGGCCTCCGGGCGGTCCAGCATCAGGTGGTGGTAGGCGCCAGGCACCTCCTCGAGCCGCGCGCGGGGGATCTGCTCCACCATCTCCTGAGCCGTCCGGCGAGGAAGGATGGGGCTCCACTCGCCCCGCACGACAAGGGTCGGGGCCGTGATCTCGGAGAGCAGCGGCCAGGCGTCCACGGGCTGACGAGCCCCATTGGAGGCCGGATCGAATCGATACACCCAACGCCCGCGGCGCTCGACGATCCCGACCCGGGCCAGATGTTGAAGGAGCGCGCGGCCGGCCACGGTCTCGGGCGGGAGGAGACGGAAGTGCTCGGTCGCGCGCTCGGCGCTCGCGTGCTTGCGCAACGGACGCACCCCTCGGGCGTGAAGCGCCGCCAACCGCTCGGCGGGGATGGAGGGACGGCTATCCACGATGACGAGAGCAGCGATCCGCTCGGAATGCCAAGCCGCGAAGACCATGGCGTTGTGACCACCCATGGAATGGCCGACCAGGATCGTGCGCTCCCAGCCAAGCGCATCCAGCACCACGCACAGGTCATCACAGAAGTGTTCGGTGTCGTAGGCGGGCGGGTCGGGCCACCGGCTCTCCCCATGGCCACGCTGGTCCAGCGACAGCAGATGGAAGCGATCGGCGAAGGCCGGCGCCACGGCGTCGAACCAGTGGGCGTGCGCGGAGCCCCCATGGAGGAACAGAAGACCGGGACGCCCGATCACGCCCCATTCGAGGGCGTGAAGCTCGAGGCCGTTGACCGACAGGACCCGGTGACGGGCAGCTTCGCACCCGAAGGACGTAGGCGACTTCACATGCCCCATTTTACTCGAACAACCAACAAACGTTTCCCCTGTCCCCCTCAAATAAACGTTTCGTGGGCCGCCAGGAGGAGGCTAGACTGAGATCACCGATGTCCGACCCCCACGTTCTCCCCCGCCGCGGCTTCCTCAACGCGAGTCCGGCACTTCTCATTCTGACCGTGACCGTCCTGGCCGGCCACGGCTTGCTCATTCCTGCGATGAGCAGCCACGCCCAAGTCCCGAAGCCCCATCCGTTAACCGATGCTGTCCCCGCCCCGCCAGCCGCCACTGCCACCGAACCCGAGCCCTGGCCTGAGCCGCTGGAGGGGTGGGTGATGGAGGCCCAGGGCTGGCAACCGATCGCCGGAGCCACGGTGTCAGTCGGACGCTACGCGGTCGGAACGAATGCCGACGGACACTTCAGCATCGGCCCTCTCTCCCCAGGGACCACACTCCTCGTCAAGGCACCGGGCTACGAGCCAAGACGAGTTTCCCTCCGCGACGCCCGGCGCTCGATTCTGTTGAGGCCGAAGACGGTCAAGGCGGCATACCTGAGCTATTACGGCCTCGGATCCGAACGGGCCCGGCGCCTCTTCGAGTTGGTGGAGCGCACCGAACTGAACGCCGTGGTGATCGATGTCAAAGGGGACCGAGGGTTCACGCCGTATCCGACCGGCGTTCCCCTGGCCGTCGAGGCGGGCGCAGTGGGACTAGTGCGCGTCGAGGACTTCCAGGAGATGCTCGCGGGACTCAAGGCCAAGGGGATCTACACCATCGCGCGGATCGTCACGTTCAAGGACAACGTCCTGGCCATGCACCGGCCCGACTGGGCGGTGATCGACGCCCGAACGGGCAAGCCGTGGATCGACTACGAGAAACTGGCCTGGGTGGACCCCTTCCGGGAGGAAGTCTGGGAGTACATCATCGCCATCGCCCGCGAGGCCGCTCTGATGGGGTTTGACGAGATCCAGTTCGACTACCTCCGCTTCCCCTCCGACGGCAACGTGGGGGCCATCCGGTACTCGAGCCCCAACACCCAGGAGAACCGGCTTCGGGCTATCACGAGCTTTCTGGCCCGGGTGCGCAGAGAGTTGGCGCCCCTCGGCGTCTTCCTTGCGGGCGACATCTTCGGCTACACAGGATTCCTCGAGGACGATTCCGGGATCGGCCAGCGGGTGGAGGAGCTGGCCTCCTACCTGGATTACCTCTGCCCCATGGTCTACCCGTCGAGCTACAGCGCGGGCATCCCGGGATACCGGATCCCCGTGGAGTATCCGTACCAGGTCGTCCTAAGAACCCTCCAGCTGATCCGCAAACGCTCGGCTCACACCGCCGTGAAGATCCGGCCCTGGCTTCAGAACTTCCGGGACTACGCCTTTGACCGGCGGGCATTCGGGGTGAAGGAGGTCCGCGCTCAGATCAAGGCGGCCATGGACGCGGGAGCGACCGGCTGGATGCTCTGGAATCCGAGGAGCCACTATACGGAAGCGGCGCTCCGCCCCGCCGGGTCGCGCTAGTGCCGTCCCGATAACCGTCGCATCTCTTCAGCGATAGATGAGGTGAGGCGCGCGCCGCTCGAGGAAGCGGGACCGCTCGGCTTCGGCCAGGTCCCTGAGTCGGATGAGCGGTTCGCCCCGAAGGATCGCCCACATGAGGGACCGGTCCACCAGGAGGTTCTGGATGGCCTCCTGGCGGAACCGGTGAGGATAGCGTACCCGGAGCTCTCGTGCCAGGGCCAGCGCCACGGTGACCGGCCGCACGGCTTCCCGATCTGTGACAACGAACCGGATCCCGCCCACCTGCTCACCCGCGTAGATGTCTGTCGAGGGCGTGAAGTGGACGGGCTGGAACTCGATTCCGTCCAGGCCGAGGCTGTTCATCGCTCCTGCCAACGGAATCGGACCAAGCCATGGCGCCCCGATCAGCTCGAACGGGGTCTCCGTGCCCCGGCCCACCGAAAGGTTTGTCGCCTCGAGGAGTCCCACTCCGGCGTAGAGGAGCGCCTGGGAGAGCGAGCGAATGTTCGGAGACGGGTTGACCCACGGCAGTCCAGTCTCATCGAACCACAAGCTTCGCGCCCACCCGGCCAAAGGGACGACCGTGAGGGAGACAGACAGCTTGCGCTCGGCGGCGACGAGCCTCGCGAACTCGCCGATGGTCAGCCCGGTCCTCACGGGAACCGGATGAGGGGCGGTGAACGAGCGGAGATCGGGATCCATCACCGGCCCCTCCACAATCCTGCCAGTGATCGGGTTGGGCCGATCCAGGACCACCACCGGCATTCCGCGCCGCGCCCCCGCTTGCAGCAAGTAGACCAGCGTGGTGAGGTAGGTGTAGTAGCGAACCCCTACGTCCTGGAGATCCACCACGAGGGTGTCGATCCCATCCAGCATGGCGTCCGTGGGCCGGCGGTGGTCGCCGTACAGACTCCAAACCGGTAAGCCGGTAGCCTGATCACGGTCGTGAGAGACGCGGCCCGTCGCCTCTCCGCTGAGCCCGTGTTCAGGCGTGAAGACGGCCGCGAGTCGCACCTCAGGAGCCTGGGCCAGAAGATCGATTCCGCGACGCCCCCGCGAGTCCACACCGGTCCTGTTCGTCAAGAGCGCGACCGAACGCCTCGCCAGCGGAGCGAAGCCTCGGCGCGCCAAGACATCGAGGCCGCTCAGGGTAGCGCCCCGCGGGATCGCCGACCTGTGTCCCTTGCCGACCTGTAGCTCGGAGCGTGGCGCCGAGGACCGCCGGGCCGGCATCCCGAAGAGCGCGGCAGCCAGCGCCGCGGCCACGCGCATGCGAAGCTCCTTGACCCGGCCCTTGCCATACGGGTGCACGCGATTGGTCAGAATGATGAGATACGTCCGGCTCGCGGGATCCAGCCACAGGGCTGGCCCGGTGAAGCCGGTGTGACCCACGGAGCCAGAAGGAAAGAAGGGGCCCAGGCTCCGGGCGAAGGGAGAGCTCATGTCCCAGCCCAGGCCGCGCAGCCCCCTGCTCGTTTCGTGAGGGGCCATCATGTCCCGGATCGTTCCGAGTTTGAGGATCTGCCGGCCTTGAAACGCTCCGTGGTTCACCATCATCTGACAGAAGCGCGCGAGATCCCGGGCCGTGGAAAAAACCCCGGCGTGGCCCGCCACGCCGCCGAGGAGGCGGGCTCTCGGATCGTGGACCTCACCACGGAGCGGGACGCCACTGACGACCTCCGTGGGGGCGATCCTCACTCTCAGGCTTGGATCCGGCCGAAACTTCGTGTCCCGCATGCCGAGGGGGAGGAAGAGATGATCGGTCGCGAAGCGCTCGAGCGGCACGCCGCTCAGACGCCGGACGATCTCGCCGAGCAGGATGAAGCCGGTGTCGCTGTAGCGGAATCTCCTGCCGGGCGGGTAGAGGAGCTTGCCAGCGGCGAGGGCCTGCGCGGCCTTCGGGAACCCTGCCCGCACCGCCTCATCCGGAGGCATGGGCGGCAGACCAGCGGTGTGGGTGAGAATTCGCCGGAGGGTGACCTCCCGATACGCCACCCCGCTGAACTCTGTGAGGTATCTCCCTAGCGGCGCATCCAGCTCGAGCTTGCCCTGCTCTCTCAGGAGGAGAATCGACGGCGTGGTCACGATCACCTTGGTGAGGGAGGCGACGTCGAAGATCGTGTCCACGGTCATAGGCTCGCGGCGCGGCAGGAGGCTCCGCGCTCCGAACTCCTTCAGGTAGAGGATCCGGTCGCCCTGCCCAATCAAGATGACGGCCCCCGGGATGTCTCCTGCCTTGACCGCGGAGAGCGCGGCCTCGTCCACCGCCGAGAAGTCCAGCGTCTGGGCCTCTGCCGACGGCAGTCTCAGGAAGGTCAGCAGGAGGAAGAGGCCGAGTCCTGCCACCGCGCGACTCATGCCCTCATCATACTGGCCGCGAGGAACACGCCGGGAGAAAAAACCCCCGCGTTGCAGGGCCCTCAGCGGGGTGCTAGCATTCGCCAAGACAGCTCGACGCGATAATGCGGGTATTTCTCACTGGCGGGACGGGGTTTGTCGGGAAGGCGGTAATCCGCGCTCTCCAGGCACGAGGTGTGATCGTTCGGTGCCTCGTCCGCCCCGGTTCGGAGCAACGCCTCAGAGGATTCGAGGCGATCGAGCGGACCCCGGGCGATGTCCTGAGCCCGAAAGAGCTCACGGCCTGCATCGAGGGATGTCACGCCATGATCCACCTGGTGGGGATCATCAGGGAATTTCCGGGCCGCGGTGTGACCTTCGAGCGCTTGCACGCGGAAGCCACCGCCAACATGGTACAAGTCGCCGAAGCTGCCGGGGTGCGCCGCTACCTCCACATGAGCGCTCTCGGGACGCGGCCGAACGCGCGCTCGCGCTACCACCAGACCAAGTGGCAGGCCGAGGAGACTGTAAGAGGCAGCACGCTTCAGTGGACGATCTTCCGCCCGTCGGTGATCTACGGCCAGGGAGACGGATTCGTCACGATGCTCGCACGCCTGGTAAACCGGCTCCCCGTCGTGCCGGTGATCGGCCACGGGAGGTATGAGCTCCAGCCGATCCCGGTCGAGCAGGTGGCCGACGCCTTCACGCGGGCGCTTGAGCAGAAGACGACCGTGGGGCAGACGTATGAGGCCGGTGGGCCGCGCGCCTATCCCTTCACCGAGATCCTGGACCTGATCGGGTCGGCCCTGGGAAAGCCCAGGGTGTATAAGATCTATCAGCCACTCTGGATGATGCGCCCGCTGGTCGCCGTGCTTCAGGGGCTGCCGTTCTTCCCACTCACCTCCGATCAGCTCCTTATGCTCGAGGAATCCAACCTCTGCGACCCTGAACCATTCTTCAAAACCTTCGACCTGACGGGCGAGGAGTTCCCCGATGGGCTCCAGCGAATGCTTGCCTCGTGAGCTCGCCGTTCCGCACCTCGCTCCGACGCAACCCTGAGGACTCTCGCGGGCTCCTCGAGCGGATCAACGCGCAGATTCGCGAGCGCCTGGAGGAGGCCGCGGCCTGCAGCGAAGAGGTGGCTGGGCTCCTGGACTCGACTGAGCCTCAGGCCGCCTCTTCGAGCGCCTCGGCAGCACCAAGCTGCCGAGCCTCCCACGCCGCCAACTCCCAGAGCGCCTCGATCTCCTTCAACGTCGCCATCCATGCCGAATAGCGATCGAGAAGCTCGGTCCTGATCGCAGCCAGCCGCTGGTCAGCTTCGTCCAGTCGGCCCCGCAATACTGGGTGATGGACCGATACGAACGCGACCGTCCCTCCCCCGGCGGTGGCCGAAACTCGATCCAACACCTGTTGCAGTTCCTCTCTCAGGAGTTGATCCATCCGGCTCATAGGTCCTTCCTCCTGTGGGTTATACTCAACACATGACGAGCCATAGTGTCAAGCAAAAAAATTTGCTTCTACGGGGGGCAGCCGTTCCGAGGCGCCCGAACGCAAGGACCCGAGGCATCGACCGTTGTACCATGCTTATACGGAGTGGATCCTCCCGGGCGGATCCCCGCACCAAGTCTGACCGAGAGAGAGCCCATGTTCGGTCGCGAAACAGCTAAAAACGCTTCACCCCATGATCCCCAGCATCACCATCACCCTCCCGGCCACTGGCATGGCGTTGTCGATCCGTCCATCATCACCACTCAACGGGGCATTTGGGCGGTAAAGTGGTCGCTCCTGGGCCTGCTGGCGACGGCGTCGATTCAAGCGGGCATCGTAGTGCTGTCAGGAAGTGTGGCCTTGCTTGCCGACACGATTCACAACTTCGTCGATGCGGCAACGGCGATCCCGCTCTGGATCGCCTTTCGGGTGTCACGGCTGAAACCCTCGAGGCGGTTCACGTACGGCTATGGCCGGGTGGAGGACCTGGCCGGGCTGGCCATCGTGCTCTCCATCTCGCTCAGCGCCATCACGGCGGGCTATCAATCGGTCGATCGGCTGCTTTCGCCCCGGGAGCTGAGCTATCTGTGGGCCGTGATCGGAGCTTCGCTGATTGGCTTCTTCGGCAATGAGGCCGTGGCCGTCTTTCGCATTCACGTGGGCAAAGAGATCGGCAGTGCCGCCCTCGTCACCGACGGGTATCACGCTCGCGCCGATGGCTTGACCAGTTTAGCCGTGCTCTTCGGAGCCGTCGGCGTCTGGCTAGGCTATCCGCTCGCGGATCCCCTGGCGGGTCTCTTGATCACACTCGTGATCTTCAGGATCGTGTGGCAGTCAGGACGATCGGTGTTCACGCGGCTGCTTGACGGGGTAGACCCGGAGGTCGTCGAGGAGATCAAACAGGCGGCGAGCACCACCCGCGGGGTGCGCGACGCCTCCGAAGTTCGGGTGCGATGGGTGGGGCATCGGCTGCACGCCGAGTTGAACGTCGCCGTGGATTCAGGCCACTCGGTGGAGGAGGGGCATGCCGTGGCCAAGGAGGTGCGGCACCAGCTCTTGCATCAGTTGCGCTTTCTCTCACGCGCGACGATCCATGTGGATCCTGTGGGCGCCTCGGGCGAGGACCATCACCGCATCGTCCAGCACGTCCACGACGACTTTTCTGCTCATTCCCACTGAATAGACGCTCGCTGCGGGGCGCTGACGGCGTTGGCAGGCGCCAGCTGGAACGGGAATAGAAGCCGCGGCTATGAACGACTCGAGCCGACCAAGGTCGCGCGCTTCCAGAGGTCGCGCG
>JBHIAB010000042.1:0-19472 GCA_046758385.1 Methylomirabilia bacterium | reverse complement strand
GGCATCTCCCTGCGTCGTCCGGTAGGTGACGCGCAGGTCTTTGACCTCCAACAGCGCCATCTCAGTACGCCCTCAGTCTCGGATTGACCACTTCCTCATAAGCCCGGCCGATCATGAAGCAGGAGACCACGAACAGCGCGATGGCGATCCCCGGTGGCACCGTCCACCACCAGGCCCGCCGCATGCCTCCACTGATGAAGGCGTAGTGCAGGATGCTGCCCCAGCTGACCACTTCCGGGTCACCGAGGCCGAGGAAGCTGAGGCTGGCTTCTACGAGGACGGCGAAGGCGACACCAAAAGCCATGTAGAGAAAGGACATCGGCAGCACGTTGGGGGCGATGTGTACGTAGATGATGCGCCAGTGGCTGGCCCCGGCCGCGCGGGCGGCCTTCACGAACGGGCGCTCGCGCAGCGACAGGACCTGAGACCGGATGATGCGCGCCGAGAAGCGCCACAGCAAGAGGACGATCGCCAGGATGATCGTCCAGATGCTCGGCCGCGTCAGGGTCACCAGGATGATCGCGAAGGGTAGAAAGGGGATGCCGTAGATCACGTCGGTGAGCCGCATCAGCGTCGCATCGACCCAACCACCCCAGTACCCCGCATGCAGACCCATGTTGGTGCCGATCAGGACGATGCAGATCGACGAGATGAAGCCCACGGTGATCGCCACTCGCGAGCCATGAATCACCTGGCTCAGGACATCGCGTCCGTAACTGGTGGTGCCGAGCCAGTGTTGCGCCGACGGGGGGCGCGTGCGCAGCAGAAGACCGTCGGGGTCGGAGTGGCGCGCCAGCGGATCATAGGGGGCAATGTAGGGTGCTAGGATCGCCAGCAGCACAAAGGCAACCAGCAGGAGCGAGCCCATCAGGCCCATGCGGTCGCTGAGGATGATCCTTACTTGCTCGATGAAAATCCCCAGGTAGGGAATCTCTTCCAGCCTCTCCCAGCGGGATACCACCCGGTGCGGCGTGGCAGGGGCCGCGGGAGCCTGCGCTTGCCCTGGGGCGACCCTCGTGGTCGAGTGCTGACTCACCGTGTCCTTCCTTACCGGTAGACGATGCGCGGGTCGAGGTAGCCGTAGAGCAGATCGACCAGGAAGTTCAGGAAGATCACGATCATCGCCATCAGGAAGAAGGACGCCTGAGCCACGGGATAGTCCAGGCGGTCGACCGCCAGCACGATCTCGCGCCCCATCCCCGGCCAGGAGAAGACCACTTCCAGCAGCACCTGCCCCCCGAAGGCAAAGCCCGTGAGCAGGGCGGTGTAGGTTACCACAGGCAGGATGGCATTGCGGGCGCCGTGCTTGAACATCACCTGGAACTCCGACAGCCCCTTGGCGCGCGCCATCTCCAGGAAATCCTCGCCGCGCACCTCGAGGATGCTGCTGCGCATGATCATCATGGGATCGGCGACGAAATAGAGCGTGGCACAGGCCACCGGCAGGACCAGGTGGTGGAGGAAATCCCACGTGAGGTACTTTTCCAGGAGCGTGGCGGCCTCGTAGCCGGGTGTGCGCATACCGCCGGCGGGAAACAGCCGCAGCCAGAAGGCGAACACCGCCAGGAGGACGATCGCGGTCCAGAAGATCGGGATCGAGCGGAGAAACAGCGAGGCCAGCACTCCCGCCTGCTCGACCTTGTGGCCACGCTTCCAACCGAGAAACGTGCCGAGCACCACCCCGAGGCCAATGGCCAGCGCAACCGAAGCCCCCATGAGAAACAGGGTGTTGATGATCTTCTCAGCCAGGAGGTCAAACACCGGTTCGCTGTAGAAGAAAGAAGTGCCGAAGTCCCCTCGCATGAGGTTGCTGAGATAGCGAAAATACTGGATGTGCAAGGGCTGATCCAGCCCCCAGCGGGCGCGCAGGAGCTCCTGCGCTTCGACCGACATCTGCGAGTCAATCAGTATCGACGTCGGATCCCCGGGAACAATACGAAACAGAAAGAAGATGACCGTCGAGACCACGAAAAGCACGAAGATGGTCTGGATGGCGCGTTTAATGAGAAATTCCCGCATGGCCCTTGGTGCTCCCAGCTCCGCGGGTGGGGCAGGTCACTGCCCCACCCGCACGCTGAGCCGCGTCCTTACGCCGGATAGTTCAGGCGGCCCTCGCTGTCCCAGGTGTAGCCCGCATCTTTGAGGATCTGTCGCGCCTTGTCGATGCTGTAGTCCACCGGTTCCAGGTTCGGGTTGTGCCAGAACGTCAGCTTCGGCGAGATCGGCGTGTTCTTCGCCACCGTGGCGCGACCGCCGAAGGCGACCTTGACGATCTCCTCCTTCGGAATCGCGTGGTAGAGCGCTTTCCGGAAGTTCACGTCGGAGCACGGCTTCTCCGTCATCAGACCGCGGACCTCGTAGAAGGCATGGTTCTCGGACTGCACGACGACGATGTCCTTGCGGCCCTCCAGGGCGCTGATTTGATCCGGCGTGAGGATCCAGGCGAAGGCATCCGATTCTCCGGTCTCCAGCATGCCGAGCGCGGTTTCAGCCGCCGGCACATCGAGAACGATGAACCCGTCGATGCCCTTGGGGGCCATGAAGTGATCCTTGTTGGTGATCAGGGAGAGCTCTTCCTTCTTACGCCAGTAGCCGAGCTTGAAGGGACCGCTGCCGATCATCTCCTTGTTGGCGTACTGGAGCGGATCGTCGACCTTCTCCCAGATGTGCTTGGGAACCAGGTGCATGTACCCGAGGGTGTTGACCAGGAAGGGGGCGAAGGGTGCGTTCAGCTTGATGCGCAGGGTGTTGCTGCCGACGATCTTGGTGCTCTGGACGACATCGACGACGTGCTGGTACATTGCCGGCTGCGCCTTCTTCACCACGTCGAACGAGAACTTCGCATCCTCGATGGTCACCGGCTTGCCGTCATGCCACTTCATGCCATCACGAAGGGTGATGTCGAAGGTGACGTAATCCTTCATCTCCCAGGACTCGGCGGCCCACGGGATGACCTCCATGTTGACATCGAGCTTGGTGAAGGTGTCGTAGACGAAACGGTGCCAGGCCTGCTCCACTGCCCCGAACACCTGGAATGGGTTGAAGTTGCCGATGAGGTAGCGGTAGGTCAACTTGAACTTCCTCTTGCCGCTCTTCGACTTCAGGTTGAGGTAGGTCCAGGGACTGTACGGGAAGAATCCCCCGGCACCCATCCGCGGCGTGACGCCTTCCCAGTCGGCGTTATAGGCGTTCACGTAGTTGTGGTGGGCGATGTACCAGATGGGGTAGTCCTTGGCCAGCAGCTCCTGGCACTGCCACACCAGCTGGCGACGCTTGTGGCGGTCCATCTCGCGCTTCTGGGCGTCGATGAGCTTGTCGGCCTCGGGGTTCATGTACAGCTCCCAGTTGCGCCCTTTCTCCCGCGTGCGCGACGAGTGGTACAGCTCCTCCAGGAAGAAATTGGGATCGATACGCTCGTCGCGGCCGCCCCAGGACATCATCATGACGTCTCCGTAAGTGGGCGGACGCTTCTGGATGTGCGGGATGGTGGCCTGGAAGCTGCGCGTGGTGAGGTGCACGTCGAGCCCCAGCTTGCGCCACTCCGGGGCGATGATGCGCGAGGCTTCCACCCACTGCGGGAAGCTCGGCAGCAGCACCTCCAGGGTCGGCACCCGGCTCGACGAGCCCTGCGCGCGAGCGACCGGCCGGAGAATTGCGAAGCCGCTCACCGCGCCCACACCCATCGCGGCTGTCATCTTGAGAAAGGTGCGCCGATCTGTAGTCTGGTCATGCATGGTCTTCTCTCCTGTTGCTGCGGAAACCCCAACACCTGCCCTGGTATGTCCACCATTCACGACAACTCCTCCAGCAGCGCCGGGGTTCCTCGAGGTTTGCGGTGTCAAATCCCTCGCGACCTCTCCTCCTTTCCCGCCAATGTGAGCGCGAACGCCCGGTCGGTCGAGAGCGCCACCGACGCCTCTGGCCACCCCTGGGTCGCGCGCTCCTGCTGGCGAAATTGATAGAGCAAGCTAAGATGGAAAACGTTGCCGCTACCCTAGCCCGAAGACCTGGTGGGGGTCAAGCGGCACCTGGACAGTCCCCTGCCCTCGCGAAACCACGGAGTTGGTCTGACGTCACGATCTGGAGAGCGCCAAGACCCACGACAGCGCGAGCAGCAGAGGGCTCATCCATGCCAGAACGATTTGGGGCCGCGCCGCCAATGGCCTCCGGCCTGCCATAGTCCCCAGCAATAGGCCAAGCAGAACTCCCGACGTCATGCCCGTGAGATGGGCGACCACGTCGGTTCTTGCGCCTGATGTGCCCAGGTACCCCAGAAAGACGGCGCCGATGATGAGGGGAGCCCAGCGGCGAAGGCGGCGGTGCGTCGACGAGCCGCGCCGCACCCATTGCAGCCCGACCACGATCCCCATGGCGCCGAACACCGCCGTCGAGGCGCCCACGGAGGTGTGGAGCGGGGATTGAACCAGCGCGTTGACGAAGTTCCCCACCGCGCCCGCAAGCAGTATGCTGCCCCACGCCACGCCGGTTCCCAGCTGGTGGCAGAGGAACGCGCCCAACAGCGCGCCGAAGACGAGATTGCCCAGAAGATGCGGCACGTCGGTGTGCAGGCTCAGCGCGGTCACCGTCCGCCACCATTCTCCCTCGCGAACAAGCATCGCCTGCATCGCGCCCGCGCCCCACCAGTCCAGCGAAAATGCCTCGCGCTGCGCGAAGCCAAAGACGGCGAGCAGCACGGCACCGTACCCGAGCGCTCCCGAGACGCCGCTCGCAATCCTCGCGGGAGAGTCCTCCGTCGGAGGCCATCCCTCGTTTTCAGCGTCGTAGTCGGCGAGTTCCGCCCCAGCTTTAGGGGCATCCCTCGCTGACACCCGGAGACTGTACCCCTCGTCGTCCTGGACAAGCCGGTAGTCGATCGCCACCGCGTCGAGAATCAAGGCTCGCTCGTGGCACGCGCGAGACTCCCGGCATCGGTACACCGCGGTCCACTCGGCACACTCATCGTGCACGAGCATTCCTCACACGCTCAATGGCGTCAAACCCTGCGTCGGTCAGCCAGTCCCTGTGCTCGTGCTCCGTGTACCCCTGGCCCTCGACCGTCACCAGCCCCGCGGAAACAAGCGCATAGAGCAGTGCCCTGAGTTTGGTAACCTTGACACCGAGGGCATCGGCAAGCCGTTCGGCGCTCATGGGACCGTCTTTGAGGGGGGCAAACACGTCCAACTGCATACCCGCCAGCATGGCATCAGGGAGATCTCTACGGCTCAGCATGGTACGCGTGGTTTCACACTCGGTCAACTTCGTCTGATCGTAGCGATCTCTAGGGCCGGTGCCTGAAATCCGATTTTCTCTCCGCATACCGTTAGAAGAGTATTTCGCCTATTATGAAGGCGCGGCAGAATCTGTGATCGCCACTGCTTCGGATGGGCGGACGGTGCAATTCCCCGCTCGGCTGCTCAGACAATTTCTCACCTGGAAGGGCGTTTTCGGCGAGTTCGTCATCGAGTATGACGATCACCACAAACTAGTAGCCATCGAGAAAGTCCGGGACCTCTAACCCAACCCCAGCGCTCCTGATAGTCCTGCGTCCCCGACCCTGCTGGTGGCCTTGACGCACGCGACCTGCTGCGGGTAGAGTGCCCATGCGCTGAAAGTCGCGAAGGTGGAGCGGCGATAGGCGCTGGCTCATCGTTTTCGCGCACCGGCGCGTCTTCTCATGCGAAGGGAGGAGAAACGTTATGAAGAAGCGATACGCATCAGCTGCTCTGCTCTTGGCCCTGGTGGTGGCGGTGAGCCTCGTGGCCGGCCCCGCCGCCCAGGCCGCCTATCCGGAGAAGCCCATCCAGCTCATCGTGACGTGGAACCCGGGCGGGCGGACCGACCGCGTCGCCCGCGTGTGGGCCGAGGTCGCTGCCAAGCACTTCGGCCGCCCGGTCGCGGTGGTGAACAAGCCCGGCGGCGGTGGCACCAAGGGAACCATCTACGTCCACAAGGCGAAGCCGGACGGCTATACCCTCATGGCGACCACCATCGGAAACCAGGTCCTTGGCGCGATCAAGGCCCGCGTCCCCTACAAGCACAACGATTTCGAGGCCGTGGGCCAGATCACGACGAGCAGCGTGTCCATCTTCGCCAACAAGAAGCAGCCCTTCCACGATCTCAAGAGCTTGGTGGCCTACGCCAAGAAGAACCCCGGGAAGGTGACATACTCCGGCGTTCGGGGCGGCCTGCCCATGCTTGCCATCGAGCTCTTTGCCGAGAGTGCCGGGATTAAGCTGCGCCACGTCCACTACAAAGGAGATGCAAAAGCGATCCCCGCGGCGCTCGGAGGACACGTCAACTTCGCCGTGGCCTCGAGCGCCTCGGTCGTTCTCCAGCACCTCAGGGCGGGGACCGCGGACGCCTACGTATTCTTCAATGCGAGACCCGATCCGTTTGCCCCCGAGGTCCCCACGGCGCAATCGCTCGGCTATGACGTGGTCGCCAATCCGTGGACGGGAATCGCCGCGCCCCAGGGGGCGCCAGCGGCGATCCTGGCGAAGATCCGGGACGTCTTTCAGAAGACCATCGCCGATCCCGAGATGAAGCGGCTGATGGAAAAGATCGGCGAGAGCCTGGACGTGCTGGACCACGAGCAGTTCGCGGCCCGCTGGGACAAGGATTACCAGCAGTTCAAGCCGTTGATGGAGCGCCTGGGTCTGACCCCGAAGTAGGCTCGCGACCGTTCCACAGGAGAGCGGGCAGATGAAGTTTCCCCGCATGGGACCAGAGAGCTGGTCCGCCCTGGTCGTGGCGCTCTGCGGCGCCGGCATCATCGCGGTGGTGCCGAGCCAGGTCGACCGCAGCGGGGATGAGGTCGGTGTGACCGGCGCGACGCTCCCCTATGCGTTCGGAACGCTCATCCTCGTGTTCGCCCTCTCCCTCCTCTGGGACGCCCTTCGGGGGAAGGGGGGAGAGGGCAGGAGAGAGGGAGGAAATGGGACAGGCGGGGCCCGCCCCTGGGCCCCGTGGGTGGGGGCGGCTGCCCTGATCGTCCACGTCCTCCTCTTTCCCGTCCTCGGCTACTGGATCGCGACCGCGAGCGTCCTAGTGGTTCTGGGATGGCTCTACGGCCTGCGGCCGGGATGGACTTTCTTGGCCCTCGTCGTCCTGATACCCCTGGCGATCTTCGGTCTCGTGGAGAAGATGCTGATTATCCTGCTTCCGCGCGGATGGTGGGGCTGGTAGACCTCCGCGACGGAAAATAGAGGCTTTGAATTGGACCAACTGGCCCAGAGCTTTTTCCTGATCGCCGATTGGGGAGTCCTCTTTGCGGTCTCAGGAGGGCTCGTCGTCGGCATCCTGATCGGCGCGATCCCAGGTCTCAACGTTCCGCTCGCCATCGCGGTGGCAGTACCCCTCACCTTCCGGATGGACACCCTCCCTGCCCTGGGCTTCCTGATCGGGATCTACAAGGGCGGCACCTACGGCGGTTCGGTCTCCGCCATCCTCATCAACACGCCCGGCGCTCCGGCGGCGGCCGCGACCACCCTCGACGGCTATCCATTGGCCAAGGCGGGAAAGGCGGGAAAAGCGCTCAAGATGGCCGTCTATTCCTCCGTGCTGGGTGAGACGGCGAGCGACCTCGTTCTGATCACGGTGGCGGTCCCGATCGCATGGTTCGCGCTCCAGTTCGGGCCGCCGGAATATTTCACGGTGACCTGCCTTTCTTTGACCATCCTGGGGATCGTCACGGGAGACTGGGTGCGCAAAGGGCTGATCTCGGGGCTCGCCGGCTTGTTCCTCTCGCTCATCGGGACGGATGAGATGACCGGCGGGACGCGCTTCACCTTTGGCAGCTATGAGCTCAGCGGAGGGCTCACCTTCGTCGCCATGGTAATCGGCATCTTCGCCGTCGCCGAGGTGCTCCACCAGCTTGGAGAGCCTACAGGCGGGGAGGAGGGCGGCAAACCCGTCCTGGAAGTCTCCCCCGACCCTGCGGATCAGCGCGTCTCCTGGGCCGAGTTCAAAGGCTGCTGGCGGGAGATTCTCCAGGCGACCGGGATCGGCTGCTTCATCGGCGCCCTGCCCGGCCTTGGCTCGGCCATTGCGGCGTTCGTCAGCTACGGGACCGCCAAGAGCCGGGCGAAGAACCCGGAGGAATTTGGCAAGGGCTCTCTCAAGGGCATCGCCGCCAGCGAGACGGCAAACAACGCCGTGACCGGCACCACCCTCGTCCCGCTGCTCACGTTGGGCATCCCCGGAGACGTCATCGTCGCGATCATGCTCGGGGCGTTCATCATCCACGACCTGGTACCCGGCCCCATGCTGTTCAAGGAAAAAGGCCTTCTCATCACGGCATTTTTCGGCATGCTCTTGCTCTCCGACGGACTCCACCTCCTCATCGCCCTGGTAGGAATGCCATTGTGGATGCGGATCATCCGTGTCTCGCGCAGGGTTCTTCTCCCCATCGTGATGGTGCTCTGCGTCGTGGGAGCCTACGTCTTATCCAGCTCCATCTTCGACATCTGGGTCACGCTCGCCTTCGGGGTGCTCGGGTATCTCATGCGAAAGTTCGGGTATCCGGCGGCGCCCCTGCTCATCGGGTTCATCCTGGGGCCGTTGCTCGAGACGAACCTCCGGCAGGCGCTCGTCATCTCAGCGGGCGATTTCTCGATCTTCGTCGCCCGCCCGCTTTCGTTGACATTCCTCGTGCTCTCGGTCGCGGCCATCGTCTACATCGTCCGCCTCCAGCGCCGCCTGCAGGCGCAGCGGCGTGGGGCCGGCGGTGCTGCCCTAAATAGCCACCCATGATTTGGAGTGAGCGAGCAGGCCATATCAAGCATGCGTCGGGGTGCCCTGTGGAACCCACGGTGAAGAGCCTATGAAGATCGAACGGATCGAAACGTTTCACGTGTCCATGCCCCTCAGGGGTGTCGTGGTGCTACCGCGGGGGTCGAGCCGGTCCATGGCCGAGGGCAAACGCGTCATCCTCGTCAAGATCACCGCCGCCGACGGCACTGTAGGCTGGGGGGAGGCCGGCCCGAGCCGTCGGTGGTCTTACGAGACGCTGGAAACCGCCGAATGCTCCATCCGGGACTACCTCATCCCGGTTCTCCTCGGCCACGACACCGAGGACATCGAGGCTGCCCACGCGAAGATGGACAACGAGGTGGCCCCCGGGTTCGACCAGGGCCAGCCCATCGCCAAAGGCGCGCTCGACATGGCGCTCCACGATCTGCTCGGAAAGACGACCGGCAAGTGCATTCAGGAGCTGATGGGAAGCATGGAGCACGACACGATCCGCTTGAGTTGGCTGGTCTCCGCCGCGAACCCGGACACGGCCCGAGAGGAAGTGGCCCACGCAAAATCGCGAGGATATACCGCCTTCAAGGTTAAAGTGGGCCATGCGCCTGAGATGGACGAGGCGAACGTCAAGGCTGTGATTGATGCGGCTGGCCCCGGCAGCTTTGTGTGGTGCGACGCCAACCAGGGGTACGACCCTGACACCGCCCTCCAGAAAGCCCGGACCTTCGACAAGCTCGGTATCACCATCTTCGAGCAGCCTGTGGCGACCCACCATCTCTCCGCCCTCAGAGAATTGTCGGAGAAGACTTCGCTCGAGATCGCGTTGGACGAGTCGGTCCTCTCCGTTCCGTTTATGGAAGAACTGATCCGCCTCGGCCTCGTGAAGTCCATCGTGGTGAAGGTCAACAAGGCCGGCGGCCTGTTTCACGCGAGGGACCTGGCGCGACTGGCCCGCGAGCGTGGAATCGGGCTCTTGGGAAGCGGGCTCATGGACGCCCCGCTGGGATACGCCGCCAGCGCGCACCTGTTCGCGGCCTACGGCATCGATCGGCCCATCGACCTCAACGGTCCCCAGTTCATCAAGGACACCTACTCGGCCAACGGCTTTGGCGACGGAGAGCACGGCGGGAAGACCATCGTCTCTCGAACCCCAGGCCTGGGGATCGAGGTGGACGAGGCAAAGGTGCAACACTACCGCTGGGATCCGGCCCGCCTCCACGAGTGAGCTAAGGCGTGAAGGAGCAGGGATGAAGTTCGGCGTCTACATCTCGTTTCAGCACACGATGAAGGACGACATCGCGCGCAAGACCCAGGAGCACCTCGAGCAGGTGCGCGTCATGCGCGAGAGCGGTCTCGATTCTCTCTGGGCGGGCCAGCACTGGGCCCCGCATCCCTTCAAGATGCTCCAGCCGGTGCCCTTCCTCGCCCGGGCTGCCGCCGACGCGGGGGATATGATTGTCGGCACCAACCTGCTGCTCATTCCCTTTTACCAGCCTCTCGATGTGGCCGAGGTGGCCACCACGATGGACCTCCTCACGGATGGGCGCTTCCGCCTGGGCGTGGGGCTCGGCTACCGGGACCTGGAGTTCGAGAATCTGGGCGTGCCCAAGCGGGAGCGGGTAGGACGGCTAGTGGAGGGCGTGGAAATCATCAGACGCCTCTGGACGGAAGAGCGCGTCACTTATGAAGGGAAATTCTTCCGGCTCAAGGATGTCGGCCTCACCTCCCGGCCCGTCCAGCAGCCGCATCCTCCCATCCTCGTGGGGGCGAATTTGCCCCCGGCCGTTCGGCGGGCGGGCGAGATTGGAGACGGCTGGATCGCCAGCGGAAACGTGACGATCGATGCCCTTGTCAGCCTCATGGAACAATACGAAGCCGGCCGCAAGGCCGCCGGCCGGCCGGCGCCCCGGGAGCGATACCTGTTCATCGACATGTTCATCTCCGAGGATCGCGCGGTATCAGAGGAGGTGAAGCCGTACATCAAGGCGAAGTACGAGGCATTCGTGACGTGGGGAAACATCAAGGTGGAGTCGCTTGACGTCCCCCCCGAGCAATTGGCGCAGGAAAGATTGATCGTAGGTGACCCGGACCAATGTGTCAAAAAGCTCCGGGAATACCACCGCCGCGCCGGGTTCAACCACGTGATCGCCCGCGTGCAGCTCCCGGGGCCGGAGCACTCGCTCGACCAGGACCGCGTCCTGCGCTCGATCCGCCTGCTCGGCAAGGAGGTCGCCCCGGCGCTCCGAGATCTCACCTGATGACTGGTCCCTATTCGGATTAAACAAGCGAACGGAGGAAGACAGATGGCTAAAGCGGCGGAAGGCATTCGGCTTTGCATGTTCGCGCTAGGCGGAGAGCCGCGAATCGGCGTCGCGTTCGCCCGCAGAGTGGCTGATCTGACGCGGGCCTATGCACTCAGCCTGGGGAGCACGGAGCCCGAGCGGGCGTTGGCGCGTGCCCGGCACGATGTTCCCCAGGACGTGGAGACGTTCCTCAGGTGGCCGGCTTTCTCCCGAAAGGCGATGGAGGCGGCCCTCCGCGCGCTGCGGCGAGCGGGGCGGAATCCGCGCTTCGACGGGACGCCCCTCCTCTACGATCCTGACGCGTTGCGCTTCCTGCCTCCCCTGCGGCCCCAGCGCGTGCTCTGCATGGCGCGTAACTACGTAGAGCACGCCAGGGAGTTCGAGAAGCACCTCAAGATGCGACCGGAGGCGTTCGCCCTGTTCGCCTTCCTGAAGCCTCACACGGCGGTCCAGGGCGCGTTCGATCCTGTGGTGGTTCCCCCCTCGGTGGAAAAGCTCGACTACGAAATCGAACTCGGCGTGGTGATCGGGCAGGGTGGAAAGAACATCCCCAGGCAGCGGGCAATGGAGCACGTGGCTGGCTACACGGTGGTCAACGACATGAGTGACCGGGCGGGCATCCCCCCCGGCGGGACCGCAGGTGGCCGGATCGACTGGTTCAAGATGAAGGCGCGTGACGGCTTTGCCCCCCTTGGACCCTACGTCCTCCTGGCCGGCAGGGGGATCAATCCTTACAAGATGCGCCTGCGGTTGTGGGTGAACGGTCAGCTTCGCCAGAGCGCTCTCGCCGGAAAGATGGTGCACAAGATCGACGAACAGATTGCCTTCATGTCCCGGACCGTGGCCCTCGAGACTGGTGATGTCATCGCCACGGGCTCGCCCGCCGGGAATGCCCCTAAGTGGGGCAAGTGGCTCAAGCCCGGAGACGAGCTAGCGGGCGAGGTGGAAGGGATCGGGCGGCAGCGTTTCCGCATCGTCCGTGACAATGCACGTTACCGAAAGAATTAGGTAAGCATCGGAGCCGAAAGAGAAGCTGATGGCTCGAGTGGAGCAGAACAAGATCCGGCGGCTGATGAAGACCGGCGTGACCGCGCACAACCCGGAAAAAGCCTGGCCCGGCTACACCCTCTTCACGCCCCAATGCGGAGACGGGACCATCTACCTGATAGACATGGACGGCAGACCCGTCCATACCTGGAAGATGCCCCACAAACCTGGTCTGTAACGTGCTGCTCATGTGCCTCAAGGAGCTCCCGCTGGATGTCGTGCCCCATGTCCGCGGCGGGCGGCCTGGCACCGAATTGCCGGGGGGGCGGATGTACTGCGACTATTTCCAGGAGGTGACGACGAACCGCTTCCGTCACACCTCCACGGTGGGGGTCATCGATCACCGCACCGGAGAGATCATTTGGAAGATCGGGCCACCACCCCTGGCGCAGCAGCATGACTGCCGGCCGCTCCCGAACGGCAACGCGCTCATTTTCGACAACGGAGTGCACCGCTTCGATCACCCGATGACGTGGTCCCGTGTCATCGAGGTGGATCCCAAGACGAAGAAGATCGTTTGGGAATACGTGAGCCCCCACCTGTTCATGGGAGTGCCCACGGGGCTGAACAACTGGATCTTCCGCGCGCTACGCTACTCCGAGGAGGAAGTCGCGCGGGCGCGCGCCACGGCGGGGTAGCTATGATCCATCCTCTCGCCCCCTTGGGGGAGAGGGTGTGGTACGCCTGGCAGCGTTCGAGCAAAGGAGGAGGCTCCGATGCCAAAGTTTGCTGCAAACCTCAGCATGATGTTCCAAGAGGTCGGCTTTCTCGACCGCTTCGACGCTGCGGCCGGTGTGGGCTTTCGCGCCGTCGAGTATCTCTTTCCGTACGACTTTCCGCCTCAGGCGCTGGCCGAGCGGCTGAAAGCGTCCGGTCTCGAGCAGGTCCTCTTCAACCTGCCGCCTGGCGACTGGGCGGCGGGTGAGCGCGGGCTCGCCGCGCTCCCGGGGAGGGAAGTCGCGTTCCGGGAGGGCGTCCAGCAGGCTCTCGAGTACGCGCGGACGCTCGAATGTCGGCAGGTCCATGCGATGGCCGGCATCCCCCCCACCGGGGTGCCTCGCGAGACGTGCGAGGCGGTCTATGTCCAGAATTTGCGTTTCGCCGCCGAGGAGCTCAAGGCCTCCGGCATCCGCATCCTCATGGAGCCGATCAACACTCGCGACATGCCCGGCTATTTCTTGAACACGGTCGCCCAGGCCCGGCAAATCAGAGAGGCAGTGGGAAGCGACAACCTGTTTCTCCAGTTGGACTTCTACCATTGCCAGGTCATGGAGGGCGACCTGGCCGAGAGGTTCAAGGCCAACCTGGGCTGGACCAAGCACGTTCAGATCGCGGGCACCCCAGGCCGGCACGAGCCCGATGTGGGTGAGATCCACTATCCCTATCTCTTCGGCCTGATGGACGAGTTGGGATACGCGGGCTGGATCGGCTGTGAATACCGCCCGCGGGGGGGAACCGTCGTGGGCCTGGGCTGGGCGCGAAGATACGGGATCGGGCAGCCCGCGCAGCCCGAGGTAGGAGGGCAGCTATGAAGCTCTGTCAGTTCCAGACCCCTGGCGCCGGCCGGCGAGTCGGCCTGGTCGAGGGGGACACAGCAATCGACATTACCACCCGGCAGGAGGACATCGTCTCCGTCCTCGACCTTCTCGTGCGCGGCCGCACCGGGGCCGGCATCGAGCGGTTAGCTCGGCGGCTGGCACGAGCGCCGCGACGCCCTCGCTACAGCTGGACAGCGCTCGACCGCGCGCCGGGCGGGCGCCGACCGGGTCTCCTCGCACCCCTCGACCCGCCCGAGGTTTGGGGTGCCGGGATCACGTACCGACGGAGCGCCGAGTACTACACCGAGCACGAGACCGGCGAGACGGGCCGGACGAAGGGCATCTACGACTACGTCTACGAATCCGAACGGCCCGAGCTCTTCTTCAAGGCCACCGCCTCCCGCTGCGCCGGCCCTCACGCGCCGATCGGCCTTCGCGGAGACTCCACGCTCACCGCAGTAGAGGCCGAGCTGGGATGTGTCGTCGGCATCGGCGGCAAGATCGTCGCCTACACCGTCGGCAACGACCTCTCCGCATGGGATATCGAGCGTGAGAACCCGCTCTTCCTGCCGCAGTCGAAGGTCTTCTCGGGAAGCTTTGCCCTCGGTCCGGTGATCGCAACTCCCCAGACGGTCCCGGACGCTCACTCCCTCACCATCCGGTGTGCCATCGAGCGGGGTGGCCGACTGATCTACGAAGGGCGGGCGAGCACAGGAGACCTCAAACGCCGGTGCGACGAGCTCGTCGATTGGCTTACGCGCTACAACCCGGTCCCGCCGGGCACGGTGCTCTCCACGGGGACGGGAATCCTGGTGCCCGACGAGCATGCCTTACAGCCGGGCGATGTCGTCAGCATCACCATCGACCAGATCGGCACCCTGCGGAACCCTGTCCGTCGGCTCAACGCCTGAGGCTCAGGAGCCCGATCCGTGGCGGGAAAGTTTGGAAGTCGGTTTGACGCTCCCAGCCGGCTGGCTCAACGGCGCTCACCCTGCCCGGGCTGGCGGGACAGGCCGTTCTCGTCACTCTTCTTCAGCACGTTGTGCGCCTTGAGCATCGCGTCATGGGTCTTGAGCTTGTTGGGCTCCAGAACGTAGATGGTCTCTCGCAAGAACTCCTGCCGAGCTACGGCCATCTTCAATCGCGCCACGTAATGGCGCTCGCGCTCCTCAGATACCATGTAGAAGGCGAATGCCAGCCCCAGGGTGGCGGCAAAGAGGGCCCAAGGGAGGACCATCAAGACCTTTGACCCACCGCCTTTGCGTGACGATTCCTTGGCAACGCCGGCGCTCACAAGCCCCACAGGTTCGTCTCCCTTTGACACGATCACAGGGACTGCATCCACGGGGTGTCCGGTTATGCAATGAGTCTTCGACCCGTTTCCGGCGTGAAATGTGGTTTGCGCATCGCTGGGGTTTCCCCGTCTGGTCACAGCCTCAAGATGCGCTGGGTTCACGCAAGCGGGATTCTTGCACTTGTGAACTATGACCAGATCATCCGGGACATCGCCCACATAGTTCAGATAGGCAAAGCGGTGTGCAGCCATAACTCTTTCTCCATCCTTGAATCTGCCATGTCCCCACTTCCCCCGGGCCCCCGTCCAAATCCAACAGCCAGAATTCGGCTCCGGGTCAAACTGCTGCTCGAAGCGTACCAAAAGTGGAGTCGCTGTCGGCGTCGCTGTCGCACCCATGTCACCCCACCCCCAAAACTCCTTCGGCTCCCTTCAGGATCACACACGCTATGCGGCGAGGAGCCGTTTGTCAATGCCTAGATTCTGGGCGCATGTCGGTGCCCAGATTGTGGGAAAACCCTCAAAATGCCACGGGCGCCAAGGGCCCACCGGCGCTCAGGAAAATGTCTTCAGGGGGGGTGCTCTTCCACTGAGCGCCTCCCCCCCAGGAAGATCTTACCGTTCACGGCGGTAGCGTGCCTGGGGATAGAAGGCTAAACGGGCGCCTCGACCTGAAGGCTTCCGGTCTTCATGGTGCGGTTCCCGCGGTCAGTAGAGATCGCCAGCAGCGCTTCCTCTGCTCCGAGCGCCTGGCTAATGCGGCCGTCCAGACGGGATCCTGGCGATCCGCGCAGCCAGCCGCGCTCGCTCGGCCCAATCCACCTGCCGCTGGATGACGACCTTCTGCGCCTGGGGCGAGCCCGCGCCGTGCATGCACTCGATGATCGGCGTGGCGCCGGTCATGTTCTCGATGAGCCGCCCGATCCGGATCCGATCCTCCGCGGGCCTGTCCGGCCGCGTTTGGTAATACTTGCGGATGAACGCCTCGACCCGAGGGTTCTCAAGCTCCCGTTCGGACGGGGTCGTGGCGACGAACCCGCCCGCGATGTCCTGCGCGAGACGGGTGACCTCGGGGTAGTACCGGGCGACGTTGAGCTTGGCCGTGTTCGCCAGGAGCAAGTCCACCAGGGCCGTGCCGCATCCGAGCTTCCCGCACTCGTAGCTACACGCCAGCGCCCCCGAGTACATGGTTTCCACCAGGTGAGCCATTTCCGCCAGCTTCTCGCGGACGTGTGAGGCTCTCGCCGTGCCCTGCATATCCGCCACCGCCACCGTGGCCCCGACCAGCACGTCCAGGTTCCCGCTCTTGCAGCCGCCATAGTTCTGCCGGTGGTAGCCGGTGAAGCGCTCGACGATGGGCGTGGCGAACTCCGTCTCGCCCAGCATGAAGACCCGCTCGTGGGGAACAAACACGTTGTCGAAGATCACCAGCGCCTCGCCGCCGACCACCCCATACGCCTGGTTGCCCTGGTCGATGACGCCCTCCCACTTCCGGCTGTCGTTCACCTGACGCCCGAAGACCTGGATCACCCCGTCGGCGTCGGCCGGCACGGCAAACGCGACCGCATAATCCCGGTCCTCCGGCCCCAGGGCCTGACCCGGAAGCAGGATGAACTGGTGCGAGTTTACGGCGCCGGTCTGGTGCATCTTCGCGCCGCGGACCATGATCCCGTCGGAGCGGCGCTCGACCATCCGGACGAAGAGATCCGGGTCGTGCTGCTCGTGTGGAGCCTTCGACCGGTCGCCCTTCGGGTCCGTCATGGCGCCGCCGGACATGAGGTCCCGATCCTGGGTCTCGATCAGGAACCGCCGGAACCGCTCGTGGTAGTCGGTCCCGTGCTTGCGATCGATGTCGTGGGTGACGCTGTACAGCGTAATGAGAGCATCCATCCCCACGCACCGCTGGAAGCATGTGCCCGTCATCCTGCCGACGGCGCGCAGCATCTTGACCTTCTTCACCAGGTCATCCTGCCCCTGGGGAATGTGGGTCCAGCGATTGATTCTGCGGCCCGTGAGGTGGGAGATGGCCGAACCCAGGTCGGCGTGCTGGGGATCACGAGCCAGATCGTAGGTGGCCGCGGCCGCATTGATGTGGGGGCGGATCGCCGGGTGATCGACAACATTGCCCACCCGCTCACCCATGAAGTGAACTTCGGTCTTCAGGCTTCGCACGCTCTCGATATACTGCTCACCGGTCATCATGTCGCACCTCCCCGACGATGTACACAGCCGCGACAGACCTCAGCGCGAGGGACATCGTTGCCTCCCCAAGACGGTTGGGCGATGAAGTCGTGATATCTGCAGGGAGTCTAGGCGGGGTCCGGGAGGCTGTCAAGCGATGGGCGCCGCTCTTCGCCGCAAGCTCCCCGCCTCATTGCCACTCAGCGCCCCGGCAGCGGCGGATAACGGCCGGGCTATCCGGGGCGAGGGCGTCCCGGGCTCGCAAGTCTGCTCTGGGGTATACTACCCACGAGTAGACCCCATTACAAAAGGCCGTACGGCGTGCGTTCGGTAGTGATCTGAGGCGCTTCGCCTGATTTGGAC
The DNA here is from genome assembly GCA_046758385.1 of Methylomirabilia bacterium. Classification (GTDB taxonomy): domain Bacteria; phylum Methylomirabilota; class Methylomirabilia; order Rokubacteriales; family CSP1-6; genus JBHIAB01. The sequence continues at coordinate 2,001 of JBHIAB010000042.1, read as the reverse complement.
TACGACTGGATCATCATCGGCTCGGGTTTCGGGGGCAGCGTCTCTGCCCTGCGCCTGACGGAGAAGGGCTACCGGGTCCTGCTCCTGGAGAAGGGCCGGCGCCTGGGGCCGGCGGACTTCCCCAAGACCAACTGGGAGCTGAAGAGGTGGCTCTGGCTGCCTGGGGTCGGGTTTCGCGGGCTCTTCCGCATGACCTTCTTCCGCCACGTCACCATCCTCTCCGGCGTCGGCGTCGGCGGTGGTTCCCTGGTCTACGCGAACGCGCTGCCCATCCCCAAGGACGACTTCTTCGCGGCCTCCTCCTGGGCCCACCTCGCCGACTGGAAGCGGGAGCTCGCCCCCCACTACGAGACGGCCAGGCAGATGCTGGGCGTCACCCGAAACCCCAACCGGACGTTCCTAGATGAGGTCATGCGACAGATCGCCGAGGAGATCGGCCGGGTCGACGCCTTCCAGCACACCGATGTTGCGGTGTTCTTCGGCGATCCTGACAGGACGGTCCCCGACCCGTACTTCGGCGGGGAAGGGCCCGACCGCGCCGGCTGCAACTCGTGCGGCGGCTGCATGCTCGGCTGTCGCTTCGGCGCCAAGAACACCCTGGACAAGAACTACCTGTACCTCGCGGAGCGGAAGGGCCTGGTCATCGAGGCGGACACGGAGGCGACCGCGGTGCGGCCGCTCCCCGACGGCTACCGCGTGGAGGCCCTTGAGGGCGCCTCGCTTCTCGGCCGCCACCCACGTGCCTGGACGGCGGAGAACGTGGTCTTCGCCGGCGGCGTCCTCGGGACGGTGAGGCTCCTCCTGCCCCTCAAAGCCGACCCGCAGGGGCTGCCGAAGCTCTCCGACCGGCTCGGCGACTTCGTGCGCACCAACTCGGAGGCACTGATCGGCGTGGTGACCGAGCGCCGCGATCAGGACCTGTCCAAGGGGATCGCGGTCGGCTCGATCGTGCACACCGGCGAGCACTCTCACCTCGAGCCGGTACGCTACTCCGCTGGCTCGGGCTTTTGGCGCCTGCTGCTCTTGCCTCACGTGGGGGGCGGGAACGCCTTCGCGCGCCTCGCGCGACTGGTCGCGACCGTCGCCCGCCGTCCGCTCAAGGTCCTCAGGGCGTTCCTGGTCCCGGACCTCGCCCGGTACAGCATCATCGTCCTCTACATGCAGGCGCTGGAGGGGACGCTACGCCTGCGCCTCGGCCGCTCGCTCATGGCCGGCCTGCGCACGACGATGAAGACGTCGCTCACCGAGGACGCGGCGCCCACTGCGTCGATCCCCGAGGCGACCGACCTCGCGAACCGCGTGGCGCGGAAGATCGACGGGCTCCCCGTCAGCCTCATCACCGAGACCCTGCTCAACATCCCCACCACCGCCCACATCCTCGGCGGCTGCTGCATGGGCGACTCGCCGGAGACGGGCGTCATCGACTCGCGCCACCGCGTCTTCGGCTACGAGGGCCTCTACGTCATCGACGGGTCCGCCGTCTCGGCCAACCCGGCCGTGAACCCGTCCCTCACCATCGCGGCGCTCGCCGAGCGGGCGATGAGCCTGATCCCGCGGCGGGGAGTGTGAAAGAAAGAGTTTCACGGGGAGAGAAACTCTTCAGATCCCACCCACCTCTGCCAGCGGTCTGAAATCCGAGAGCGCCCCGAGGAGCGCCTTCACCTGAAACGGCTTGGTGATGAGCAAGTCCACCCCGTGGGCCTTCAACTCCTCGGGCCCGACGCGCGGGCCCCAGCCTGTGATGAGCGCCACTGGCAGCTCAGGCCACCGGCCCCTCACGCGATCGGCCACCTCCCATCCAGTCATGCCCGGCATCCCCAGGTCAGTGCACACCAGATCCACCGACTGGCGCTCCAAAAGCTCCAGCCCTTCAGCTCCGTTCTCGGCTTCCCACACCTCATGCCCCGCCACCCCGACGATGTCCCGGAATGTCACCCGCACATCGGCCTCATCGTCAATGATCAGGATGCGGAGCCGTCCCCCCTGAGGGGGGTGGCCGCC